>SLSF01000077.1 GCA_007130605.1 Gemmatimonadota bacterium | reverse complement strand
TCGGTGGCAACCAGAAGCCAGTCGGGGCGCTCGCCGGGCTGCACCGGCGCCTGTTCGACGGCGTGACGGATCCGCCGGACCTCGCCCGCCGTGCCCTCGCCGTCGATCTCTGCGAAGAGGAGTCCATGGGCCACGCCATCTTCCACGGCGAGGCCGGCAGCGACGAGATTGCTTCCGGCCCCGAAGATCCCCGACGTGGTCATCTCCATGCGCTGCGTCCACCGGGTGACCCCGTCGTTTCCGATGAAGTGGAGTCTGTGAAGGGCCGGGTCATGGGCCAGGAAACCGTCCTCCATCGGGACCCCGATCCGTGGCTGGCTGCCGAACTCCCCCGGCCCCTCGCCCCGGGTGCCGATGGCTCGGGAAAAGTGCCCGTCGTCATCGAAGAGGAGGATCTCGACCCCGGTGGTCGAACCATTGACCGCGAAGCCGCCTCCATGGAGCTCCACCACCATGAGGTCAAACGATGGAGATGCGGGGGCATCGGTGAAGTCCAGGACCACGTCCTTCTCGAAGTGGATCTCGCAGTCGGTGCAGTGGGTCTGCCCCTCGGCTCCCAGTGGAAGGAGGAACAGGACCATGAGGGCATGCGGGAGGATGGTCGGAATCCGGAGCATGGAGTCTCTTTGATGTTCTGGTGGGCGTCCCGTTCTGCCAGCACAGCCGGGACTGTGGATCCGGGCACACCCCGGCACCTACCTGTACCACATCGAGGCGTGTCGCCGCAAGCGGGACGAAGGCGCTTCGTGGCATTCGTGCAGGAAATGAATGGCCCACGGACGCCGCCGAATACGGCATCCTCACCCGTCCAGGAAGCGAAACCATTCGATGAATGCCACGTTCAACTCCGGGTCCTCCACCCGATCGAGCTCGAGGGGCCGCCGCCCGGCGACGGATCGAGCGGACGAGCATTCCCGGCGGGAGAGGACGTGGCGGGGGTTGTAGCGAATACGCTACGTAGCGTATTCGCTACAGTGGCGTATACGCTACAATGCTCTTCAGGGACCCCCGAACACCTTGTGGAAGGTCTCGAGGCCCTCCGGGGCACCCACCATCACCAGCCGGCTCCCCTCCTGGAGGCGATGGTCGGCGCTGAGGCTCGTTCGGATCGTCTCCCCCTCGCGGAGGGCCACCACCGTGAGGCCGGTACGGGCACCGATCTCCGATTCGGTGAGGGTCTTTCCTTCCAGCGAGGGGGGGAGGTCCTCTTCCAGGAGCTCCACCCCCTCGCCCAGGAGGACGACGGGGCGCCCCTGCGCTCGCGCACTGATGGTCTGCACCGCCAGGGAGGCATAGCTCAGCACCATGTCGGCACCGGCCCGCCGGATCGAGTCGACATTTCGTTCGTGGGTGACCCGGCTCACGATCCGGAGTTCGGAGTTCAGCTTCCGGCAGTAGACAGTGAGAAAGACATTGGTGGCGTCGGAATTGGTGGTGAGGAGGACGGCGGGGGCTTCGTGGATCCCGGCTTCCTCGAGGAGCTCCCGGTTGGCGGCGTCCCCCACGAACATCCGGTCGGGCACCTCCTCCCAGCGGGCGGCGAGCTCGGCATTGCGCTCCACCAGGTGGACGGTAACCCCCTTCTTCCGGAGTGCCCGGGTGGCCGAGCGGCCGACCTTCCCCCCTCCGATGACGATGACCGGGTTCCAGTTCGTGTCGTAGATGTAGAGGAGTTCGTCGAGTTCCGCGAGCCGGTCGGGGCGTCCGGCCACCACCAGGATGCAGTGATCGGTCAGGGTGCGGTCGGGGTCGACCGGCTTGAATTCGGCGTCTTCCCAGAGGCCGATGAGATTCAGTCCGAGGGACTCCCGCAGACGGGTCTCCCGCACCGCCTTTCCCACGAGAGGGGTGTTGAGGATGGGAACCTCGGCAATGTGGAGGTCGCCGAAGCTACCCACCACATGGGTCTGCGCATGACCTGCATTGATGCGATTTGCGAGCTGCTCCCCGAGCTGGCGACGGAGGGGAAGCACGGTCTGGGCCCCGGCGAGTTCCAGGATATCGGTGGCATCCTCGCTGCTGGCCACGGCCATGATGGGGAGGTCTGGGGCCACTTCCCGGGCGGTGAGGATGACATTGGTGTTGGTCATGTCGTCCTGGTTCGCTACCAGGAGCCGGGCGTCTCTGGCGTGGATCTTGTAATAGGTTTCGGTCGAGTCGGACTCGCCATAGACCACATGCACCCCGTCGCGGTAAAGCGACGCGGCATGCTCCGGATCGGAGGCGAGGAAGACATAGGGCACCCCGTGGGCTCGGAACTGCGCCACGAGGCCCGGTCCGAGGAGATCGTAGTCGGCGATGATGACATGGTCGCGGGTACCCTCCGGGAGTTCCCGTGGCGCCCGGAACCGGACCTGCGCCTCGAACCACGGGGCGTAGAAGTAGCGAATGAAGACGAAAGGGAGGACGACAAGAAGCAGCACCACCCCCGAAATCAGAACGAGGAGGCTGAAGGAACGGCCGAGATCCGTGTGAAAGACGATATCACCGTACCCGAGGGTCGACATCGTCACCACGGTCCAGTAGAATCCCGCAAACCAGGAGTGCTCCTGACCCTCCACATGGATCATGATGAGGTGGAAGCCGATGGTGGAGAGCACCATCACGCCGAGCACGAACAGACAGAACTTCAAGAGGACGGGGAGGTTCCGCTGAACCTCGTCCTCCTCCATCAGGATGGCGAGCTGGGTCCCCAGGGTCTTGATCACGGCGCCTCTCGAACTCCGGATGAACATGAGGGCGGTGGTGTACCGCCGCTCCGAGCTTGAGCACAGCAAACCTGTCGTCTCCGCCCCCTGCGTCACAAGGCCGGGCGGTGCGAGCACAGACATCGGATGAGTCACGAGCCTTGAACAAGACCACGCCACGCGCCTCTGCGGACAGCCCCGAGCTCCTTCTGCTCGTCGAAGACAACGAGGAGGCGCGCGAGGCACTTCGGCGTGCCCTGGAGTGGCATGGCTACGAGGTGATCACTGCTGAGAATGCGAGCGATGCCGAGCGTCGGTTCGGCCGGACCCCCCGACCGGTGGACCTTCTGGTGGCCGATGTGATTCTTCCGGATCGCACCGGGGTCGAGCTGGCGCGAGCCCTGGCCCCGCGCCACCCCGGACTCCGGGTTCTCTTCCTGAGCGGCTACTCCGACATGGAGATCGACCTCGAGGTGCACGGGGTAGGAGTATCGAGCTTCCTCGAGAAGCCGGTGACGATCCGCCGCCTGGGCGAAGAGGTGCGCAAGCTCCTCGATGCGCGGGTCACCGTGACCAGCACCGGACCGTAGCCCCTCCGGCAACCGGTCGCACGTAGCCCCCCGGCCCTCGGTCGTCGCCCGGTCCGGCAGGGGAAATTCACTCTGGCGGGAGCCCGGGGGAGGGTGTACTTTCGGCACGGATGATACCTGTTTCGTGCATGAACCGCTGGAGTCCCCATGGCTGATCGAATCCTCCCCGTCCGGATCACTCGGGCATCCACGGCCCTTGTCGCCGTACTGCTGGCCCTCCTCCTTCCCGGTGCCGTGTTCGGCCAGGAAGGGAACAGCGATTCCGACGAGCGCCGCCTCATCACCCCCGATGACTACCACCGCTTCGAGTCGTTGGGCCAGGCCTCCTTTTCTCCCGATGCGCGTCACCTGGCGGTCACCGTCTCCCGCTTCGA
>SLSF01000099.1 GCA_007130605.1 Gemmatimonadota bacterium | reverse complement strand
TCGATCCGCACGCCCGCGTCGAGGGTGCGGTGGACGGGGCACCGCTCGGCGATCTCCAGGAGGCGGTCCCGCTGCTCGTCCGAGAGCTCTCCGAGGAGGCGGATCTCGCGGTCCACCCGGTCGAGACGGGCGTCGTCGTTCTCCTCGCACTCCGCCTCGTCGGAGGCGTGGCGGCGACGATGGCGCAGCCCCACCTGGATCTCGTCGAGGGGCCACTCCTTGCGGTCGGCGTACATTCGCAGGGTCATGACGGTGCAGCTCCCCAGTCCGGCCAGGAGGAGCCCGTACGGGGTGGCGCCCTCGTCGGTTCCGCCCACGGAGCGGGGCTCGTCGGCGACCAGGTAGTGACCATCGGCCCAGACCTCGCTCCGGAAGCCCTCGGCGCCCAGCTGGACCACCACCCGGTCCCCGTCGATGGGGGGCTCGGGGACCTCCTCCTCGGGGATCTCCACGTAGCGGGAGGCCCAGGTGGCCAGGATCCGTGCGGCGTAGCGGGCGTCGGCCTCCTTCATGAGGAGGTGGTCCGCGCCATGGAGGCTCACGAAGCTCTTGGGGTGCCGGGCGGCCCGGTAGAGCTGTGCCGCATTGTCCACCCCCACCACATCGTCGTGCGGGGAATGAAGGATGAGGAGGGCCCGATCCAGGGTGCCCACCACCTCTTTCATGCGGGTCTCTCTCAGGTCTTCCAGGAACTGGCGTCGGATCTTGAAGGGACGCCCCCCGATCTTGACCTCCGCCGCTCCCCGTTCCTCGATCTCGGCCTTCGACTCCGCCACATGCTGCAGGACATGCGAGGGCTCCGCGGGCGCCCCGATGGTGGCGACGGCCTTCACCGAGTCGACCTCGTGGGCGGCATGGAGCACGGCCGCCCCTCCCAGGGAGTGTCCCACCAGGATGTCGGGAGCCCCCCAGTCCTCCTCCATGTAGCGGGCCGCCGCCACCAGGTCCTGGACATTGGAGGTGAAGTTGGTGTCGGCGAAGTCCCCCTCGCTCTCGCCCAGCCCCGTGAAGTCGAAGCGGAGCACCGCGATTCCCTCCTGGTTCAGCTCCCGGGCGAAGCGGACGACGGCCCGGAGGTTCTTCGAACAGGTGAAGCAGTGGGCGAAGAGCACCCATGCCCGGGGAGTTCCGTGTACCGGCAGGTCGACCCGGGCGGCGAGCTCGTCTCCCTGGGCTCCTGTGAAGGACACGCGTTCAGTGCTCATGCGTTGGGACTCCCTTGTCAATCGAGGGTTGCAAAGAGGTTGTTCAGCGACTCGGCCAGCGTCGGGTGGGCGATCACCCCATCTCGGAGGGTGGTCCAGGGGAGCTTGCCCATCATGGCGGTGAGGAGGACCGCCGCCACCTCACCCCCCTCCACACCCAGGATGGCGGCTCCCAGGATCTGGTCGGTTTCGGCATCCACCACCGCCTTCATGAAGCCCCGGGTCTCGTCCATCTCGATGGCCCGGGCCACCCGGTTCATGGGGAGCCTGGCCACCCGCACCTCGTGTCCGGCCGCGCGGGCCTCGTCCTCGGTGAGCCCCACCCGGCCGAGCTGGGGATCGATGAATACGGTGTAGGTGCCGATCCGGCCCGCGCGACTGGCGCCCCCCTCGCCCAGGACATTCTGGCGCACAATGCGGTAGTCGTCGTAGGCGGTGTGGGTGAAGGGAGGCCCGCCATTCACGTCGCCCAGGGCCCAGATCCCCTCCTTCGAGGTTTCGAGGCGATCGTTCACCGGTACGAAGCCTTCTTCATCGGTGGAGAGCCCTGCGGCGGCGAGACCCAGGTCGTCGGTGTTGGGAATCCGGCCGGTGGCCACCAGGAGATGGCTTCCCCAGAGCTCCTCGGTGTCTCCTTCCGGGGAGACCAGGTCGAGGACCACTCCGTTCGCCTCGGAGCGGGCCCCCACGGCCCGGGCGTCGGTGAGCACCCGAATGCCGTCGTCTTCGAGGATCTCCCGGATCGCCTCCGAGACATCCTCGTCCTCGCGCGGCGCCAGGCGAGGGGCCGCCTGGATTACCGTGACCCGGGCACCAAAACGTCGGAACATCTGTCCGAACTCCAGGCCGATGAACCCTCCGCCCAGCACCAGGAGGTGCTCCGGGACCCGGCCCAGCTCCATGATCGAGGTGGAGTCCAGGAAGGGGACTTCGTCGAGCCCCTCGATGGGCGGAATCCGGGGGCGGGCGCCGGTGTTGAGGAAGATCCGGTCCGCCTGGAGCCGGCGGGTCCCGCCCTCCTGGAGTACCACCTCCACCGTGCCGTCGTCCACGAAGCGGGCGTGGCCCATGACGAGCTCCAGGGAGTCGTGCCGTTCCATCCCCTTGCGGCTGCCCTCGCTCCACGAGTCCACGATGTCCCGCTTCCGCTTCCGGACGACCTCCATGTCGACGGAGATGGATCCGGTCCGTACCCCGTAGTCGGAGGCCCTGCGGGCCAGATGGGCCACCCGGGCGCTGGCCACCATGGCCTTGGTGGGCGTGCACCCCCGGATGACACAGGTGCCCCCCACCCGGTCGCGCTCCACGATGGCGGCTCGCCAGCCCGCCTCGGCGATGGCACCGGCCAGGGGCTTGCCCGCCTGTCCGGTTCCAATGACGAGGGCGTCGAGTCGGTCGGTTTCGGTGGAGCTCATGTCCATGCTCTCCTTCTTTCGGGAACTCATGCCGGGCGGTATGGATTGAAGAGACTCCGGACCACACGGGATGGGTCGGTCTCCGGGATGGCGCGCCTCAGGCCTCGGTTACGGACCCCTTCTGCCGCCTGCGATCCAGCACCAGGGTCTCCTGGTCTCGGAAGGCGATGAGCACCAGGCATCCGGCGGCGATGATCAGCGAGGGGAAGAAGAGGACATTGGTGCCCTCCAGGAACCATCCCCACGGATCGACGATGGAGCGCCAGACCCCGAGCATGGATCCGAGATTGATGAGGAGAATCACCGGATCCACCCAGACCCGGAAGAGTCCGACCAGCGCCAGGAGAGCAACGGCGACCTGGGCCGCCCCCAGCACGGGCATGAGGTTCGGAAGGCTCAGGAGACCCAGGTAGAAGCTGTCCGAGACCTGGATCGCATGCTCCGGGTCGATGATCTTGTCCACGCCCCACAGGAGTACGAGGAGCGAAATGGAGACACGCAGCGCGAGCATCGAGAAGGGTTTCACACATCCGTCCTTGAAAGAGGTTCGAAGGGTCCGAAAGTCGTGCCTTCTGCGAGCCCAATACGCAGTGGCGAACGCAGGTTCCAGGGGGAAGCCATGAGCTGGATCGAAGTGGTGGATATCGATGAAGCCGAAGGAAAGCTGGCCGAGGTCTACGCCGATGTGGCGAGTCGTCGGGGCAAGCTCTCCGACATCATGCGGATCCAGAGCCTCGAGCCCGAGGCGATGCGGCACCACCTGGATCTCTACATGGCCCTCATGTTCCGCAGGGGCGGCCTCAGTCGCGCCGAGCGGGAACTCATTGCCGTGGTGGTCTCGGTGGAAAATGGGTGCGAGTACTGCACACAGCACCATTGTGCCGCTCTGGAGGCCTGGTGGAAAGACCCGGCGCGGGTTCGCCGCCTCCGGGAGGACCCGTCGACGGCGGAACTCTCCTCGAGGGAAGAGGCGATGGTGGCCTATGCCCGCGCGCTCACCCGGGAGCCCGGGGCGGTGGACTCGGAGATGGTGGAGGC
>SLSF01000272.1 GCA_007130605.1 Gemmatimonadota bacterium | reverse complement strand
GTCGGAGTCGGCCCCCGATATAGCCGGGTCGGCCCTCTCGGCGCCAGCGTCGGCCGGCTGGGTCCCCAGGCTCCGGGTGACCTCCACGACGCGATCGTCGGCGTCGAGCTTCACCAGTCGGGTGCCCCGGGTTCGGCGTCCCTGCACCGGGATGGTGTCGGCGGGGATCCGCTCCACGGCGCCTCCGGCACTCACCAGGGTCACCTCTTCGGTTGGGGTGATCTCGAGGGCCCCGATGATGGACCCCACTCCTTCGGAGGTGGGCGCCGCCAGGGTCCCCAGCCCTCCTCGCTTCTGGAGGGGGAACTCCGAGAGCTCGGTCCGCTTCCCCCATCCCTTCTCGGAGACTGTGAGGACCTGTGCCTCGCGGCGCACCAGAATCATCCCCACCACCCGGTCGTCGCCCTTCAGCCCGATCCCCTTCACCCCCCGGGCCGTCCGTCCCATGGTGGAGATGTCGGTTTCCTCGAAGCGGATGGCGCGGCCCGAACGGGTCAGGAGCATGACCTCGGCCTGGCCATTGGAGAGGGCGACATCGAGGATCCGGTCTCCCTCCTTCACCCCTGCGGCGATGATCCCTCCGGCCCGGGGATTCGAGAACTCGGAGAGCTCGGTGCGCTTCATGGTCCCCCCCTCCGAGAGGAAGACGACCACCCGCTCCTCGTCCTCCAGGTCCTCCACCGGGACGAGCGAGACGATTCGGTCGTCGCGATCACCGCCGGTGAGGGCGTAGATGGACTGTCCCCTGGAGGCCCGCGCCGACTCGGGCACGTCCAGGACCGAGAGGAAGTGAGCGTGGCCCCCCTCGGTGAAGGCGAGGATCCAACCCCCGGTCCGGGCGGTGAAGACCCGCTCGAGCCAGTCGTCGTCATAGTTCTCCATGCCGGCCAGGGGTTTTCCGGACTTCACCCGCCGCTTGTAGAGGTACATGGGGATCCGCTTGACGAAGCCTTCGTGGCTCACTGTGATCACCACATCTTCGTCGGCGACGGCGTCCTCCACCGGGGCGACATCTTCCTCGCCATCGACGAGGATCTCGGTGCGGCGCTCGTCGCCGAAGGCGTCGACCACCGCCTCGAGCTCCTCCAGAACCACCTCGAGCTGACGGGTCTCGCTTTCGACGATGGCGCGGAGCTCGGCGATGATCTCCTCGAGCTCGTCCATCCGCGCCCGCAGCGCCTCGCTCTCGAGGGAGGTGAGCTTGCCCAGCCGCATGTTGAGGATGGCGTCGGCCTGGGTCTCCGAGAGGCCGAAGCGCTTCCGGAGGGCATCGGAGGCCCGGGGACGGTCCTTCGACTTCCGGATGATCCCGATGACCTCGTCGATGTGGTCCAGGGCCAGGAGGAGTCCCTCGAGGACATGGCGCTCGGCCTCGGCCTTCTCCAGGTCGTGGCGGGTCCGGCGGACGATGACCTCCACCCGGTGGTCCCGGTACTTCTCCAGGAGGGCCTTCAGGCCGAACTCCTTCGGCTCCCCCTTGTCGAGGGCCAGGAGGATGGCCCCGAAGGTGGACTGGAGGTAGGTGCGCCGGTACAGGACCGCCAGGGTCTTCGCCGCCTTCGCCCCCCGCTTCAGTTCGATGACCAGGCGGAGGCCGTCGCGGTCCGACTCGTCGCGCACATCGGTCACATCGTCGAGCTGGCCCCGCCGGTGCGCCCGCACGATCTGCTCGATGATCTTCGACTTGGAGATGGCGTAGGGGATCTCGGTGATGACGAGCTGCTCCTTCCCCCCTCGGAGTGACTCCTTCACGGTCCGGGCCCGCATGACGATGCGGCCCCGTCCGGTCCGGTACATGTCGTCGATGCCGTCGCGGCCCACGATGTAGCCGCCGGTGGGGAAGTCCGGTCCCGGCAGGTGGGCCATGAGGGCCTCCACATCGCACTCCGGGTGCTTCACCAGGTGCCGGAAGGCGGCGGCCACCTCCCGGAGGTTGTGGGGCGGGATGTTGGTGCTCATGCCCACCGCGATCCCCGACGACCCGTTCACCAGGAGGTTCGGGATCCGCGACGGGAGGACGGTGGGCTCCAGGAGGCGCCCATCGAAGTTGGGGCTCCAGTCGACGGTCTCGTCCTTCAGGTCATCGAGCATCTCCACCGCGATGGGGGCCAGGCGGGCCTCGGTGTACCGGTACGCCGCGGCCGAGTCCCCATCGATGGAGCCGAAGTTCCCCTGCCCATCCACCAGGGGATAGCGGAGCGAGAAGTCCTGGACCATCCGCACCATGGTGTCGTAGACGGCGGCATCGCCATGGGGATGGAATTTCCCCAGCACCTCACCGACCACCGAGGCGCTCTTCTTGTGGGCCCGGTCGGGCTGGAGCGCCAGCTCGTTCATGGCGTGGAGGATTCGACGGTGCACGGGCTTGAGCCCGTCGCGCACATCGGGAAGGGCCCGCTGCACGATCACACTCATGGAATAGTCGAGGAACGCCTCCCGCATCTCCTCTTCGATGAGACGGGGGAGGATCCGCTCCCGCTTCTGCGCCATGGTCATCCGGACTCCGGGGGTTCGGTGGGTGGGGTGGGAATGCCAACGATGTCGGGGTGGGTCGGACCCGCACGAAGATGGCCCGGCTCAAGGGCCGGGGGAAGGGGTCGGGGCCCGAACTTTCCTTCGGGTCATCTTCGGGGCCCCGGGGACGGGGCGCAAGGGAGGGGATGGTCTGACCGGAGGGGTCAGGGGTGCTTCAGAGGGTCTTCAGAGGTCGTCGAGGGCCTCGCGGAACTCGTCGGCCATGGTGGGATGCCCATGGCGCTCGGCGGCCTCGATGCCGGTGCGGTACGCGGTCCTGGCCTCGTCGGTGCGTCCGAGCTCGTGGAGAGCGGCGGCGAGGCGGCCCCAGGCGTTCCCCTCGTCGTCGGCATCTTCCAGATACCGACGGAGTTCCTCGATCCCCTCGACCACGTTGCCATGGTTCAGGAGTTCGATGGCGAGGCCGAAGCGGAGGCGGGCATCGTCCGGACGTCGTTCCAGCATCGACCGGAGTGCGTCGATCCGTGAAGTGCTCACCCGGTCAGTCGGGGAAGTGGAAGGAGTGGAGGAGCTCTCCGCTGGGCGGACGTCCCGTCACCACCTCCACCATGGCCTCCATCTCGGCGCCGAGCTCCTGGAGGCGATGGAGGACCGAGAGGGCGTGGGCCCAGTCGAAGTACGAGGCGACGGCCTCTTCGGCCGCCGGGTGGGTGGCGGCCACCATTTCCGTCATGGTGGCCCGGAGGTGGCGCACCACCACGGCGACGCCCCGCTCGGCATGACGCTGTTCGGCGAGGGTCTGGAAGGAGAGGTCCCCGGTGAGCTGGGGCAGCAACCCCTCCACTTCGCCACGCTCCTGGGAGGGCGCAGCGATTCCACCCGAGTCGGGGGTGTCCGCCTCGAGGAAGGCCCGGGCGCCATGGGACAGCGCCGTGACCTCTTCGTAGTTGCATGTGAGGATCATGAGGTCCTCCCCGGGCCGTGGCCGGTGGGTTTCGGTGCGTCGGAGTGTCCTTCCCTCACGAAGCACCCTGCTACATCTAATACGTTTCGGCCTGTGGAAGGTTTCTGCAAGGGTCGGGCCGAAGATGGCACTTTCGGCGTCAGGCCTGGGCGGGTCCGTCGGGGGCGAAGAAAATGGGCACACCTTCGGGACCGGTGGTGCGGGACTGCCCGGAGGGCGCCGGCATCGGTTC
>SLSF01000045.1 GCA_007130605.1 Gemmatimonadota bacterium | reverse complement strand
CCCTTCAGGTATCCCCCGTACGTGGTCCGGATGACCACCGGGGCGGACCAGGTCCCCCCCGACCGGTACCGCATGGTGGCCAGCTCATTCCGGATCTGGTGGAAGGCGGGCCAGATGTAGTCGAAGAACTGGATCTCCACCACCGGCTTGATCCCGCGGAGCGCCATCCCGATGGCCCGTCCCACGATGTTCGCCTCGGCCAGGGGCGAGTTGAAGACCCGGGTCGCCCCGAACTGCCGCTGGAGCCCGTGGGTCACCTTGAAGACGCCTCCCTTTCCGGAGACCTCGTCCAGCGCCGCCTCCCGCGAAGCATCGGCCACATCCTCTCCGAAGATGACCATTCCGGGATTGCGCTCCATCTCGTCGCGCATGCACCGGTTCAGGAGGTCGACGACCGTGTACTGCTTGTCGTCCTCGTACTCGGGCTCGGTCTCGAAGTCATCCGAGGTAGGATCGACCTCTTCGGAGAAGAGCCACTTCATGGCGGTGTCGGCGGCCGGCTGCGGGTGCTCCAGCGCCTCGTCCGCGGCAGTGGAGACCGCCGACTTCACCTCGGCGTCGATGGCGTCGAGCTCCTCCTCGGTGGCGAAGTCCAGCTCCACCAGGAGTTCCCGGGCCCGCACGATGGGGTCCCGCTTCGCCTGCGCATCCCGCTCCTTCTCGGGACGGTACATCCGCTCGTCGTCGGACATGGAGTGGGAGTAGGGGCGGACGGTGTGGGCATGGAGGAGCGCCGGGCCCTTTCCACTCCGGGCGTACGCCACCGCCTCGCCACTGGCCCGGTATGAGTCCAGGAGGTCCGTTCCATCGCACTCGATGATCTCGAGGTCCGGAAAACCGGTGAGGAGCTTCGAGACACTCCCGCCGGCGGTCTGGACCTCCACCGGCACCGAGATGGCGTACTCGTTGTCCTCCACCAGGAAGACGACGGGAAGCTTCAGGTTGCATGCCGTGTTCAGCGCCTCCCAGAACTCTCCCTCCGACGTCGTCCCGTCTCCGGTACAGACGACGGCCACCTCGTCATCTTCGAAGGCCTCCATCACCTCGCGAAGCTCCGCGAGCTGCTTCGCCCGCCACCCCGCCTCGGCGGTACCCACCGCCTGAAGGAACTGGGTCCCGGTCGGCGAAGAGGTGCTCACGATCCGGAGGTCGCGGGCCCCGTAGTGGGCCGGCATCTGGCGCCCACCGGAGGCCGGGTCCGCCTCGGCCCCCACCGCCTGCAGGAGGTGGTCCAGGGGCGTCTGGCCCAGCGCCAGCGCAAAGGCCCGATCCCGGTAGTAGAAGTAGAACCAGTCCGAGCCCGGCCGGAGGTGCTTGGCGATGGCCACCTGGATCGCCTCGTGACCCGCCCCCGAGATCTGGAAAAAGATCTTGTTCTGGCGCTTGAGGGTCATCTCCTGGTCGTCCACCCGACGGGAGGTGACCATCGTCCGATAGAACTCGAGGAGGTCCTCCCGGCTCAGTCCATGGAGCTCGTGGGAAACTGAGGTCTCGGAACGGTCAATCTCGGTGGCCATCTATGCGTCTCCGCGGAGTGGGGGTCGATTCTACAACGTTCAAAGATACGAAGGGACCCTTCAGCGGTCCACGTCGAGGGCGTCCGGCTCGGTGACCGGGGCTTGGCAACTGTACGCACGGCAGACCCACGCCGCCGGCTTCCCGTCGACGGGCCCCCGTCCCTCGAAGAGGGGGCTCTCCGGTGGGTCGTCCCCCCCGGCGATGACCATCCCCGGGCGGGCCTTCTCCAGCGCCGCATCCAGCAGCGCACGGGTGGCCGGATCCGCCGGATCCCCCAGGATCGCCACCTCGACCGGCTCCGCCCGCATCGAGATGGCCAGGGTCAGGAGCCGTCCGAAGCCGTGGGGCGCCCGCACGATGGAGCCCCATTGGCGGGAGACGATCCCCTCGGCCCGCTCGATCCACTCCTGGCGCCCCAGGATCCGCCCGAGCCGGAAGAGGAGCTCCGCCGCCAGGGCGTTCCCCGAGGGGACGGCGTTGTCGGTGGTCTCCCTGGGGCGGACGATGAGGTCGTCGTCGGCGGTATCCATGAGGAGGTCGGTCTCGGGGTCCAGGAAGCATTCGAGCACCTCGCGGGCGCACGCCTCGGCCTCCCGGAGCCACCGTCCCTCGAGGGTGACCTGGTGGAGGTCCAGGGCCGCGAGCCCCAGGGCGGCCACATCCTCCAAAAACCCCGGAATCGCCGGGACCCCGTCCACATGCTGGTGGTGGAGCCGCCCATCGACCCGGAGGAGCTCCAGCAGCCCGGCCATCTCCCGGCGCGCCACCTCCAAGTAGTCCTCCCGCCCCAGCGCGGCCCCGGCCCGGGCGAAGTTCCGAAGCGCCATCCCATTCCACGAGGCCAGGACCTTGGTGTCGCGAAAGGGACGCTCCCGGCGGTTCCGGACCTCGAGGAGTGCCTCAACCGCCTCGGGATGCTCCCCGTCGTCCACCCGGTGGAGGATGTTCGTGCCCTCCCAGTTCCCCCCGTCCCGAACCCCGAAGGTTCGCTCGAAGGCCTCGGCCGCATCGCCCAGAACCCTCCGGATCTCCTCGGCGCTCCAGACGTAGAAGCGCCCCTCCTCCCCCTCGGTGTCGGCATCCAGCGCGGCATAGAACCCTCCCTCCGGCGCCCGCATCTCGGCCAGGAGCCAGTCGAGGGTCGCCTCCACCTCGTCCCGGAGCTCCCGGTTCCCGGTGGCCCTCCACGCGTCGAGAAGGACCCCCGCCAGGAGCCCGTTGTCGTAGAGCATCTTCTCGAAGTGGGGGACGAGCCAGCGGGCGTCGGTCGCATACCGGTGGTATCCGCCGGCGAGGTGGTCGCGGATGCCCCCGCGGGCCATCGCCGTCAGGGTATGCTCCACCACCGAATCCTCTCCCGCGGCCAGGAGGGCCTCCAGGACCATGGGCTGGGGAAACTTCGGGGCGCCCTGCACCCCTCCATGGACCGGGTCGAAGTTCGCCACCACCCGCCGGATCGCCTTCTCGATTCCTTCGTCCGAAATGGACCCGGCCTCGCCGGCGGTCATCCGGCCCAGAGCCCGACGGATCTCGCTCGCCGAGTCCTCGACCTCCTCCCGCTTCGTCTCCCATGCCCGGAGGACCCCCTCCATGACCTGCCGGAAGGAGGGCATTCCGTGCCGGGGCTCCGGCGGGAAGTAGGTACCGCCATAGAAGGGGACCCCTCCGGGGGTCAGGAAGACGGTGAGGGGCCAGCCCCCGCGTCCCGTCATCGCCTGCACCGCCTGCATGTAGATCCGGTCCACGTCGGGGCGCTCCTCCCGATCGACCTTCACATTCACGAAGTGGTCGTTCTGGATGCGGGCGACCGCGGGATCCGAAAAGGACTCCCGCTCCATCACGTGGCACCAGTGGCACGACGAGTAGCCGATGGAGAGGAGGATCGGACGATCGTCCTCCTTCGCCCGCTCCAGGGCCTCCGGGCCCCAGGGGAGCCAGTGGACGGGGTTGTCGGCGTGCTGGAGGAGGTAGGGGGAGGTCTCCTCGCCCAGGCGGTTTTCCGGGGTCACGAGCCGGTGGAAGAGAGCCCCGGACCCGGACTCCCCAGCTCCTGGACATCGACCACCTGGTCGAGGGCCTCGAGCTCATCGTCGGTGAAGTTGCGGAGTTCGCTCTCGCCGTCGAGCTGGACCACCACCTGGTGGCGGACGATGGG
>SLSF01000073.1 GCA_007130605.1 Gemmatimonadota bacterium | reverse complement strand
TCCCCAAGGAGCGAACGGGCCTGGGCACCCTCGGGAAGAGGGGCGGCGTCGGCTCGGGCCGCTCCGACCTCCACCGGGGCCTGGCCGCGGGGATCCAGGGAGGGATCCGGGGGCGAGTCGTCGTCGGTGCCCGAACAACCCGCCAGGAGGAGTCCGGTGGCGACAAGCCCGGCAGCGAGAAGTCCCGGGAAGGAGACGCGGTGCAGAGGGGAAAGGGACATGGCAACCTCCATGGGTGGCAACCTCCATGGGCACGGGCCGCCCCGGAGGCGGGCGGGGAAGAATGTCGAGAACCGGGGTGGGCACGGACACGAAGGGGCCACCACCCGGGTTTCGGACGGTGGCCCCTTGCGAGCCTCTCGGCGTGTCGATGAGTGCGCCCGACAGGATTCGAACCTGTGACCTTCGGCTCCGGAGGCCGACGCTCTATCCAGCTGAGCTACGGGCGCAACACTGTGCTTCCTTCCTGAATCCGGCTCGGTGCGCGGAATAAGCCGAGTTCTGTCCCCGTTTCCGGGGCCGAATCATTTCTCTGGGCTCCATGTTGCCATGAAGCTCGTGCAGCCGACCCGGGACTCGAATGGAGCGGGCAGCTCCTCGTCCCTGCTTGGCCTTGCTCCGGATGGGGTTTGCCATGCGATCCACTGTTACCAGGGACCCGGTGCGCTCTTACCGCACCCTTTCACCCTTACCTGTGCCCCGAAGGGTCATCGGCGGTCTGCTCTCTGTGGCACTTTCCATCGGCTCTCGCCGCCCGGGCGTTACCCGGCATCCTGCCCTGTGGAGCTCGGACTTTCCTCTACCGGTGGACCGAGGCCCCCGACAGCGATCCGGACTCGCGCTCCTGCCGTACTCAGGTGCGCTGGGCACCCGAGGAAGTTCAGCAAGGATTCAGACCTGCAAAGGTATATCAGGCCCCCGTCGGGGTAAAGAGGCCAGTCCCGGAATGCCCCGGCCGACCATGTGCCACGAAACGGCCTCCCCCGCATGTGCGTGTTGGAGGCCGATGAAGGACTCGGCTCCGAGCCGTTCGACCATCCTTGCCAGATCTGCGTGGAGGAAGGGATCGTTCCCGGGCGTCGAGCGTATCGCCTGACGGACCGGAAGGCTTTGGAAGAACGGGAGCGACGTGGATGAAGGGCTCCCCATCCCCATTCGAGGAGTCCCCCACGACCATGAGTTCAAGAGTCGCCGTCATCTCGGGAGCGAACCGTGGAATCGGCCGGGCCACGGCCAAGGGGCTGGCCCGGGCGGGCTTCGAGACCGTACTCCTCTGCCGGACCCTGGAGAAGTCCGAGGCCACCGTGGAGGCCCTCTCGGCTGAAACCCGCCTGGAGCGCTTCCTCCCTGCGGTGGCCGAGCTCACCGACCCCGAGGCCATTGACGCCGCCGCCAGGGAGATCCTGGACCGGTTCGGCCAGGTCCACCTCCTGGTGAACAACGCCGGGATCGTGAACCCGGAGTACCGGGAGACCTCCGAGGGTATCGAGGAAACCCTGGCGGTGAACCACCTGGGCTATGTCCGCCTCACCTCCGCTCTCCTTCCGGGTCTCCTGCGAGGGCGTGGGACGCGGATCGTCAACGTGACCTCCGAGGCCCATGCCAAGACTTTCGATCCCTCGGACTTCGCGGGTCCCAAAGGGTGGAAGCGCCACCGGGCCTACATGCAGTCCAAGTTCCTCAACCTGGTCTTCACCTTCGATCTGAGCCGGCGGCTGCAGGGGAAGCGGATCGCCGTGAACGCCGTCCACCCGGGGCTGGTGGCCACCCGGCTCCTGGAAGGGTTCGTCGCCCCGAATCCCTTCCTCGCCCCCGTCCGGGTCCTCACTCGACTCATGGGAACCTCCGAGGCGAAAGGCGCACGCACGAGCCTTCGCGTCGCCACCGACCCGATCCTCACGGGAGTCACCGGCGAGTACTTCAAGAAGGGCGAGCGCACCTCGCCTCCGGACGAGTCCCGTGATCGAGCGGTGCAGGACCGGGTGCGACAGTGGACCGCCGAGGTGGGCGGGGTCGACTGGAGCGAGGGGATCGAGGGGTAGCCGCCTTCCCGGCGAAGCCATCCGCTCCGAGGGTGTCACCCCCTCTCGGCCGGACGCCGTCCACCTTGCCCGGTGCCCCTCCGTCTCCCGACGCCGAGTCCGTGGTTCGCTCATTGTAGCGTATTCGCCACATCCGGATCCGACCACGGCCGTCACTGTAGCGTTTACGCTACAGTGATCTTCGTTCTCGCCCTCGAACGTAGCGTTTTCGCCACGGTAGTTGCTGAATCTCCGGTAACAATCACCGGAAGGTCTGCTCGGGTGATCCAGTCGCAGGGGCCCGTTCCATCGTTCCGGCAATGATCACCGGAACGTCGACACGGACCGATTGTTCGTTGGTGTTGGCAGACGTTCCGGTCATCCGCCTCCCTGCCCGCCCCCCTCCCCCCTGCCATCCCGCCGCAGTGCCTGGTCCAGCAGGTAGTGGAAATGGTGGGTCCCCACCTCCCGCCGGGGGGAGAACCGCCCCCGCTGGTAGAGCCGCGACCGCACCCCTCGCTGCACCGACTCCACCACCTCCTCGTCCTCCATCTCCACCCGGTGGAGATCGGCGCCGGCCCCCTTCCCCCGGAGCTCCTCGCGCCACACCCACGACCGGAAGGCCACCCGCGTCCGCTCCGGGCCCAGGGGCTGTACCAGGTTCATGGAGAGCCCCCACGGATAGAAATTCAGCATGAGATTGGGGAAGAGCCAGAAATAGAAGGCGATGACCGGCTCCCCCTCATCGGGGTGCCCTGGAGGGAGGTCGAAGCCCGGCTCCCCATCCCTGCCCATCCCGAACTGGAGATTCCCCCAGGCGAAGCGCTCGGTCCGGTAGCGGTCATAGTCGAGGGACCCGGTGAGCGACGCCCCGTGGACATAGGGGATGTGGAACTCCTCGAGATAGTTGTCGCAGTAGAGTGCCCAGTTGGCATCGATGAGGTAGTCGCGCGAGTGGTTGGGGTCGAACCGGAACTCCTCCACCGGCATGAAGCCCACCCGCTCCCGCACCGGCGCGATCCAGTCGTCGAAGGAGCACACCGGATCGAGGGCGGTGAAGAGGAAGGGGCCCCACTGCTCGAGGGGGAGTTCGGGGAGGTCGTCCGAGGGGCTCGGAAAGCCCTCGACCCCCTCGAACTCCGGCATGGCCTGCAGACACCCGTCGAGCCCGAACTTCCGCCCGTGGTAGCGACACCTGAGGAAGCGGACATGGCCCTCCCCCTCCACCACGAGCGCCCCCCGGTGGGTACAGACATTGGAGAGGAGGCGGAGCGCCCCGTCGTCGGCGCGGGTGAGCACCAGGGGCTCGTCAAGGCATCCCTCCAGGAGGGTGCGGGGGAGGACATGGCCCGGGGCCTTCACCGAATCGGCCGCTCCGATCCACTGCCAGCTCCGGGCGAAGACCCGCTCCTTCTGCTTCCGGTAGAGCTCCGGGTCCGTGTACACCCACCCCGGAAGGGTGTGGGACCGCTCGATCCGGGGATCGATGTGGAGGGGGGCGCGGCGGGATTCGGGGTGGGTGGGGCGGGAGTCGGTGAGCGGATCGGCGTCCGGGTGGCGGGAGCCCCCCTGGGAGTCGGAATCGGCCTTGAGGGGGTCGTGGTGGGGATCGCGGTCGGTGTGGGCGTCGTGGGACATGGGGTCGGGGTGTTCGGGGGGATCGCCGGGGGCGAGGGAGGAGTCCGGCCGGTCCCTCGCCCGCTGGGTTCGGGCCTGCTCCGGGGCTCACTCCGCTGCCGGGGAGCTTCTCTCCCGGGTCGCAGTGCTCCTCGGGTGAAGAGAGGGTCGCAGAAGGGTGGAGGCAACCCTTTGGCAACTCCATCCATCGAACCTCGATGACCGAGGGACCGCAGGGAGCCCCCGGTCCATCGGGACAGCGTGCGGCCCCTGAGCCGGCTGTGGAACCATGGGCCGGCGCGATTCTGGACACCGCCCGCTCCGGTCCCTACTTTCGACGACGAACCGTCCACGAAGCCTGTCGTACTGTAAGACGACCCCCATCTCCGAGGTTGAACCATGCCCGGTCCCCGCTCACACTCAGCCTTCCCCACCTGCACTGCCGACCCCTCGAGGTCGCGGACCCTCCCCGCAGGCGAAGGCCCGCAGGCTCGATGGGGTCGCCAGACCGGCCGGGGCCGCATCCACTTCGCCCTTCTCCTCCTCGCCGGTCTGGTGGCGTGCGGATCCGGGGCAGAGGGGAATCCCGAAGACTCGGTGCAAATCGAGCCTTCCGTCGAGGAGGTCTTCCGGGTGGGCACCGTGGACGGGTCGGGCTGGGAGGCCTTCGCGCAGATCCGCTCCCTGGCCTTCGACGCCAATGGCCGCCTCTACATTCTCGACACCGGGCAGCACCATGTGGTGGTGCTGGAGCCCGACGGCACCTTCGTCCGCACCATCGGGAGCCGGGGCGAGGGCCCCGAGGAGCTCCGCAACCCCAATGGGATGACGGTGCTCGGAACCGGCGAGGTGGCCATCTATGACATGGGCCACCAGGCCTTCCTCGTCTTCTCTCCCCAGGGGGAGTTCCGCCGGAGCATCCGGGCGGGGATCGAAGAGGGGATGCCCGACACTCGCTTCTTCCCCCATGGGAGCACCGGTGTCGTCTCGGTGTCGCGCACCCGGATGATCATGCGTTCCGGTGGGGAAGCCCCTGCGCCCCCCACCACCGTGCCCATCCGGCACTTCGACCTGAGTGGTGATGGGGAGACCCGGGTCCTCCACGAAGCCTGGCTCCCCGTCCGGGACTCGCGGCCCACTGCCGTCACCGTGGGGGGCGGAGGCGGAATGCAGATCCAGGGATCGGGGATCCGGGCGTTCGAACCCACGGTTCATCTCGCGGCGCTCCCCGATGGGCGACTGGTGGTCTCCGACACCTCGTCGTACCGGATGGATCTCCTGGGGCCCGAGGGCGAGGAACTCGACCGCCTGGGACGTGACATCCGCCCGCAGCCGGTGGGAGACCGGGAGCGTGAGGCCGAGCGGGAGCGCCGCATGGCGGGGCTCGAGTCGGGTGGCGGGATCCAGATCCAGGTCGCCGGAGGTGGCGGTGGCGGTGGCGGTGGCATCGACACCGACGCGGTGCGGGAGATGCTCCGCGGCCAGCTCGAGTCGATGGACTTCTGGCACGAAATCCCCATCATCGAGCGACTCGCCACCGATGCGCAGGGCCGGATCTGGGTCGGACGGAATGGAGGGGTGGGGGAGCGGGGCCCCACCGACCTCTTCTCCCCCGAGGGGGAGTGGCTCGGTACCCTGCCCACCGACTTCGGGCCGATCCCCGGCGCCTTCGGACCCGACGGCCTCGCCGCCTGGGTCGAGACCGACGATCTCGACGTGCCCTATGTGCGGGTCCGGAGGTTCGGGGGGCTGCCCTGACACCGCGCGTTGGGCCGCTTCGGCAATGCTGGTGTATCGCTCTCATTGATTCACCTTGAACCGGGGCACCCGCACGCAACCCGTGTGGGTCGCGCACGACCTCGTCCCGGTGACCACTCCGGTTCCCCAGCATCCATTCAAGGGAACGGTTCCGCCTCCCTCACGGTACGGAAGGGGTCAGACCCCTGTCCATCCGCAGCGCTTTCGCCCGGAGACTCTCGATGCACCACAAAGCCCATCGGCCCCGCAACCTCGGGGCAACCCTCCTCGTCGCGCTTCTGGCTCTCGTTGTCCTACCGGCCCAGGATGCCCAGGCCGCACTGGTGCAGGCGACCCAGGCCGCACCCCAGGTGGGCCATGTCATCGAGGACGGGCAGGTGCAGGTGGTGGAGGCCTTCGCCGATTCCACCACCTGGATCCGTGAGCAGCTCTGGGTCGAGACCAGCTTCGACTCGGACGGAGACGGCCGCCCCGACCGGATGCATGTGACCGTCGTCCGCCCCGCGCAGACCGAGACCGAGGGCTTCCGGGTTCCGGTGATCTACGAGACGAGCCCCTACTTCGGTGGATCGGCCAGTGTGGGCGACATCCTCTGGGATGTGGAGCACGACCTTGGCGAGGCGTCCCCCACCCCGAGGGAGCAGCCCTACGTGGAGCACCGTCCCGACCGGGAGCGGATCTCCAACTCCCATGTGAACAACTGGGTCCCCCGCGGCTTCGCGGTGGTCCACTCCGAGTCTCCAGGCACCGGACTCTCCGAGGGCTGCCCCACCATGGGCGGAGCCAATGAGTCGCTGGCCCCGAAGGCAGTCATCGACTGGCTGAATGGCCGGGCCCGCGCATTCACCTCGCGGGATGGCAACGAAGAGGTCACCGCCCACTGGTCCACCGGCCGGGTGGGCATGACGGGCACCTCCTTCAATGGGACCCTTCCCCTGGCCGCCGCCACCACCGGGGTGGAGGGGCTCGAGGCCATCATCCCCATCGCCCCCAATACCTCGTACTGGCACTACTACCGCTCCCATGGCCTCATCCGCTCCCCCGGCGGCTACCTGGGAGAGGACATCGACGGGCTCTACGACTACGTCTTCAGCGGCTACCCCGAGGTCCGCGACTACTGCAACTCCACCGTGCGCGTCGAGATGGTGGAGCAGATGGACCGGATCACCGGGAACTGGAACGACTTCTGGGCCGAGCGGGACTACGCCCTCCAGATCGGGAATGTCCGGGCCGCCGTCCTCATGGCCCACGCCTGGAACGACTGGAATGTGATGCCGGAGCATTCGGTCCGGGTCATCGAGGCGATGAAGGAGCATGGCGTCCCCCACCAGATGTACTTCCACCAGGGAGGCCATGGGGGTGCCCCACCCCCGGAGATGATGAACCGGTGGTTCACCCGCTACCTCCTCGATGTGGAGAACGGGGTCGAGGACGAGCCCCTCGCCTGGATCGTGCGGGAGGACGATCCGCGCGATGAACCGACTCCCTACCCCGACTACCCCCACCCCGACGCCGAACCGGTGACCCTCTTCCCCCACGGCGACGGGATCTACCAGGCCTCCCTTCTCCACCACGGCCCCTCCGAATCCAGCCCGCAGACCCTGAGGGACAATGTGGAATTCTCCGGAGCGGAGCTGGCCCAGGCCGAGAAGTCGCGGAACCGGCTCCTCTTCCTGACGGAGGAGCTCTCCCATGACCTCCACATCTCGGGCACCGCCGAGATCACCCTGGAGATGACGGCGAGCCGCCCGCTGGCCAATCTGTCGGTCTGGCTGGTGGCGCTCCCCTGGACGGATCCCGAGGCCCGGCAGCCGAACTTCAGTGTGATCACCCGTGGGTGGGCGGATCCCACGAACCACCGCTCCCTCATCGAGACCGATCCCATCGTGCCCGGCGAGTATCGCACCGTCTCCTTCACCCTGCAGCCCACCGACCAGGTGATTCCCGCCGGTCGTCAGATCGGCCTCATGGTCTTTTCGTCGGACCGGGAATTCACCCTCTGGCCCCCGCCCGGTACAGAGCTCACGGTGGAGCTGGCGGGCACGACCCTCACCCTCCCGGTGGTGGGCGGAAGCGCCGCGCTCGAGGGTGCCCTCTCCGGACACTGACCAGGGCCGCACCCCCCGGACGCACCCGGAGCGCAACGGGCCTCTTGCATGATGCGGACCCCTCGGGAGGGGGTTCGGCGTGCCCTGCCCCTTTTCAGCGGCCTTCGAGGGTCCGGCGGACGCTCCGGGCCAGGACCTCGGGGCTGAAGGGCTTCGGGAGGTAGCTCACACTCGCCTCCTCGCCCCCACCGGCCATGGTGCGGACCAGTTCCTCGGAGTGCCCCGACATGAGGAGCACCGGCAGGTCCGGAAAGGTCCTCCCCACCCGCCGAGCCAGTTCCGGCCCATCCATCTCGGGCATGACCACATCGGTGAGGAGGAGGTCCACCGGCGGGATGCCGGCATCTCCCTCGGCCTCCAGCGCCTCGAGCCTTCGGAGTGCCTCTTCTCCCCCTCCGGCCTCGATGACGGTGTATCCGTATCGCTCCAGTGCCCTCCGGGACACCCTTCGGACCGAAGGGTCGTCCTCCACCAGGAGGATCCGCTCATCCCCCTCGGCGGCGGGATCCGACGTCCCCTCCGGCGCCGGTGCCGGCATGGCGCGCTCCGGTGCCTCGTCCAGGGGGAACCGGATCCGGAAGATCGCCCCCTCACCCAGCGCGCTCTCCACCTCCACCCGGGCGCCACTCTGCTGCACGAGCCCGTAGACCGACGCGAGCCCGAGCCCGGTCCCCTTCCCCTGCTCCTTGGTGGTGAAGAAGGGCTCGAAGATTCGCTCCTTCGTTGCCTCGTCCATCCCGTGTCCCGTGTCCTCCACGGTGAGGACCACATGGGGCGAAGGCTCGGCGACATTCCGGGTGCCGATGGTCACCGTGCCCCCCTCGGGCATGGCGTCCTGTGCGTTCAGGACCAGGTTCACCAGGATCTGCTCGACCCCGCCCTCGTCGGCCCGCACCGGGGCGAGCCCCATCTCGAGCTCGGTGACGAGGGTGACATTCTCGCGGATGAGGCGCCCCAGCATCCGCTCCACCGCCCCCACGACCTCGTTCAGGTCGAGCCGGCGGGGCTGGAGGACCTGCTTCCGCCCGAACGCCAGGAGCTGCTGGGTCAGGGTCGTGGCCCGATCCCCGGCCCGGATCACCTCGGAGAGCTCCTCGTGGGCCGGATGGCCCTCGGGGATGTCATGGAGGGCAAGCCGGGTGTTGGCCCCGATGACGGCGAGGAGGTTGTTGAAGTCGTGGGCCACGCCACCGGCGAGCTGGCCGATGGCCTCGAGCTTCTGTGACTTCCGGAGCTCTTCCTCGCGCAGCCGGAGGGCCCGCTCCGCCTCGATGAGTTCGGTGACATCGGCGGCCACGCCGACGATCCGGCGGATCCCCCCGTCCTCTTCCTCCGCCCACTGCCCCCGAAGCTCGATCTGCCTGGACTCTCCCTCGTCCACCTGGAGAGCGAAGTCCAGGTGGAAGTCGTCGAGCTGCTCGGTGAGTACCAGCCGAAGGGCGTCATCCACTCGTTCCCTGTCCGAGGGGTCCAGTCGACCCATGAGTTCGGCGAGGAAGTCCTCGAGGGTGCGGGGTTCGAAGCCCAGAAGCTCCGTCATCCCCTGCGACCAGACGACCCGGCCCGACTCGGGGTGCCACTCCCAGGTCCCCATGCGTCCCGCTTCCAGGGCCAGACGGAGCCGCTTCTCGCTCCGTCGCAGTTCCGCCTCGGTCCGTTCCCGCTGGCGAACCAGATCGACCAGCTCGGATTCGCGGGCTTCCATGCGACGGATTCGGGTGGTGTATCCTCCCACCGCCACCAGAAGGAGAAGGAGCAGCCCTCCGGCCTGCACCGCCCGCCGCTCCAGGAAGCGCGGCTCGAGTTCCACCGGGAGGGTGGCCGCCACCGGATTCCAGATCCCGTCGCGCCCGACGGCCTCCACCTCGAAGTCGTATGAGCCCGGGGGCAACTGCGTGTAGACGGCGCTTCGGCGGTCCCCCGCCGAGACCCACTCCTCTTCGAGCCCCCGGAGCCGGTAGCGGAAGGAGAGGTTCTCGGGTGCCACCAGCATGGGCGCCGAGAAGCGGAACTCCAGGGAACGCTGGTCGGGATCGAATCGGAGCGGGCCCCCACCCCCCGTCAGACTCCGGTCCCCCACCAGAACCTCCTCGATCAGTGGCTCGGGGCGGAGGGTGGGCCGGACGGTGCGGGTGGGATCGACCCGGATCGCCCCGGCCATGGTGGGGAACCAGAGGGACCCGTCCATCCCCTGCCACGCCGCCGGATGGATGCCCCCATTCGCCTCGGCGCTCCGGAGCCCGTCGGCCCGCCCGAAGTCGTCGATTCGGGGGAGCTCCGCATCGTCACGGGCCGCATCGACGAGTCCTTCGGCCCGCACCCGCGCGATCCCCTGGCTCGAGGTGATCCAGAGGTACCCGAGTCCATCGGTGATGACCGCCATGGGCTCCGCCTCGGGAAGCCCGAATCCGGTGGAGAAGTCCAGGACCTCGTCCCCCTCGATCCGGGCGAGCCCTCCCATGGTGGCGACCCAGAGCACCCCGTCCCCGTCGAGGTGAAGCTGGTTGATGCCGTCATGGGGGAGTCCCTCGTCGCGGCCCCAGGTGCGGATCCGGTCGCTCGCACTCCCTTCACCGGTGTCTCCGGTGGCAAGAAGGGCGAGTCCCTCCCGGGTCCCCACCCAGAGGACCCCGGTTCCGTCGTCGGCCATGGAGGTAATCCCGCCCCCCGGGACCCCGTCGGCCAGGCGGTAGCTCTCCCCCGGCCCGGGAAGCCACTCCTGCACACCGAAGTTCGCCACGCCGAGCCAGAGGCTGCCGGCACCATCCCGATGGACCACCGAGACTTGGCCTCCCCCGAGCCCATCGGCGGGGGTGAAGGTGTCGACCTCCTCCCCACGGATCCGGGTGAGCCCCCCGGCCGCCATCCCCACCCAGACCTCGCCCTCCGACCCCTCGGCCACCGAGAGGACGATGTCGCTCCCGAGCCCGTCCTCGGCCCGGAAGGTCCGGACCGCGCCATCGCGGATCCGGTTGATCCCCTCTCCGGGGGTGCCCACCCAGAGGTCGCCATTGGAGGCCTCCATGAGCGCCAGGGCCACATCCATGGAGAGGCCCTCGGGGGCGCCGAAGGTGTCGAAGAGCCCATCCTGGAGCCGGATCAGTCCGGCCACATTGCTTCCCACCCAGAGATTCCCCTCACGGTCCTCGAGGAGGTCCCAGAGGAGATTGCTGGGAAAGCCCCGGGCCGTGTCGAGCCCATCGATGACCGGCTCGCCGTCGATCCCCTCGGTCACCCGGAAGAGTCCATCGCCATTGGAGGCCACCCAGAGCGACCCCTGCCGATCGGCAAGGAGCCGGGTGATGAGGACTCCGCCGAGTTCCCCTCCCCGATCCAGACGGGTGAAGGTCTCCGCGCCCTCGAAGAGCCCGGCGCCGGGGGTTCCCACCCGCACCGTACCCTCGCCATGGTCCGGGGCGAGGGCCCGGACCGGTACCGGGGGAAGTCCCTCTTCCGGGCCGAACCATCGCACTTCCACCGGATCGTCCGACCCACCGGGAACGACCTTCGCCACACCCTGCGAGGTCCCCACCCAGAGGCCTCCCGCGCCGTCGTCCTCGAGGGCGAAGACCCCGACCTCGTCGAGGCCGGAATCGCTGCCCACCGGGTGGAAGCGATCTCCCTCCATCCGGTGGAGACCTCCGCCTTCGGTGCCGACCCAGAGGTCACCGGCCGTATCGCGATGGAGCGCCGTGACCATGCCGTGGTCGAGGCCGTCGTCGCCGCCGAAGGGAGTGAAGACCCCGGAGCGGAGGCGGACGAGTCCCTCACCTCCCGTCCCGATCCAGAGGGTCCCGTCGGCGTCGGCGTGGAGCGACCGCGCCCAGGAGGAGGAAAGCCCGGGGGTCTCCTCCCGGGTGAAGACGGTGAAGCGGAGGCCATCGAAGCGTACGAGGCCCCGCTCGCTCCCGAGCCAGAGGTAGCCGTCGGGGGTCTGGGCCAGGGCGTTGACGAAGTTCTGCGGGAGGCCATCCCGCTCCGACCAGATCTCCCGGGCGAACTGGGTGAGGGGGCGGGCAGGATCGAGCCCGGGGAGGGGTTCGAACTGGGGCGCCCCGACCTCCTGGGCCGATTCCAGCATCACCTCGGGACCCTCGAGGGCTTCCTCTCCGGAACAGGAGGGCAGGAAGACCCCCGCAGCCAGGAGCGAGAGGAGCACACCGATCCCTCGCCCCGCGAGGCCCGCGGAGTTCCTCATGAGTGGTCCGGAGACCGGGTCGATTCGGCTGGATTCGGCACGATACGCCCCACCGAGCCCCCTTTGGGGACCGGAATACGGAATGCCGAGGCCCGGCGCGGGGGATTCTCTCCCCCGGCGGATTCACGACGGCTGGTTCTGGGTGAGCGGGAAAAATATCGAAGTCCGGGGGGAACGGAAATCCCCTGACCACCCGCACCCGGAAACGCTGTCGAAGGTAGAACGGGGGTGGCCGGCGGAAGGCCGCCGACGAAGGACCGGGCCCACCGGGACGGGAGCACGGACTCCCGGCGGGCTACCGCGAGAGGGTCAGCCGGAGCACGCCATCGCCCACCGTGAGGGATTCGGCCCGCATCCCCTCCGCGAATCCGCCGAGCCTGGCCAGTGAGAGACGCAGCTCGCCGGTGGCGGGGTCGAGGAAGGGGATCTCCTCGGCATCCTCGCTTCCCGCCAGCATTCCCAGGGCAAAGTCCACGGGGATGGGGATCCGGCCGAGGCGCACCTCCCGGACCCGCATGGCCACGTACTCGCCGGCCGCCCTGGGCGCGAGCCCGAGTTGCATTCCGGTGGGCTGGCCCCGAAGGCGCCCCGGCACCCCCTCGAGGGTCTCGGGAATCACCACCATGGCGTCCAGGTAGAGGACCCCGTCGCCGATCCGGAAGCGGGCCTGGGGGTCGGGGCCGTCGCGGGGCTCGGTCTCCCGCTCCGCCAGGGCGGCGGCCAGGAGCTGGTTCAAGTCGTACTCGGTGAGCTCGATCTCCATGCGCTCACCACTCTCCAGCCGCTCCACCTCTTCCTGGAGCCCCTCGCGGATCTCGGCGGTGTGGGCCGGATCCACCTCCACCATGGCCCATTCGGTGTCTGCCGGGGCGATGATCCGGGGGAGCATGACCCAGAGCCCCGCGAAGAAGAGGATGGGGACCATGATGAGGGCGATGACGGCGATCCCGGCACAGCCGAGGCATCCGAAGAGGCCCTTGGAACTCCCGGAGCCCGAAGGAGGCGGGGGGGACGACGGAGGCGCCGACATGTCGGGGGGTGGCGGGGGTCCCGACTCCGCGGACTCTCCCGGGGGTGGTGGGGACCCCGATCCCCCCGGCTCGTCCGATCGCGGCGGGGAGTCGGGGGAGGAGGACGAAGAGTCGTGGGGTGTGGAATCCGGTCGCTCGCCCTGGTCGCTCATGCGCTCTTCCTCGCCTGTTGTGGTCCACCGCGGTTGCGGTACCTTCGAGATGTCGAAATCGAGACAGACGGTCCGCCCGCCCCCGGTTCCTGCGGAGGTTCGGACGCGACACCGACACCCCGATCCCCGACATCATGGGCTGACGGGGCCCCTCCAGCAAGGATCCATGGGAACGACTTTCGAGCTGAGCGTCTTTCGCCGGACCGCCTTCATCCTCGCCGGAACGGTCGTCGGAGGGGGGCTGGAGTGGATCCCCGACGAGCCCTCGCCCTGGCGCTGGCTTCCCCTGGGCCTCGTCTACCTGGCCGGAGCCGGCCCCATCGCCCGGGAGTCCTTCGCGGCGCTCCGGAAGGGCCGTCTCTCCATCGATGCCCTCATGGGGATGGCGGCGGTGGGCGCGGCCATCGTGGGCCAGCCCCTGGAGGGGGCGATCCTCATCTTCCTCTTCTCCCTCTCCAACGACCTGGAGGCGCTGGCGCTGGGTCGGACCCGGCGGGCCATCACCGCCCTCATGGACCTGCGTCCCGAGGAGGCGATCCCCGTGGGCCCCGACGGACGGGACCTCCCCCCCGTCCCGGTGGACGCGCTCACCCCGGGAGAGCGGGTGCGGGTACGACCGGGCGAACGGGTCCCCACCGATGGACGGGTGGTGGAGGGCCGGGCCGAGGTGGACCAGTCGGCCATCACCGGCGAGGCGATCCCGGTGCGCCGGGAGCCCGGGGAGGAGGTCTTCGCCGCCACCATCGTCTCCGGGGGAAGCCTGGTGGTGGAGGTGACCCGCCGGGCCTCGGAGTCGCTGGTGGCCCGCATCATCCAGCTCGTGGAGGAGGCCCGCGAGAACAAGGCCCCGGCCCAGAGCTTCAT
>SLSF01000273.1 GCA_007130605.1 Gemmatimonadota bacterium | reverse complement strand
GCCCGTGCCCTCGCCGTCGGTGAGGAGGGCGCCCTCTGGGTCGGAACCCGGGCCGGGGTGGCGATCCGGGATCCCGGGGCCTCCCGCTTCCGTACCGTGGTGTCCGCCGATGCCCTTCCCGACGGGAGGATCTACTCGTTGGCAACGATTCCGGGAGGGGTGCTCGTGGGTGAAGCGACCGGCCTCCTTGCCGTGGTGGACGAGGTGCCGGGCCCGATCCTCGGAGTGGAGGAGGGCCTCCCCGCCTCGACTCCCTATGCACTGGAGCCCGACCCCCTCGAACCGGGAGCGGTCTGGGTGGGAACCGATGGAGGGATCGTCCGGTGGCGATCCGATGGCCTCGAGGTCCCCGATGCCGACCACCCGCTCAGGGCAGTGGCTGCGGCGAGCCTCCGGGCGGAAGGGGACGGCCGACTATGGATCGGTCTGGTGGAGGGAGGAATCCGGCTGTGGGACGGAGATTCCTTGCACACCTTCGGTCCGGCGGAGGGATTGACCGAGCAGGTGATCTGGGACCTGGACCTGGCACCCGACGGTTCGCTCTGGGCCGGCTCCAATGGGGACGGGGTCTACCGGATCGTCGAGGGCGCTGAAGGAGAGTGGATCGTCGAACGCTTCGGCATCGCCGAAGGCCTCAGGGATCCCTTCGTCTGGCAGGTCCTCGTGGACGATTCCGGAGCCCTCTGGGTCTACACGAACCAGGGACTCTTCCGCCGGGAGGGGGAGGATCCCTTCCAGCGGTTCGGGCGGGCCGATGGGCTTGCGGATCTGGAAGGGGCGGCCAC
Source organism: Gemmatimonadota bacterium (assembly GCA_007130605.1). GTDB lineage: Bacteria > Gemmatimonadota > Gemmatimonadetes > Longimicrobiales > Gaopeijiaceae > SLBA01. The sequence continues at coordinate 2,896 of SLSF01000273.1, read as the reverse complement.
CGCGGTGGCCCAGACCCCCGACCGGCAGATCTGGTTCGGGAGCGGCCTCGGGATCACCGTCTGGAATCCGGCGGCAGTCCCCGTGGACCCGGTGCCCCCCAGGGTCCGGATCGAGGAGGCGTGGCTCGGTTCCGATCCCGTCCCCCCCGGGGCACGGTTCCGGATGCGTTCGGACTTCCTCCAGTTCCGTTTTTCCGCCCTGAGCTTCCGGGATCCGGCGGGCATCCGGTATCGGTACCGGCTCGTGCGGGGCGAGTCCATCGATCCCGATGCCGACGGGTGGTCGGAGCCCGAGATGCAGCGGGCGGTGAGCCTGGCCGGGCTCCGACCGGGACGATACACCTTCGAGGTTCAGGCCATCGGTTCCGACGGTCTCGTTTCGGAGGAGCCGGACCGCTTCTCCTTCGAAGTGACTCCGGCCTTCTGGCAGACGTGGTGGTTCATGCTCCTGGTCACCCTCCTGGTGGTGGGGCTCGCCTGGCTCCTCCCCTGGGCCAGGAGTCGGAGGATCGCCGCGGAGCGGGAGCGGGTGATCCAGGAGCTCAGGGCCACCGAGGCCCGACTCCAGGAGATCGTGGAGCACACTTCCAATGTCTTCTACGCACATACTCCCGAGCATGAGATCACCTATGTGAGTCCAACGGCAGAGGATGTCCTCGGGATTCCGGCCAGCGAGGTGCCGGAGCGGTGGACCCAACTCGTCACCGACCATCCGGTGAACGAGGTGGGAATGCGGCACACCGAGCGGGCGCTGGAGACGGGGGAGCAGCAGCCTCCCTACGAGCTCCATCTCCGCCATGGTGCCGGGCATCCGGTCTGGGTGCGGGTCTTCGAAAGCCCGGTGGTGAGGAATGGGCAGGTGACCGGCATCGTGGGGTCCCTCACCGACATCACCGAGACGAAGCGGGCGGAGGAGGAGCAGGAGCGGCTCGAGGCCCAGCTCGAACAGGCCCGCAGGATGGAGGCGGTGGGGCGCCTGGCCGGGGGGATCGCCCACGACTTCAACAACCTCCTCACCGCCATCATGGGCCATGTGAACCTCATGGCCCTCGACCTGGAGGAAGACGATCCGCACCGAAACGACCTGGACGAGATCGGGGAGGCGTGCGACCGGGCCGCGAGCCTGGTGGCCCAGCTCCTCGCCATCGGTCGTCGCCAGGTCTCCCGACCGAGCGCCCTCGACGTGAACAGGGTCATCGACGACCGGGTCCGGATGTTTCGGAGGGTCGTGGGCGACGCCATCGAGATCGAGACCGAGCTGGAGCCGGGTGAGGTCCTGGCGGTCCTCGACGAGAGTCAGCTCGACCAGATCCTACTGAACCTGGTGGTCAATGCCCGCGACGCCATGCCCGAGGGGGGACGGCTCGTCATCGGGACCGGGGTGCAGGAACTGGATGAGCCCCCGGCCGGCTGGAATCTCGAGGACGAGGCCTTCCGCCCCGGACCGTACCTCCATCTCGATCTGACCGACTCCGGTGTCGGGATGACTCCCGAGGTGGAGGCCCGCATCTTCGAGCCCTTCTTCACCACCAAGGAGCTGGGCGAGGGGAGCGGGCTCGGACTCAGCACGGTGTACGGCATCGTTCGCCAGAACCATGGTCATGTGGAGGTTCGGACGACGACGGGAGTGGGCACTCGCTTCCGGATCTGGCTGCCGGTGGAATTACCAGTGCCCGAGTCCGTGGACGAGGAGGCCCCATGACCCGGTCCGAGGTGCCCACGGTACCCCTCCATGGATACCCCGAGCTCCCTACCGAGGAGATGATCCGGCGCGTGGCCGCCTTCCGGGCCCGGATGGCCATGCGGCGGACGGTGCGTGACTACTCGGATCGCCCGGTCCCGCGCCAGGTGATCGAAGAGGCGATCCTCGCGGCGGGCACTGCACCCAATGGGGCGAATCTCCAGCCCTGGCACTTCGAAGCCGTGGCGTGTGCCGAAACGAAGCGGAAGATCCGAGAGGCGGCCGAAGCCGAGGAGCGGGAGTTCTACGGGCGACGCGCGCCTCCGGAGTGGTTGGAAGCCCTCGCTCCCCTGGGCACCGACCCGGAGAAGCCCTTCCTGGAGACGGCCCCCTGGCTCATCGCCATCTTCGAGCGGCGCTACGGGCTCCGCGACGACGGAAGCCGCGTCAAGCACTACTACGTGGGCGAGTCGGTGGGGATCGCCACGGGGATGCTGATCACCGCCCTTCACCACGCCGGGCTCGCCACCCTGACACACACGCCCAGTCCCATGGGTTTCCTCACCCGGATCCTGGAGCGCCCCGAGAACGAACGGCCCTTCCTCCTCCTTGTGACCGGGTATCCGGCCGAAGGGGCCGAGGTGCCGGAGGCGGCGAGCCGGAAGAAGGGGCTCGACGAGATCGCCTCCTTCCGGCTGTAGCGTTTACGCTACATCCGGAGCGGGCCGGCCCCACGGATGGTGGCGCATGCGCTACATGACTGGATGCGGCTCCCGGTAATGTAGCGTTTACGCTACAGGTCCCACAGGGGGTTCAGAGGGGGGCATGCCAATGGCGCTCCCGGACCTCTCCCCCGGTGGCGTCGGGTGGGGCGCCACCCACCAGGCGGGCGAGGTTGTGAAGCACCCCCATCCGGAGGTCCCCCTCTCCCACCTGCACGTCCTCGTTCTCCATCAATGGGAGGTGTCCCGTGAGTTCGGCGGTGAAGGCTCCGGTGGTATGCACTTCGAAGGAGATCTCCACTCCCCGGGACTCGAGGAGGTCGGCTTCGAGGTCTGCGAGAACCCGGGCGGGGTCCTCCAGGTCGAGGGGGGACCGTTCGGAAGGGTCCTCGGCCGTGCCGTCACCACCACAGGCAGAGAGGAGGAGCAGCCCGAAGGCGACGAGGGTCTGGGGGTGTCTCATGGTGAGCCCACCATCGCTCCCGGTGCTCCG
>SLSF01000177.1 GCA_007130605.1 Gemmatimonadota bacterium | reverse complement strand
CGGGACGGGATCATCGCCGCGGTCGGGACGCGGGCCGATGTGCCAGTGCCCGACGGCGCCGAGCGCGTGGACCTGTCGGGGACCTTCCTCATGCCCGGCCTCATCAACGCCCATGGTCATGTGGGTGCCGGGGGCGACCGATCGGATGTGGGGGAGCAGCTCGAGATCTATGCCCACTACGGTGTCACCACGGTGCAGAGCCTGGGAGACGAGGCCGACGACCGGCGGGAGGAGCGCTGGAGCGCCGACCTGGAACGGGCGCGCCTCTTCGTCTCGGGTCCGAGCCTGAACCCCGGCTCACCCGAGGAGGCCCGTTCCGAGGTGGAGCGGGTCCGCGAAATGGGGGCCGACTGGGTCAAGATGCATGTGAATGCCGCCCGGGGGCGGGAGTTCTTCACAGCGGTCATCGAGGCGGCACACGAGGTGGGTCTCCCGGCGGCGATCCATATCGAGGAGCTGGAGGACGCCCGGAATGTCCTGGATGCCGGTGCTGACCTCCTGGCCCATTCGGTGCGGGACGAGCCCGTCGACGACGACCTCATGGAGCGGATGCGCGACACCGAGGTCTGCCTCACCCCGACCTTCACCCGGGAGCTCTCCACCTACGTCTATGCCGATCGCCCCGCCTTCTTCGATGACCCCTTCTTCCTGGAACGGGCCGCCCCCGACGACCTCGATGACTTCCTCACCCCGCAGCGGCAGGCGCAGGCCGAGAGCGGGAGCGCCCGGTACTGGCGCGACGCCCTCCCCCTGGCGAAGGCCAACATGATGCGCCTGCACGAGGAGGGGGTGGGAATCGCCATGGGGACCGACTCGGGGCCGAGCGGACGATTCCAGGGCTACTTCGAGCATCTCGAACTCGAGATGATGGTGGAGGCCGGAATGACCCCCATCGACGCGCTGGTGAGTGCCACCGGAGGGGCGGCGCGCTGCCTCGGGCTCGCGGGCCGGGTGGGCACGCTGGAAGCGGGCGTCCACGCCGACTTCCTGGTCCTGGACGGAGACCCCACCGTGGACATCCTCCAGACCCGGGCGATCCACGGGGTCTGGATTGCAGGAAACCGCATCCGGTAGACTCGCTGCAGGGTCTTTGAAGAAAACGCCCCTCGCCGCACGGCGAGGGGCGTGTTCCATTGAAAGGCAGACTCTCTTTGGAGGGATCAGCTCCCCTGGAGTTCCGCCAGGATTTCGTCGATGCGATCCATGATCTCACCGGCCTCGGGATCGATCTCGATCATCCGCTCCCGCTGGGCCGCTTCGAAGTCGTCGATGGAGGTGCGAATGTCCTCACGCTCGAGGACCGACTGCTGGAGGGTCTGGAGCTCCATCTCGACCCCCTGGGCCTCCATTCCGATCTCCTGGATCCGCTCCTGGTCCCCGGCCTCCTGCGCGGCGAGGAACTCCTCTTCGAACTGGTCCATCTCGGCGAAGAGCTCGGGGTCCTCGTCCCGCATGGCCGTCTCGACCCGGTCCTGGAGCTCGGTGAGGCTCTGGGAGAGCTCAGGATCCTGCATCGCCTCGTCCTGGATCGGACCCAGGCGCTGCTGGAGCTCCTGTACCTCGGTCATCATCGCCATCATTTCCGGGTCCATCTCCTGACCCATGTCCTGGCCCATCTCCGGCGTCTGCTCCTGCCCGGCCTCCATCCCCGGATCCATCTGGCCCGGATCGGGCTGGGCATCTCCGTCGCACGCGGCGAGACCGAAGGTTGCCGTGAGCGCGAGGGCGAGCAGTTTCTTGCTGACTTTCATCCAAACCATCCCGGTTGAACATGCGTTCGGGCCCCGACCGGATCGACGGGAGCCTCATTCGAACGCTAACCCATCCGCGACTCTGGGTTCCGATCTCCCATGCATCGCCCGGCCCGGGTCGGCCTCGCGGCGGATGCCTGCAGGTTGCGCATGGCCGACCTCCCCCCATACACTCCTGTCGATCTTCGATTTGCGATGCCTGAGGGCCATCGTGCCTGACGCCGGCGGCCGCCCGGCTCCAGGCGATCAGGAGCCGAACCAGCCCTCGCCGAGGACCTTTGACCTGTGAGAGAACGCCTCGCCGCAGTCGTGAACGGCTCCCGCTTCCAGAACATGATCCTGGCCCTCATCGTCCTGAACGGGGTCATCCTGGCCATCGACGTTCTGCCGGGAATCGCCGAGACCACGCGCGATCGGCTTCAGTTCGCCGACCGGGTCATCGTCTGGATCTTCATCGTCGAGATCGCGCTCCGGATTCTCGCCAACGGGCGCTCCTTCTTCCGGGACGGGTGGAGCCTCTTCGACTTCGCCATCGTGGTGATCTCGGCTCCGGGAACGGTGACCGGAATCTCCGCCCTCCGGATCCTCCGTGCACTCCGGCTTCTCCGGGTCCTCTCGGGGGTCTCGCAGCTCCGGAAGGTGGGGGAGGCGCTGGTGGCGGCGATTCCGGGAATCTCCTGGGTCATCGTCCTCCTCTTCCTCATCAATGTGGTGTCGGCAATCATCGGCACCAACCTCTTCGGAGAGGAGGTTCCGGAGTACTTCGGGGACCTGTTCACCTCGATGTACAGCCTCTTCATGGTCATGACCCTGGAGGACTGGCCGGACATTGCCGATGCCGTCCTGGCACCCCACCCCATGGGGTGGATCTTCTTTGTGGCGTTCATCCTGGTGGCGACCTTCACCATCATGAACCTCTTCGTCGGGGTCATCGTCGCCGTCATGGACCGGGAAACGAGCACCTACTACGAGTATGTGGCGCTCTATCGGGACCAGATGCGCCGAGACATGGAGATCCTCAAGGGTCGCGTGGAGAGAATCCTGGACACTCTGGAGGAGCCGGCGACCCCGGACTCCGGCGACCGTCGCGGCCCGGAGCCGGAAGACGGCACGAAGCAGACGGGGCCTCCCACTCCACCTCCGTCAGAGGACTGAGAGAAATTCGGGTGAATCGGATGTGCTTTCGGACCGTCCGAGGCCGCTCCAAATGCAGGAACCGTTGCAGGTTGCGAGGCACTCCCTGAAGGGAACCCCCATGGACCGGTGCTCCTGAGGCGGTCCGGGTTTTGCGTGTAATCCGTGTCAACCGTGTCCGTTCCGGCGGGCCGGTGAACTCTCTGGCCCGCCGCCGGTCGCCCTGACCCCCGAACGGGTGGAGGCGCGTGACATCCGGATTGTCCGCTCCGGCGCCCCGAGGAAGCGATGCTGACCCCCGTGCTCATCGGAATCGCCCAGAACGTCGTCTACCTGCTGGCGCTCGCCCTGGTCTACGACCTGGTGGCGAATGGACGTGCCATCGGGGGACGGCCGCTCCGCCGGGTGGGAATCGGGCTCCTCATCGGTCTCCTCACGGTGGGGACGATGCTCACCTCCCTCCGCTACGATACCGGGGTTCTCCTGGATGCCCGGTCCGTGGTCATCGCCGTGACCGGGCTCTTCTTCGGTGCACTCACCGTCCTTCCCGCCATGGCCCTCGCCATCGGCTACCGGATCATGGAAGGGGGCGCAGGCGCCGTGACCGGCACCCTGGTCATCGCGGCATCCGGGGGAATTGGACTCCTCTGGCGGCGGGCCCGGCAGGGCCGCGTCCTCGACCTCCAGCCCCGTGAACTCCTCCTCTTCGGCGTGACGGTCCACCTGGTCTTCGTCGGGCTCCTCTTCACACTTCCCAATGGGCTGGCCCTCGAGCTCCTTCCCCTGGTGGGGCCGCCCGTGCTCCT
>SLSF01000198.1 GCA_007130605.1 Gemmatimonadota bacterium | reverse complement strand
GTATAGACTCCGGCCAGCTCCCGACGAATCCGTCTCATGATGCTCTGTGCCCTCACCGGCTCAACCATCGAATATCAGCAGGATTCATCGTCGAAGACGCCCCGGCCTCCCCTTCTGTTCGTCGAACCTTGACAGGGCCCTTCCATATCGGCCCTCTCCGCTGCGGGCGCGTCCGACTCGGACGCGCGGGTGCGAGCTGGAGGCGGCGCGGGAGGGGTCGAGGGGGAGGAGTCCGGGAAGGTAAGATCCGTCTGACTTTGCCGACAGAGAGGAGGTCGTCGGCGCCGACTCCCAGGAGCAACTCCGGCTCATAGTTGCGCCAGGCGTCCACGAGCGCCCGCCAGGCCTGATCCCGACCTACGAAGTCCCGGGGCGAATTCAAGGCCTCAGGCGTGGGATCGGGGCACTGCGTTCGTCGGCGTGCCATCGTCTTAGTCCGTAACGTTGTAATCCTGCAATTTGTACCTCTGCACTCCACATTTCTTCCCACCCCACGGCTGTCACCCATCCAGCATACTGAGGAGCCCGCTCCTCGAATCGGGGGAAGCTCAGCTTTGCATTTCCAACAGAGATTTGACACGGTGTCCTTGAGGCAATAGGGTGCATCATGAGTCGGTCACCAACGATGTTGTCGCGGGCCGATTTCCGACCTCGGAGGCGTTGAGATTCGCTTGACGGCACGGACCCCCAAATGGGAGCAACCCATGAAAATCCTTCTTGCTGCTGTTGCAATCACTTTTTTCGCATCGCCTGCGGCGATGTCGCCGAGTGCCGTCGACAACATGTCTCCGGAGTGGATGTGTTCGAGCGGGTATGACGAGGTCACGGAAGAGGTTTACCACTACGACGACGTCTGGGCCGGAGTTTGGGTGACGAGCCCCGACGGAAGGCACATGACCTGGGGGCAAGACTCCTGCAGTGGGTCGCACACCAAGGCTGAAATCACGTGATCACCTGGAAGAACCGGCTGGCGGTCCCCGCGGCCTTCGTAATCCTCGGCGCCTCCGGCGCCACCGCTGCGGCCCAGGAGGTGCTCGTCATCGATGGCACCCCTGAGGCCGCGGCGTGCCCGGTGGTCGAAGAGCTTGTGGGGACCGTCGAGGGCGGACCCGATGTACCCCTCACTTCCAGGGAGATGAGTTTGCTGGCCCTGGACCCCGATGGCGGGATCTGGGTGGCTCCCGAGGGCGCGCGCGGCCTCCTCGTGCGCTACGGATCCGACGAGTCGGTACCCGAGGTTCGTATCGAAGCGCGCACTCCCGTCACCGATCTTCCCATCTTCATCCGGTCGCTCGCATGGCTGCCGGGTGACGCCCTGAGCGTTCTCGGGAGTCCCGGAATCCATCTACGCATTGAGCACGACGGCGAGATTCGCTCGCGGTCGTCCCACCCGGCCATCGACTATGTCGGTTCCGTCCAATTGCTGTCGGATGGGAGCTATGTCATGAACGCTCAGGTCAATGCCCCGGGAAGCCGCGCCCGTTCGGTGCATCTGGTCGACTCCGACGGCATGATCGTGCAGTCGCTTCCCGGCCCGCCCGTCGACGCCGTGACTCTCCCTGCCGACCAGATGCCCTACGTCCGTTCCCTCGCCCTCACACCCGACGAAACCGGAGTCTGGACCGCCTCGAGGAACCAGTACCAGGTGACCCTCTGGAGCCTCGACGGAGTGCATGTGCGCACCCTCCGGCGAGAAGTGGAATGGTTCGAGCCCTGGACCGAGGCGACCAGCCCGGCCGTGGGACCACCACCGCCCAGGCTCGGGAGCATGGCCACCGACCCCGAAGGGAGGCTGTGGACCCAGATCCTGGTGGCGGACCCGAACTTCGAGGTGCGCCCACCGGCGGATCCCACGGCAGCCACGCCCCACGTACCCGTCGACGAAGTGAGCCGCCAGCATGACGCCATCGTCGAGGTCCTGGAGCCCGGGTCGGGGACCGTACTCGCGCACTGCCGCTTTCCGGGCCCGGTGAGACTTCTTCCAGGCGGACCTTGGCTGATCCGACCCTCCATCACGTCGGAGGGGCACCAGCGCTTCCGCATCTTTCGCGTCGAACTGGCAAGCGATGGCTGAGCGTTGGATGCAGGTGCGGGGAGCCTCGTTCCTCGTTGCCTGCGTTGCCATGGCCGGGTGCGACGCTGGCGTCGGGGCGCCCGACTCCCGGGACTGGGACGCAATCGAAGTCCCCATCTTCGAGCTCGCAGCGGAGCCCGAGGTGATCATCGGTGACCGCGAAGCGGACCCGGCCCACGACCTCCATTTTCCCACCGGGGCCCTCCGGCTCTCCGACGGCACCGTCGTTGTCGCCGACGCGCAGTCGCGTCAGGTGCGCAACTTCTCGGCCAATGGCGAGCACCTGCGCACCGTCGGGGGCGAGGGCGAGGGGCCGGGGGAGTTCCGGAGCCTGATCGGACTCCATCGGGCCGTTGGGGACACGGTGGTGGCATGGGATCGAACGCAGCGGCGGGCCACCCGGATTGCCCCCGACGGAAGCGTCGCGGGCATCCATTCGGTGCGCCTCGATGCCGAAGACGCCGGGCTTGATCCCGACGTGATCCTCACGATCCAGGATGCGCACCCCACCGCTTCGGGAGCCCTCCTCCTCTCACTCCTGGCGGAGCCACCACTGGGTGAGCCCGACCGGACGGACCTGCTCGAGGACTCACTGCCCGTGATGGTCCACCACCCGGACTCGGGGGACTTCACCCTCTTGGGCACCTTTCCCGGAAGGGTCTGGTTTCGGCACGACCGGTCGGTTCGGGCGCTTCCCTTCGCCCCGGGCCTCAGCATTGCGGCGGGTCGCGAGGTCATTTATGTGGGGGATTCGCGAACCGACTCCATTGTGCGCTTCACTGACCGGGGCGAGGTGTTGGCACCCATTCCGGTCCCCCTGTCGGCGCGTCCGGTGACCCCCGACGACGTGGCATGGGTTCGGGAGCGGCTGGTGGAGCGGGCCGTGCCCGATCTTCGGGATCGCGCGCAGGAGGTGGCGGACGCCATGACCCTTCCGGACACCATGCCCGCGTACGATCATCTCAGGGTCGATGCCGAGGACCGGCTCTGGATCCGCCGGGCCGCCGGGGCGGATCGCGCCATGCGCCAGTGGGTGGTGGTGGACGCCGAAGGCGCCCCCGTGGCTCGCGTCCTCATCCCAGACGGCCTCGAGCTCGTGGACGCCGATGCCGAGCACGTGGTCGTGCACGCCTCGGGCGAGTTCGACCAGGACCTGATCCGGGTCCATCGGCTCGTGCCGCGCGCGGGAGGGGCGGGGGATCCACCATAACCCGCATGCTCAGTCTGGCTTCGGAGTTGGTGGGAATGGAGCACTCCGCCCCCGCCTTTCTCCCGCGCTTCCAGGAGCAGTGCCCCCAGACCCTGGTAGTCAATTCCGGCGACGACGCCTTCGAGGCCGCGCGCCGCCTGAGCCCGGACCTGGTGGTCATTCGCTCGGCCGAAGAGACCTCGGCCACCTGCCTGGAGCTGGTCCGGGAGCTCCGCGCCGACCGGGGCGTGGGACGGATCCTGGTCCTCCTTCCGGGACCCGTGACGGCCAGCACCATCGCCTGAGGAAGGAATAGGCGATTCAAAAGCCCTCTGAGGGCCGGAAGCAAGGTAGGGTGCGGGGTCCGGGTGTGCAAGTTGCCGAGGAGGGGGAGGTGGCGGAGCCGGCCGTGAGCTGTGAAGGCGCCGG
>SLSF01000257.1 GCA_007130605.1 Gemmatimonadota bacterium | reverse complement strand
GGTCGGCGTCCTTCACCCACCCCTCGGAGTAGAAGAGGAAGGTCCGGGTCCACCCCTCGTCGAGTTCCGGCACCCCTTCGGCGTCGAAGTGGAGGGCGATGGCGTCGCCGGGCGCCATGACCACGGTGCGGCTGTCCGCCTCCCCCAGCAGGGGAAGGACATCGCCCAGGCGGGTGAAGGGGCCCTCGATGGGCCTCCAGGGGGAGCGCTCGGTGACCTCGGCGAAGTCGAACCAGTGGGGGCCGTAGCGGCCTCCCTTCCGGTACATGGCCGAGAAGCCCCGCTCGTCCAGCTCGGCGGTGGTAGGCGCCAGGGTGGTCTTCCGAACGGAGATGTCGGGCCGCCCCTCCTCGATGAAGGCGTGGTCCCAGTAGAGCTCCATGTTGGTACGGATCCGCACCCGGTGGTCATCGGAGAGGAATCGGTCGGCGAGGTCGATGACGAGGGTCTTGTCCTTCCCCGCGGGGAAGCCCAGGTCGTCGATTACCGTGACCCACTCCCCCGACTCGTCCCGGACCTGCAGGTGCGGCGGGACGACCTCGACCGACTCCGACCTCGCCACCGCCACATTGATGCTGGCATCCGAGGGGAAGACCCACCCCCTCAGGAAGAGGCGGAGGTCTCCCGAGGTGTCGAGCGCTCCGAAGTCCAGGACCAGGTCGTGGGGCTCGCGGGTGATGCCCTGGTAGGGACCGCGGCGCAGGCCTCCCACATAGTCGTGGTCCGCCTCGAGAAGCGCCGGGAGGAGGTCCCGGCCCCGCTCGTCGGTGGCGGAGACGGGTGCCCGGGGGTTCGCCACGGCGTGGAGTTCGGGTTCGGGTCCGTCCACCTGGGGAAAGCGCTCGTCCACGAAGAGCTCGGCCGACTCGGGGTGGTCCACGACCACCAGCCGGACCTGGTCCAGGTAGATGGTCTCCCAGAGCTCGCTGGTGAACTGGAAACGGTAGCTCCCGTCGCGGGGTGCGATGGCATCGCCCGGAATCCGCACATGCTGTCGCGAGGGGTCGGCAGGGGCATACTCCCGCCCACTTCCGGCTCCCCCGATCCCCACCGGCATGCCAAGGGCGCTCTGCCAGAGCACATCGGTGACGAAGACATAGGACTCGCCGTCCCAGGCGTAGAGGAAGGGGCACGACCCCTTGAGCATCTGCTCTTCGGCCAGGGTGGTCTCGGCATCGGGGTAGTGGAGGTCCTGCACGACGCCGTTGGGCCACCGGATCCGGACCACCTCGGCCCGTGGGTGCTCGGCGAGTCCGATGGTGGTCACCGGCTCGGTGACCTCGCGCACCTGGTAGAGCGGGCCGGCGCGCACTTCGATCCGGGCCCCGATGCCGTGGTGGTTGTTCTTCCCGCTCCCGGTGGTGAGGCCCACCAGGCGGAGGGTGAGGGAGTGGTTCACATTTCCCCCGTCATTCCGGAGGAGACGGAGGGTCCCGTCGGGAAGGGCCACCACCAGGTCCAGGTCGCCGTCGCCGGCCAGGTCCAGAGTCCGGACCTTCGAGACGGCGTCCAGGTGGGGGAGGGCGTCCGAATGGTCGACCCACTCCCCCGGGCCCGCATTCCGGAAGAGACGTAGCCCCCGGGCCCCCTCCTCCAGCGGCTCTCCGGCCACCACCAGGTCGAGCCACCCGTCGTTGTCGTAGTCGACGAAGTGGACCTCGGTGATCCGGAGGTCCTCGAGGGCGCGGTACATCTCGGACGGGCGCTCGTCGACCTCGAAGCCGAAGCCCTCGGCATTCCGGTAGAGGCGGCTCCGGGTGGGATCTTCTTCGGCCAGGAAGAGGTCCGGGAAGCCGTCATTGTCGAAGTCCCCGAGGGCGAGGGCGGAGGAGGGGCCCGCCTCGCCGAGTCCGAAATCGTCGGCGTGGTCCTGGAAGCGGCCCTCGCGCAGATTCACCAGCACCGCGGGGGGGCCGTCGGCCCGGGCGATGACCAGGTCCAGGAGGTCGTTGTCCAGGAGGTCACCGAAGGCCGCATCCACCCCTCCGGTGGCGCCGGCGATCCCCAGGGCCTCTCCTCGTTCGGTGAAGTGGTCGTCCAGGTCGTTCCGGTGGAAGCGGGTCGCCCCCTCGCCGAAGAGGAGGAGATCCAGGTCTCCGTCATGGTCCAGGTCGGCGAAGAGACCCCCTCGGGCCCCCTGCCCAACCCCGGCATCGCCGGTAACCTCGGTGAAGGCGCCCTCGCCCTCGTTCCGGAAGAGGCGACTCCCCTGCTCCCCCACGAGGAGGAGGTCCAGGTGCCCGGTGTTTCCAAAGTCGGCCGCCACGATCTCCTTCGCCGGCGTGTCGAGGGAGATTCCCAGCTCGTCACTGGCCTCGACGAAGCTCCCCCCCTGGTTCCGGAAGAAGCGTCCACTCCCGACGACGATGTCGCGGGCCCCATTCCCCGTCAGGTCGCCCACTGCCAGGCCGACCCCACCCGCTGCAGGCGTCACCGCCGGCTCCACCCCCTCGAGTCCCACATCGGCGGTGACATCGGTGAAGCGGATGAGGGAGGCGACCTCGTCGGCATCGATGCCATCGGGTCCCCGGCCCAGGAAGGAGACATTCGGGACCCCCTCCAGGATCCCCATGGGTCCGCGGATGGCCCGGAGGTCGTCGTGGTAGCGCCCCAGGGTGCGGATGGACTCGTGGAAGATCCGGGCGGGAGCGAGGGCGCCCGCGGCGTCGCCGGCGAGCGCGGCTTCGAGGGCCTCATCGAAGGGCTCCTGCCCGCGGACGGGGAAGACGGGGATCTGCTGCTCCAGCGCCTCGAGCTGGGCGGCGGCCCCGTCGGCGTCGCCTGTGCGGAGGAGAACCTCCAGGAGTTCCAGGCGCACCACCGCGTTGCCATTGGTGAGCCCCACCAGGCGCTCCAGGTGCGGCCGGGCCCGCTCCGCCCCCTCCGGGTCCTCGGAGTCGGCCTCGAGGCGGGCGAGGGCGAAGAGCGCCCGCTGGTGGTCTCCGGTCCGGTCCAGGATCTCCTGGAGCCGGGCCCGGGCTCCGTCCCGGTCTCCGTCGAGAGCCAGGATGGTGGCCAGGAGGAGGAGGTGACCGGAGTCGTCGGGCTCGAGCTCGAGGGCGCGCCGCGCCGACTCGGCCGCCTCGGTGAGCTGCCCCTCACGGAGCCGGGCCTCGGCGAGCCCGGCGTGGCCGGCCGGGTGGTCCGGGGCCATGGCGACGATCCGCTCGAAGACCTCGCCGGCTTCGACAATCCGGTTCTCTTCCAGGTAGGCGATCCCCTCGATCTGGGTGCGCACGACCTCGATGGGGAGGGGCGCCTCATCGGCCGGCGGGTCGCCGCAGCCGGCGAGCACGAAAAGGAGGGTGGCGGGCCAGAAGGCCCTCCCCATCGTCCGGAACGTCCAGGTCACGAATGCCTCCTGCTGGTGAATCTCGACCCTTGACACTGTCAAGGGACCGGTGGCGGCCCCGGGTCACGCCCTTGACAATGTCAAGGGTCCCCGGCCCGGATGGTCACTTCGCGGGCGCCGGGCTCCACCGGGTGGCGCTCCGCCTCGACGGAGCCGGGCCAGTGAACCTGGACGGCAACGGGCTCGCCCTCTCGCCCCAGGACCTGCACCGGATCGTTCAGGGACCAGTACCCCGAAGCCCCCTGGATTTCCCGGATCGGCCCCTCGCCGTCGTCGTAGACGAGGCGGATCCGTGCGCCGATGGCGTCGGGATTTCCGGGCGGGCCCACGAGACGCACCCGGAGCCCGGGCTCGGCCCCCACATTCCGGTAGAGGCGGGTCTCGCCCCCATTCTGGGCCACCGCAAGGTCGACCCGGCCATCGCCGTCGAAGTCGGCCACCGCCGCGCCCCGCTGGTCACCATGGATCCGGATGCCCGACTCGATTCCCGGCACCGCCTCGAAGCCCCCTGCCCCGTCGCCCCTGAGAAGGAGCCCCCGCCCGGCGTCGTGGCGGGGTGTGTACGGCTCCACGGCGAAGAAGTTCTGGGCCAGGAAGAGGTCCTCCCGGCCATTCCCGTCGGCATCGAAGATCACCGGGGCGAAGGCCGGGGCGAACTGGGCCTGCACAGGGAGGGGGTGGGCCTCGAAGCCCTCCCCGGTATTCAGGAGCACCATGTGGTCGTAGGTGGCGGCCCGAAGCCGAGGCACCGAGGCCGGATCCCGCCCCAGGATCTCGTCGATCTCGGCGGCGGCGTAGGTGGCAAAGTCGGGGATCCGGTTCCGGAGGGAGGGCATGGCGTCGCGGAGGCGCTCGTACCGCTCCACCGGGTTGATGCGGCCATCGGCGCCGGGCTGGGCCAGGAGCATGTCCCAGCCGCCACTCCCATCCAGATCGCCGTGGTAGAGGAGGAGAGGGCGATCGGGGAGGGGCCGGTTCTTCATATTGCGCCCCCAGTTGGTGAGCACCACATCCATCCGGCCGTCGCCGGTGAGGTCGCCGGTGGCCACCCCGTTCCAGCGCCCCTCGAGTGCGTCGATCCCCCATGCGGCGGTGGTTTCCTCGAAGCGCCCCTCCCCGTCATTCAGGAAGAGGCGGGGACTCCCCCACTCGATGGCCAGGAGGAGGTCCGGGGCCCCATTGCCCGAGAGATCCGAGAAGACCGCCCCCGAGACGAGCCCCACATCGGAGAAGAGCCGCTCGGAGTCCGGATGGAGAACGAAGTCGCCCCCGTCGGAACTCCCGAGAAAGAGGCGGGAACTCGCGGCTCGGGGGTAGAGGGAGGGAATCGCCCGTCCGCCCACGAAGAGGTCCAGGGTGCCATCCCCATCCACATCGGCCACGGCAAGGGGCCCTGTGGAGGAAAAGTCTCCGGGGATCGCAGGCGAGATGGAGCCGTCTGGATCGACCCGGAGGACCGAAGGGGTGGTGGTCAGATCCTGCGCCGCCGCTGCGAGCCAATTGGAATTCCCCACCAGGAGCGCCCGCTCACCATCGCCATGGGGGAGGAGCGCCACCCCGGTGCGATCCAGCGCCCCATCCTCCTCTTCGAGCCATTCGGTGGTGAAGCTCCCCCCCCGGTTCCTCAGGATGGAGAGGCGCCCCCCGGCTCCAGGGGGCACGATGAGGTCCGGAAAGCCGCTCCCGTCGAGATCGGCCCACCCGATCCCGGGATCGAGCCGAGCCACCTCGAAGGGGAGAAGCGGCTGGCGGCGGAAGTCATCGTAGTGCTCTTCCGGATGGGTGTGTCCCCCCAGGAGCTCGGTGGCGTCCTCGAAGAGGGGAGAGACATCGTCCGGGGTGTGGCCGGGGAGTTGGAAGGGCTTGGCCTCCCATCCTTCAGTCCCCCCCGACTCATGGATCTCGTAGCGCCGGTTGGGGGGCACATCGGCGATCACGCTCTTCCGCCCCGAGGGCCAGAGGACCTCGAGGGTCACCGCTTCGGCGTCTCCGGCGGCGAAGACCAGTTCGTAGTCGGAGTGGGAAAGGTAGAGCCCCCCTGCGGTCATTTCCCGCTCCTGCACCGGAACCGGCCCTCCCAGGACACGGACCTTCGCACCCACCCCCCGGGTGTTGGGCCCGTCGCCCACCAGGCGCACCGCCACCCGCGGCGCGGAGGCGTCATTTCGGAGGATGGCCGCCGGAGCGCCCATCCGGTTCACCACCACGTCGAGGGCGCCATTGCCACTCAGATCCCCCACCGCAATCCCGTGCGAGACATCGGATTCGAAGCCGAAATCCCACGCCTGGGTCATATCGTCGAAGGTGAGGTCGCCCCGGTTCCGGAAGGCCATGTTCGGGGTGGCCAGCTCCGGGTAGAGGGCCCGGGCGTCGCGCCAGCTGATCTGGCCCCGCAGACTCATGATCTGCTCGTAGGCATCCACATTCTGGGTGTCGCGGCCGGGGCCATTCACCACCAGGAGGTCCTCGTATCCGTCCAGGTCCACATCGAGGAAGAGGGAGCCCCAGGTCCACTCGGTGGCATCGACGCCGGCGAGATCGGAGATCTGGGCGAAGGTGCCGTCGGACCGCTGGAAGTGGAGGGCGTTCCGCTGGAACTGGGTCCGGCGCTCCACCTGGCCCGGTGGGGTCGTTCCCACCGAGTGCAGGGGCTGCTGCTCCACCCGCCGGCGGGGATCGGCACTGAGCATGTCGGCCACGAAGAAGTCGATCCGCCCATTCCGGTCCAGGTCGGCAAAGTCGATGGACATGGAGGCGTGGCTCGTGGCCCGCAGCGCCAGGATGGGGATCTCGTGGAAGGTCCCGGTGCCGTCGTTCAGCCAGAAGTTGTCGCGGTCGTCGAAATCGTTGGCCACGTACAGGTCGGGGGCACCATTGCCGGTGACATCGTAGAAGCGGGCCGCCAGGGCGAAGTCGTGCTTGATCCGCTCCACCGGGTTGCCCTCCTGGTCGAGGAAGCGTCCCGCGTCCCACGCCTCGCGGGTGAAGGTGCCCTCGCCGTCATTCATGAGGAGCCGGTCCGGATGGGCCTGCTCCACTGCCACCCGCTGACCGTCCCGTTCCACCCAGACGAAATGCTCCCGGTACTCGGGGGCGATGATGACGCTGTCGCCCTCCTCCCGCGTCAGGCGGAAGTCCGGGTTCTCGTAGGGCCGGTAGATGTCGGCGGCGCTCTCCACCTTGTAGCCCGCAATGTAGAGGTCGAGGGCGCCACTCCCATCCACATCGGCGATGGTCACCGTCGTGCTTCCCAGGTCGGGGTCGGCGCCGATCCACTCGTCCACCGGGGTGAAGTGCCCCTCGCCATCATTGAGGAAGAGGGTGTTGGGCCCTCCGAGGGCGGTGACCACCAGGTCGAGGGCTCCATTCCCATTCACATCCACGAAGACCGCACCGGTGGAATTCACATCGGGGAGCGCCACCCCGGCCTCCTCGGTCATCTCCTCGAAGCGCCAGCCCCCGAGATTCCGATAGAGGACATTGGGGCCCTCCATCCGGGCGAAATAGATGTCGACGAGGCCATTCCCGTTCACATCGCCCAGGGCGACCCCCGACCCGATCATCAGGTGCTCGTGGTCGAGCGCCGACTCCGGGTGCACGATGTTCTCGAAGTCGATTCCGGTCCGGCGAACGGACATGGGGGTGAAGCCCGGCCCACCCCGGGTGGGGACCTCGAGCTCATGCCATCGATACCCGTCGCCCTCCTCCCACTGGGGAGGCTCCCAGGCCGGAATCCGATCACACCCCGCCAGCACCAGTACCGGAAGGAGGAGCGCCATCCACCAGCGAGACGTGGGGTTGCGACCCGGCTCGGCATTCGGCTCGGGTGCCGGAGCCGACAGACGTGCGGCCGCCGACCGAGATCCCGTCGTGCGTGGGAGCAGCGACGACAGGTCTTTGGCTCGGGCGCACGCGTGATCAGTGAAGGGAAAGCCCGACATGCCCACTCGAGGGAAGCGAGAACCCCCGTGGTCACAGGGGCTCCGGTGGAGGAGAAGTGTTTCGATTGGATGGAAAAGGTGAAGCTAAGAAGGCCGCACCCGTGCGGCAACCGAGGCGCCCCCTTGCACCCACCCCCCTCGACCCGCACTTTGCCCGATCCCTGACAATCCAACGATCCCACCCGACGGAGTCCTGCCGGATGCGACAACAGTTCGGCACGCTCTCGGTCGCCCTCGCGCTCTTCATGGGAAGTGCGCTCCAGGCTGCCGGGCAGACCGTGCCCACCGACCGCTACCTGAATCACGACGAACTCACGAGCACGGTCCAGTCCCTCGTGGGCAACCATGGGGATCTCGCCTCGGTCGAGAGCCTCGCCCGGACCCACGAGGATCGTGACGTCTGGCTCATGACGCTGGGCAGCGGAAGTGCCGACGCACTCGACGCACGCCCGGCCCTCCTCATCGTGGCGAATCTCGAGGCGAACCACCTGGTGGGGAGCACCACGGCGCTTGTGACGGCCGAGCACCTCCTCTCAGGATACGGATCCGACGACGAGATCACCCGGCTCCTGGACGAGCGCACCATCTACATCATCCCCCGGGTGAATCCCGACGGGGCGGAGCGGGTCTGGTCTATGCCGGGGTACGAACTCCCCTTCAAGCCCCATCCGAACAACCCTGATCTCGGCGGGATGAACATCACCGAGGTGGGCTCGGATCTGACCGGCGACGGCTTCGTCACCATGATGCGGGTCCCTGATCCCGACGGGAACCTCATGGTCGACCCGGACGAACCCCGCCTCCTGCGCGAGGCCAACCGCGCCCGCGCGGAGCGGGGTGGCTACTCCATCATGATCGAGGGGATCGACCCGGCGAATGTGGACGCCTACGTCCCCATGGGCTCCGACGGGGTGAATCTGAACCGGAATTTCCCCCACGAGTACCTCTACTACCAGCCCCATGTGGGGCCGCACCAGGTGAGCGAGCCCGAGACCCGCGCCCTCGCCGACTTCATGTTCGAGCAGGTGAACATCGCCTCGGTGATCACCTTCTCGCCCTATGACAACCTCCGTTCGCTCCCACCGACGAACCGCGAAGTGCCCGAGGGTGTGGCGCCGGGCCCGCCTGCCATCCCCACCAACATCCTCTCCAATGACCGCCCCTACCACGAGTACATCTCGGAGCGCTTCCGGGAGATCACGGGGCTCGATGGAGATGGCGAGGAGGGCGAAGCCGGCTCCTTTGCACAGTTCGCCTACTTCCAGGTGGGAATCCCCTCCTTCACCACCCCGGTCTGGACCCTGGGTGAGGGGGACGGTGGCAATGGCACCCGCGATGCGCGATGGCTCCAGCACATGGACGACGCCGGAATCGACGGCTTCATCGACTGGACCCCGGCGACCCATCCCGAGGTGGGTGAGGTGGAGGTGGGGGGCTTTCGGCCGAACGCCCGGGTGAATCCCCCGGTGGAGATGGTGCCGGAGCTGGCGCGGTCTCACGCGGAGTTCGCGGCCTGGCTCGGGCATCAGCTTCCCGAGATCGAGATCGTCGAGACGACCATCGAGGCCCGGGGAGACAATGTCTTCATGGTGACGGCGACCATCGAGAATGATCGCTACATGCCCACCCACTTCCAGATGGGGACCCGGGTACGCACCAACCGGCCCATCACCGTTCGCCTGATGCCCACCGACGAGATGACGGTGCTCACCGGCAACATTCAGCAACAGATCCAGCGCCTCGAGGGGATGGGGGCCCGCGAGACCTTCCAGTGGCTCGTCCAGGCCCCCGCCGGAACCGAGGTCGACCTCGAGCTCTTCGCGGAGCGTGCCGGCGGTCTCCAGTCCACCACCCTGACCCTGCGCTGAGGAGCTCCCGATGACGCACTCAATGACGCGACTTCGTGCCTTCGCCTCTCCGCGCGCCCTCATCTGCGCGGCGGTGGTGGCGATCCTTCTCTTTGCCGGAGCGAATCCCGCGACGGCCCAGCCCTTCTCGGTCCCGGACCGTGAACCCAATGTGAATCTCCGTTGGGACCGGTACTACGACTATGACCAGATGACCGATGCCCTTCGGACCCTGGTGAGCGCCTACCCCGACTTCCTCACCATGGAGAGCATCGGTGAGTCGTGGGAGGGGCGGGACCTCTGGCTCGTGACCATCAACAACCCGGAGACCGGCCACCACAGCGAGAAGCCGGCCTTCTACTCCGACGCGAACATCCACGGCAACGAGATCCAGGGGACCGAGGTCACCCTCTACATGATCTGGTTCCTCATGGAGAACTATCCGTACATGGAGATGGTTCGGGAGATCGTCGACAACCGGGTCTTCTACCTGATCCCCACCATGAATCCCGATGCCCGGCAAGTCTTTTTCGACCAGGGCGGCCCCACCCGCTCCGGCACCAGACCCTTCGACTCCGACGGCGACGGGCGCGCCAGCGAGGATCCCCCGCAGGACCTGACGGGGAACAACGAGATCCTCCAGATGCGCAAATTCACCCCGGGCGAGGGGACGCACATGATCTCGCCCATCGATGACCGGCTCATGGTGGTGGCGCCCCCGGGAGAGCGGGGAGACTACACCCTCCTGGGCTCCGAGGGCGAAGACCTGGACGGCGACGGCCGCCGGAACGAGGATGGCATCGGGGGCTACGACATGAACCGGAACTTCCCCGGTGACTGGCAGCCCATGCACATCCAGAACGGCTCCCACTGGTACCCCTTCTCGCACCCGGAGACCCGGGCGGTAGGAGACTTCCTGAAGAGCCACACCAACATTGCCGCACTCCAGAGCTGGCACAACGCAGGGGGGATGATCCTCCGGGGACCCGGCTCGCAGTACTATCGGGGTACGGGCGAGTACACCAATCGCGACGTGCGCACCTATGACTACCTGGGGGAGCGGGGCGAACTCATGCTTCCCTACTACCGCTACTGGACCGTCTGGGCGGATCTCTACACCGTCTACGGCGGCACCCTCGACTGGGCCCACGACGCCCTGGGGGTCATGGGCTTCACCAACGAGCTCTGGTCGACGAACCAGCTCTACCAGGGGCACTGGGACTCGGACGGGCCGATCCCCAACGAGATGCAGCAGCTCTTCTTCAGCGACCGCCTGGGGATGGGGGCCTGGTTCCATGAGTGGGAGGAGTTCGAGCACCCGGACCTCGGCACCGTCGAGATCGGAGGCTGGAGCAAGTGGTTCGGTCGGACCACCGTTCCCTTCATGGTGCAGGAGATGCTCCACCGGAACGCCATGTTCGCCCTCTTCCACGCCGACGAGATGCCCCTGCTCGAGTTCGAGGAGCCCCGCGTGGAGCAGATCGCCGGCAACACCTACCGGGTGACGGCCGAGATCCGGAATCTCCGGGCGATCCCCACCCGCATCGAGGCGGCAGAGATCAACCGCGTGGGTGAACCCGACTACTTCCGGATCGATGGTTCCAATGTGGAGGTGCAGGTGGCGGGATACACCTCCGGGGAACTTCGGGGGGAGATCGACCTGGTGGAGGGTGCCACCCACGAGATCGCCGTGGAGTCCGGGGTCCTGGGCCACTCCACCGTTTCGGTGACCTGGATCGTGACCGGATCCGGGAACGCCACCATCGAGTACGAGAGCATGAAGGGTGGGGTCCACCGGGCCACGATCCAGCTCCAGTAGTGGGCGGGAATGCGGCCCGCATGCTCGGGGCAACCTCGGCCATGTGGGCCGCCACCCCTTGTGGCAAGTCGGCACCTTCGCGCCAGCCGAGGGTACTTGAAGGAGAGTCGAGAGTGTCACGATGGCTCCTGCTCGATCGTTTTCAGATCGGAGCCCCTCTCGATTCGGAACGCCACTGACGGAGGAAGTTAGACATGAAGAAGCGATCATTGATCGGACTCTCGCTGGCCGTGCTCACACCCCTCTTCTTTGCCGGGTGCCTTTTCTTCGATTCCGGAAGTCCGACAAACCCGGATGGCGATGACACCGATCGCCCCGATGAGGACGGCGAGGGGGACGATGTCACCCTCCAGGCACCAGCGGAGTTTCAGGGTTCCCCCCTGGACGGGCTGGTCTATTTCGTCTGACCGACCGTGGCCAGGGTGGGGACTCCCGCGTCCCACCAGATGACGAAACCGCCCCCCCGCACCATGCAGTGCGGGGGGGCGGTTTTGCTTTCGACAACTTCATCGGGGCCCCAGCAGCGCCCCACCGACGACGAAGCTACTCCATCCGGATCCCCATTTCGTAGCGATCCCGGATCTCCTGGGCAATGGCGCCCACATAGTCCGTGAAGTCCTCGGTCGCATCGAGGTTCGTGAAGTCCCCGCCGCTCTCCGAGCGTCCCTCGTTCTGGACGCGCATTCGCATGTTGAAGAGTGCGATCTGCTGGATGTCGCTCCCCCGCTGTCGCCCCTCGACGATGATGCGGGTCCGGACCTCGGTCACCCCGAGTTCCCCTTCATCAGGCAAGGGGCTCCGATACCGCCATTCCGTCCGGACCTGAACATTCGGGGGGCCGTCGGAGCGCTCGATGCGGTATCCTTCTCGCCGGAGGACCTGCTCCGGTACTTCCTGCGATGCCGACTGGGTGGCAAGCCCCAGTTGGGTACTCACCGCCACGCCACTCCCCCCTCCACCGCAGGCTGGGAGCAGAAACACCAACGCCAGGGCTCCCGCGAAGGCGGTGATTCGAAGCTGCATGCATCGTTCAACCATGAGGTCTTTCCTTTGCTTTGGCCATATATGATCAGGGGCCGTACCGGGCAATTGCCGGCACGACCCCCTGATCGCATTCTTCCCCCTGGATCGGGGCCTTCCGGTCGGCCGAAACCAACCGGAAGGCCCCTTCACCAGTCGACCCGCCCGGTTTCCCGGTGCCGGGTCGCGTCAAGCAATGCTACATGTCTCGACAGGGTCCGTCGTCACCGGCTGCTCCACCGACGCTGCCCCCGAAGGAGTAGCGCGGCATTTCGAGCAGCTCGAGCTCACCGGCCGGAACCGGATAGTGCACCGGTGTTCCGCAGACGAGGTGGCCCCAACCACGGGCGTTGAAGTGCCGCTGTCCGGTCCAGCTGAACTGCAGCTCCATTCCACTCTCGTAGATCAGGTTCGCCCACGCCTCGTCCATCGAGGTGTTGTTGGGATCAAGGGGCTCCATCTCGCCATTCTCGACCCGGGTGCGATTGATCAGCTCGACGGCTGCCGGAATGTTGTTGTCGTACAGGTGTCCTTCCGCCTTCAGGAGGTCAGCCTCGGCGCGCAGGAAGTACGCCATCACCCCGTCGTTCCAGGGGTGGTACCGCATGTTGCGGTAGCACGAGTTGAAGTACGTACCCCGCTCGGGCGGGAACGGGCTGCACCCGTGGCCCCAGCTCTGCGAGTGGTGCTGGTACGTGCCTCGGCCCTCCACCGACTGCGGATCGTCTGCAGCCGGGTTCATCACACGCCGGTCCGGCGTGTCGAGGGTGAAGGGGGTCCGATCCCCCCACGGGGTGGAAATCCAGTTCTCGTACCCACCCGACTCGTCGTGCAGACCGATAATGTCGTAGTTGGTACGGGTCCAGGACGGGAAGCCCCGGGCCACCAGGTGCACCCACCAGATCGAGGCGTCGGAGGTCGGTCCATCGACCTCGGCCTGCACCCCACGATCGGCGTGGTAGGCGATCTGGTTCCAGTCTGCAGCCTGCCGCTCGGCAGGCGTACGGGCCACATTCGCCATGAAGCGGGCCTTGAGCGAGTGGATCCATTCCTGCAGATCCACATTGGTCAGCTCGCGACCATGCACCCAGCCGTCCTCCCCACCGGGGATGACGAAGGTGTTCTGCTCGGCGACGGCAAGCGCATCGCTCAGGTACCCGAGCGCCGCATCCATCACCTCGGTGTAGGGCACCGGGGTCAGGTCAGCGGTCTCCAGGTCGATGGTCTCATCGAAGATGATCGCCTGATCATACATCATGGCGAGAATCCCGTGGATGTGCCCCTGATTGAAGCGGGCCCATGCCTCGAGGCGGGCATTGTTGGCCCCGCCCTCTCCGAAGTTGACGCCCTGGTTGAGCGCCTGCATCCCGTCGGCCATCGACGAGAGTCCCGTGTACATGTTGCTCCACGGGGCACTGATGGCTGCCTGGTAGCCATAGGTGGTGGAGTTGTCGTAGGACGAGCGCGGCACCGTACCGGCGTCCTGCGCTCCCCAGTTCCCCCACGACACCTGCGCGTCGTTCGCAGCCGAAGTGATCATGAGGGTCGGGTTGTCCTTCTGCCACCCGTTCCAGGCGCGGTAGAAGCCGCTCTGCACGAGCGTCTCCACGTCCGCCGGGTTGGCGAGCGCCTGATCGGCGCCCGGCGCGTTGAAGTTCTCCACTTCCAGGTCCAGGCAGGCGGGGAGAACCGCCAGCAGGGCCAGGAGTGGCAGTAGTCTGAGTTTACTCATTTGCTCTGCTCCTTGGTTCCCCATTCGGGGTGATGATTAGAAGTCAACGGAAATTCCGAAGGAGAAGGAGCGCGTCATCGGATAGCTGAACCCGTC
>SLSF01000090.1 GCA_007130605.1 Gemmatimonadota bacterium | reverse complement strand
GTGCGTGGCCGTCCTGTGTGCGCCCAGGCAGAGTGCTCCAGCGAATCGGATATCCGTGCTCGTTGCACAAGAGCAGAATGCTGATCTTGTGTCGGTTGCGGAGTCCCTCCTTGGTGCGGCTGCGCTCGGCAAGATCAGGCCCTCGACCCTCGAACCAGGCGTCGCTCACGTCCGTGAACAAGGTGGCGAATGAACCTTCTCGTTGCTGGTATCGACGGACTAGCCCTTCTTGCAGCTCGGTCTCCACACAGTCGAGCTGCTTCAGTACGCGATGTATGCGTGTATTGTGAAAATGCTCCGGAGGCACTCCCTGGAGCTCTGGCAATGCGGTACGAGGGAACCATCGTTGTGCATAGAGCTTCGAACCCGGAGCCACGCAGCGCTGGATCGTGAGAGCACAGATCACCTCGGCGGCTCGAACCGCTACTGCGCGCTCCGGAATGAGCTTATGCAAAAGCTCCGAGAGCTCCCAGGAGCGCCACATGTGGAGTGCCACGGCAACATCGAGGTAGTCGAGATTGGCGAGAACCTTCGAGCGCCACTTGGACGTCTCTGGAAGAACTACGGTTTTGGATTTGCGTGAGGCCTCGAGGGCGAGGCGGAAGTTGGCAATCTCCTGGTCGGAGAGCTGACCCAGGCTGGCAAGCACTCGATGGACCGGCAAACCATCTTCGCGGCGATAGCTCTCAACCAACTGGGCATAGCGTCGGGTGTTCTTGCCGCTCTTGGCTTTCACGAGGCGAAGGTGCATGCCTGTGCCTACCACAATGTCGATAGTCTCGTCAAGAGCAAGGCGTATCACTTCATATCCAAGAACCTCCTGTGCCTACATTGATCTCGGTCGAACGACAACTTCTCGAGCAATATCAGCGCCTTGCCTCATTTCCGAGTCGCTCAGGTGATCAAGGTGGGTCTAATGGAATGTTATGAGAAGGGGGTAGACGTCCCAACGAATGCAACATATGTTCCGTCGCTGACATCGTCCCCGGGTGGGGGGCACTTGCCAGCAAGGAGAACTCGATGATGAGGGGCGTTTTTGTGGACCGATTGCGTTACGTTGGGATTGGCGGCCGGTATTCTGTTTTGGCCTTTGTTCTGGGCGCGGCGTTTCTCCTTTTTTGGGGAGTGACCTCTTGCGGGGGTGAGGATCCCGTCGGGCCGAAAGGGTTTGCCTGTCATCCCGACGGGAGCTGTGACGACGGCCTCGTTTGCATCGAAGGGATCTGCGTCGAGGATCCCTGTGGGGAGACCGCCTGCGATGACGGCGAGCTATGCATCCTCGGCGAGTGCGTCGCCGGCTGCCTCATCGGCGAGGAGCTATACGAGCCGGGCGATCGAAACCCCGCCAACGAGTGCCTCGCCTGTGATCCCATGGAGTCCACCGACGACTGGACACCGCTGCCCGCCGGGACCGCTTGCGGCGACGGCGAGGAGTGCGACGGCCTCGGCGCCTGCGGCCCCGTGGGCTGCGAGGAGAACTGCACGGACCTCGATGGCTGGAACGACGTGGACGTGCCCTACGATTGCTGCGACGAGGGCCTCCTCTGCGCTTGCCAGGATCAGGAGTACCTGACCCATGTGTGCGAGGACACCACCTGCGAGCCTTCCGTCACCGACACCCGCACCCTCGTCGAGGACTGCGAGAGCTGTGACGACGAGAACCCCTGCACGTCGAACGATTGTGTCGACGGCGCGTGCGTGACGGAAGACCTCCCCGAGGGGACTCCGTGTGGAAGCACGGGAGAGTGCGACGGACACGGAGTGTGCAGCCAGGGATGTGAGATAGACGGCGAGACCTACGAGGCGGGAGACGTCAACCCCGACAACGAGTGCGAGATATGCGATCCCGCGTGGGCCGAGGACGCATGGGCGCCTCGTGACGGGGCGAGCTGCGATACCGACGACGATTGTACGGAGGGAGTGTGCGAGGACGGGGAGTGCGTGCCGGAGCCCATCTGCGAGGGTGACGACGAAGCGTGTGGATGCGACGATTGCGTGGATTGTACGCTCTTGAACGGATGGGTGGACGTAGGTGACGAGTACTACGCCTGCGAAGAGCTGACGGGACATGTCTGCGTCGCTCAGGACAGGGAGTATAGAGAGTTCTACTGCGATGACATGAGCTGCGAGTACAGCATCACGGATACGGACGCCGTGCTCTCGGACTGCGAGGCTTGCGTCGACGACAACCCCTGCACCGCCGGCGCATGCGACGACGGGCAATGCGAGTTCACTCCCACGCCGGGAGCGCCCTGCGGCGTGGACGGCACTTGTGACGAGCACGGCTACTGCAGCGAAGGCTGCGACATCGATGGAGTCGAGTATCCCGACGGCACGGTGAACCCGGCCAACGAGTGCCAGATCTGTAGAGCCACGACGAGTCAGGACGACTGGTCCCACAGGGACGGAGCGGCCTGCGACACCGGCGATCCCTGCACCGAGGGGACCTGCGACGCCGGCGCCTGCGAGCCGGCTCCCATCTGCGCCGGCACCGACGATGAGTGCGGCTGCGAGACCTGCGTCGACTGCACCGAGCTGGACGGCTGGGTGGACGTAGGAGCCCCCTACTTCGTATGCGACGCCACGACGGACGAGCTCTGTGAAGCACAGTATCAAGAGTATCTCGAGTATTCCTGCAGCGCCGACCGCACCTGCGACTGGACCGTCACGCAGGGCTACGTTCAGTTGAGCGGCTGCGCCGCCTGTGACGACGGCAACGAGTGCACGTCGAACGCTTGCTCCGATGGGGAATGCCAGTTCACCCCCACCCCCGGCGTGCCCTGCGGGACCGCCGGAGAGTGCGACGGAAGCGGCGACTGCATCGAGGGCTGCGATATCGACGACGCCCTCTACTCCGACGGTGACGTGAACCCGGCGAACGAGTGCGAGATCTGCGATGTGGACAGCGACCAGCACGCATGGTCCCACCGGGACGGCGCGCCCTGCGACACCGGCGACGACTGCACCGAGGGCCTATGTGATGGAGGCGACTGCATCCCGGAGCCGATCTGCGAGGGAACCGACACGGAGTGCGGCTGTGACGAGTGCTACGACTGCACGACGATGAACGGCTGGGTGCCCGTGGGCGACACCTACGACGCCTGTGATTCGAACTCGGGAGAGATCTGCACGGCCCAGGACCGAGAGCACCGAGAGTACTCCTGCGAGGGTACGTCTTGCGTCTCCACCGTCATCGATACCGACACGGTCCTGACGAATTGCCAGCCTTGCGACGACAGCAACCCCTGCACCTCCGGCACGTGCGACAATGGGGCCTGCGAGTTCACGCCCACCCCCGGCGAGAGCTGCGGAATCGCCGGAGAATGCGACGACGAAGGCAACTGCAGCGAAGGCTGCGACATCGGTGGGGTCGAGTACCCCGACGGCACGGTGAACCCGGCCAACGAGTGCCAGATCTGTAGAGCCACGACGAGTCAGGACGACTGGACTGACGTGGCCGACGGCACACTCTGCGGAGTAAACGATGAGTGCACGATCTCCTCCTGTCAGTCGGGAACCTGCCATGTCGAGGATCTGGACAGCTCGACGCCTCCGACGGGAATCACTGGTGACACGGACATCTGCTCTGGTGACGGCACCACGCTCACGGCCCAAGGAGGAACCCACGGCGACGGCGCGAGCTACGAATGGGGAGTCGGGGCTTGTGGCTCCAACATCCTAGCCGCCACGAGCGAG
>SLSF01000276.1 GCA_007130605.1 Gemmatimonadota bacterium | reverse complement strand
CGGTCGCTGTCGCTCTCGAGGGCAGCCAGGCCGATGACGAACTCCGAGGCCGAGCCGTCCACCCGCCCGTCGGGGGTGAAGGTGAGCTGTCCCCGGACCTCGGGGGTCACCCCCACGGCGTCATTGGGAAAGTCGAAGCGGGCGAGTTGCTCCCGGACCCGGTAGCGGGCCTCGTTCCCCTCGGGGGCGGTGGTCCAGTGCAGGACCGGGTCGGCCACCGCCTGAAAGGGGGTGACGGCGGGGGCCGCATCGAGTGCAGGAGCCGGAAGGGCCAGGACCAGGAGGAGGGAGGCGACGGTGGGCATCTCGGACTCTGCTGGGACAGCGGTTCAAGGTTGATGGGTCGAGGGTTCAGGAGTGCGTAACCCGGCGGGGGCCGTCCGGATCCAACGTCACTCGCCTCGCCCCGCCTCGCGCTTCATCTGTCGGAGCCTGCGGAGGAGCCCCCGGGGCAGGAGGAGGTCGTCGGCGATGGCGGCGATCTCTTCGGCCTCCTTCCATTCCTTTTCCAGGAGGTGGAGCTCGCCTTCGAGGGCCCGCACCTCGAGTTCCTCGTTGGCGGCGATCTCGAGGGCGAGGCGAAGGACGGGATCGGCGGACCGGATCCGGTGCCGGGGTCCGAAGGCGCCGGAGAGGGTGGTCTCCCATGCGCGGCCCTCATGGAGCGTTCGCGCCGCCTCGGCAATCACCCGGTCCGGGCGCCCCAGCTCGAGCACTCGGTCGAGTGCGCGGTTCACCTGCCGGGGCTTGCCCACCTCGCGGTTCGCCTCGGCCAGTGCGAGTCGCATGGCCCGCCCCTGCACCGACTCCGGGAGGACGAGGGGCCGGTACCCCCACCGGTGGAGTTCGAGTCTCCACTCCGGCGGGGGGCGTCCCTCTTCCACCAGGGGCGATGGAACGGCCGATAGCCCCGGCGTCTCCCCGGCGACCGCATCGGCGGGCACGAGTCGGAGGCCGCTGAGGTCCCCCACCGAGAGAATGAGCGGGTCGCCGGTGTCCCTCGGTACCTCGAGCCGGGTCCGGGCCCGCTTCCACAACTGGTAGGCGGCGCTCCCACCCAGGGCCGTGAAGAAGAAGGGGGCGACGAGGGCCGTCGAGAGGGGGAGTGAGACCACGGCGAAGGCGGCGCCTCCCGTGACCCAGCCGGTACGCCGCACCCGGCGCGCCCGGGTCTCGAGCCTGCGCGCATAGCGCCACCCGGCGAGCTCCCCCTCCTCGGCGCCCCCCACCCGCACCACCTCGGTGCCATCGGCGAGTCGCCCCAGCGCCATCCGCTCGGTGCGCGCCCCCACATGCGCCGTCTCGAAGAGACGCTCCAGCGCCTCCACCGCCTCCCAGCGCTCATGGATCGGCGCCAGATTCCAGGTTCGACACCGGCTGCAGAGGGCCCAGAGGCGACCCCGATCCAGGTCGTAGGCGAGCCGCTCTCCCACGGGAAAGTCTTCGAGCACCTCGTTGGTGCCCAGCGACGCCGTGCAGTGGGGGCAGTGGGTGTACATGGACCCGGCCTCAGAGGAACCCGAAGGCCGTGAGAAGGGCGCGCCCACCCAGGATCACGGTGACGAGAAAGACCATCCCCCCCAGCACATTGGGCAGGAGGCCATTGCGGTGCTCCCCCATCCAGCGGGGATCGTTCACCGCCAGGAGAAGGAAGAGGGCGATGCAGGGGAGCAGGATCCCGTTTGCGGCCTGGGCGAAGAGAATCGCCTCCACAGGATTGATTCCGGTGGCTGCGAAGAGGGCGCCCACGGCGATGACCCCTCCCCAGACCAGGCGAAAGCGGGTGGCGGTGAGGTCGCGCTCCCACCCCAGCGCCCCGGCGGTGGCATAGGCGGCGGCCAGGGGTGCGGTGATGGAGGAGGTGAGCCCCGCCGCGAAGAAGCCGGCCGCAAAGAAGATCCGGGCCCACTGTCCCAGCATCGGCTCGAGCTGCCGGGCCATCTCGCTGGCATTGGTGACACCCCCCGGGGAGCCATGGATGGTGCCTGCCGCCGTCACCACAATGGCGAGGCTCACCGCCCCGCCCACCAGGATCGAGAGGCCGAGGTCGCGCCGGGCCGCCCCCAGCGCCTCGGGGCCCCGAAAGCGCTCCCGCACCGCCGAGGCATGGAGAAAGAGGTTGTACGGCACCACCGTGGTCCCGATGAGGGCCACCGTGAAGAGGAGCGCACCGTCGGGAAGCCGGGGCACGAGCATCCCCTGCAGCAGCTCGCCCACCGGAGGACGCACCATCACCGCCGTCGTGACGAAGACGATGGACATGAGCCCCACCATCACCATGAGGAAGCGCTCCAGGAGCCGGTAGCTTCCAGTGAAGAGGAGGGCGGCGGCCGCAGCGGCGATCCCCAGGGCCCAATAGTTGGGGCCCCCGCCGGCGATGGCCTCGAGTCCCAGCGCCGCCCCCAGCAGATTGCCGGTCTCGTAGGCGGCATTCCCCAGCGCGATGGCCGAAATGATGAGGACGATGGCCCCCAGCCGGAGGAGGGGGAGCTCGAAACGCCGGCGCACCGCCTCGCCCAGCCCGAGACCGGTGACGACGCCCAGCCGGGCCGCCATCTCCTGCAGGATCAGGGTGGCGATGATGGAGAAGGTCAGCGCCCAGAGGAGGGTGGTGCCGAAGTTTGCCCCTGCCAGAGTGGCGGTGGTGACGGTCCCGGGACCGATGAAGGCCGCGGCGACGATCCACCCCGGGCCTCCCCCGCGAGCCGTGGGTTCCCGGGTGTCGTCGTGGTGGGTGGGGGCTCGGGGAGGCCCTTCCGGTGCGTCGGCCTCCGGTTGGAACGGCTCATCCCGTTCGGGGTTTCGGCCCCCCTCCGGTTCCCCCGTTCGTTCCCTGGTCATGGATGGGTTGCTCCCGTCATCCCGGCTCGTCTCCCATGAAGGAGTCCGGGCCCATTGCCGGGCCGGACCCTCGGGCCGGACTGCTCGATCAGCCCGGCGTGCCACCGTCGGCGGCACCGGCGGCCAAGGTAGAGCGCCGGCATCGACGGGGACAGCCCCGACCACTCCGACGCCGCCCACGATCCCATCCCCGATCCGAAATGACCGCTTCCGACACCCCGAGCCTGCCGATGTCCGAGATGGCCGAAGACCCCTCCACGACCCCTGTGGACCTCCTGGTGGTGGGGGCCGGGCCCTGCGGAATCGCGGTGGGCGCGGCGGCCCGGAAGGCGGGGCTCTCCTGTCTCCTGGTGGACCGGGGACCGCTCTGCGCCTCGCTCGTCCGCTATCCGTACGACATGCGCTTCTTCTCGACCCCCGAGAAGCTGGAGCTCGAGCGGCTGCCCTTCGTCACCACCGACAAGACCCCGAGCCGGAAGGAAGCCCTCACCTACTACCGGAAGGTGGCGGAGCACTTCGAACTCCGCACCCGGCTCTACGAAGAGGTGAGGGCCATCGATGGGGTGCAGGGCGACTTCCGGGTGCGGACGGTGCGACGGCTCCGGGTGCCCGGCGCGCCCGGCGACCTGGGAGAGGACACCCGCCGAGGGGCACGGGCCCCCGGGAGCGGAGCGGACGCCGGGGAGTCGGACCCGCCCGATTCACTCCGGGTCGACGCGCGAGAGACCATCCTGAGAGCCCGGAACCTGGTGATCGCCACGGGAGGCTTCCATGGCCCCAACCTCCTCAAGGTGCCCGGCGAAGACCTCCCCAAGGTGACGCACCACTACACCGAGGCGCACCCGTACTGGGAGTGCG
>SLSF01000220.1 GCA_007130605.1 Gemmatimonadota bacterium | reverse complement strand
GCTCGCCCCCTCCATGTACGGCATGGCCATGATGGCGGTCTGGTCGTACTGGCGGAGCGATGCCTCGAAGTTCTGCGAGAACCACTCCTCGGAGTGGGGCTCCAGGACGACACGAGCGTAGAGATTCCGCGCCGTCTTCACCGCGGAGCGGTACCGACGGGCGATCTCGGCCACCTCGTCGGTGAGCTCCATGAGGATCCGGGTCCGCTCTTCGGTGGTGGGGAGCCGGCCGGGCTCCTCGGGGAAGGCGGTGGCGTCCTCGTGGTCGCTCAGATAGGCATCGTCGTGGAAGAGGATGCCGTCGAAGGCCGCGTGGCGCGCCAGGTCCTCGTAGATCTCACCGATGATCCGCCGTGCGTCGGGATCCCAGGGCGAGAGCCGGTCGTAATCGGGACGGCTGGTCACCCGCTGGTCCCCTTCCCACCGGGTGACGGCGAGCCGGTCGTTCAACTCGGCGTCGGGGAGCACGAAGGCCAGGAGGGGCATCCAGGCGAAGACTTCGACCCCCACCCGGGTCCGGAGCTGCCAGGCGACCCGGTTGAAGAGGTCGGCCCGCATGGGGAGGTGCCGGTTCGGGAAGTAGAGTTCCCGGGCATTTCCATCGCCCGACGGGTCGGCAAAGGCCTGGAGGTAGACCGTCGTGGGCCCCAGCGCCTGGATCCGGTCCAGGAGGGCATCGAGATTCCGCTCGGCCTGTTCCGGATCGTCGTCGTAGACATAGTCCAGGTCCACATGGACCACCCGCACGGGCGAGATGGCGGTGTCGGAGCGCCGGAGGAACCAGGAAAGGTCGGGCACCGAAATATTGGCAGTGACGACATAGCGGGGCACCCCGGCGAACCCGGCACCGGGCTGCGCCCCCGGTTCGAGGGCCCGCTCGCCGGGCTGGAGCCCCAGGGATACGGGCATCCCCAGCTCCTGGGCGATGGCCTCGGTGGTTCCGCTGTACTCGCCGTAGGGCCAGACCACCACGCGGGGGGGCTGTCCCAGCTCCTCCTCGATCCGGCTCGCCGCGAGCTTCAGGTCACTCCGGATCCGCTCCCGGTATGCCTCCTCGCTCTCGTACTCCCCCGATTCCGGATCCCAGATCCGGGTCACTGCCGCCGGCTGCTCGTTCCCGAAGGGATTCCCCAGGACCCCCTGGTGGAGGTCGTGGGAATGGGTGGCGACCTCCACGAGCCCCGACGCCTGCATCTCGCGCAGCTCGTCCCAGCTCACGAAGTCGTCGCGGGTGACTTGACCGATCCCGTCGTAGTCGAGGGTCCACCCCTCGGGGGCGTCCTGCCACGCGCCCACCACCGCCACCACCGCCGGAAACTCGTAGAGCTCCAGGAGGGGGAAGACTTCGGTGTAGACGCTCCGGAGCCCGTCGTCGAAGGTGAGGAGGATCGCGCCCTCGGGAAGGGGGCGCTCCCCCCGTTCGGCGGCCAGGAGGTCATCGACGCTCACCGGGGTGTAGCCGTTTTCCCGAAACCACTCGAAGTGCTCGATGAGCCGCTCCGTCGAAACGGCAAAGCGATCCGGGTCCAGGTCATCGGTGATGTCGTTGCGGACATCGTGGTAGGAGAGGACCTGGAAGGTGGGGACCGAGGGGGCGTCCTCCATCGGAGGAGGCACCGCGCCTTCGGGCACCCCACGCCCTGCGCACGAGGCGAGGGTCACCAGGCCGATCCAGACCGCTCCGAGACGAAGAACCCGGTTCATCGGGGAAGCCTCCAGTTCAGCGAGGCGTGGAAGAGGGTCCGCCGCTCCCGGGTCTCGTCGTAGACCGGGCGGGCCCACTGGACCCCGGCATCGAGGGTGAAACGCCTCGAGATCGCCCACTCCTGGGCGTATTCGGCGGAGTAGATCATGGTGTCGTCGAAACCTTCCTGGTGGAGATAGCCCCCGGTGAGGAGGATCCGCTGGGTGACGCTTCGCTCGTAGGCACGCCAGAGCATCCACTCCCATCGGCCGGTGAGGGTCGTGGAGAGGGTGCGCGAGGGGTTGTAGTAGGGCGCACCCTCCAGAGAGTTGTCGGCCCCGTAGAGCTCGAGCACACCCGACACGCGGGCGTGCGGGCGACGAATCACTTCCTGTTCGAGACCCGAGTAGAGGCTGATCCGCCGGTTCCCGTCGGACATTTCCAGGAGGCCTCCCTCGGCACTCCACCACCGTCGCTCGCTCCACCGGTAGCCGACCCCGCTCCCCACGCGCCATCCGTCGATTCCCAGGCGGGCCGCCTGGAGCGGAACCGTCGTGGTATGCGATGCGCCGTCCAGGTGGAGGGTCCAGTGGTCTCCCGGACGCAACTCGATCCGCCCCCCGCCTCCGGGGCGCTCGAGCCCGTCGCGATCGGCGGTCGCCTCGCCATACCAGTGGAGGGTCCGCCCCCTGCGCTCGAGACCCACCGCCACCCGGTCGTGCCGGCCGGCCAGGTCGGGATAGCTGGCCCGACTCCGGGTCCATCCTGCGAAGAGGCGGTGATGGTCTCCAATGGGGGGTGAGAAGAACCGGCCCTCGACCAGGTCGTCGCGGGCCCCGAAGACCCCTCCGGTGCTTCGGGCACGGTGGGCACCCACGTCGAGTTCCCAGAGCCCGTCGATCCGGTACCGCTCCACGTCGCGGCGTACCTGCTCGTGCTCGGGCGCGAGGATCAGGAGGGTGTCGAGGGCCGCGTAGGCACGGTCCCGCTCGTGGAGATTCATATGCGCCGACGCACGTCCGATCCGGGCCCCCACATGGTGGGGGTCGAGGGCGAGGATCCGGGCGTACTCGTCGAGGGCGAGGCGGGGCCATCCCCGCCAGAGGAAGACCGAAGCCAGTTCCTGACGGAGCGAGAGATTCATCGGTGCCCGGCCCACCAGGGCGTCGAGCCCGGCCTCCGCACCCTTCAGGTCACCGGCAAACGCCATCCCGAGGTGCCGGGCAATCTCTCCGGAGAGGCGGTCCGGATTCGGGAGGCTCTCGGTGAGCCCCTCGGCCGTCCGGACCTCGGGCTGGTCGTCGAGAAGCTCCCGGATGACCTCCCCGGCCTCGTCGTGCCGCTCCCCCTGCACCAGGGCATAGAAGAGGCCGATGAGGAGCTCGGGGTGCCCGGGCCATCCCTCGAGCGCTGCCCGATACCGCACTTCCGCCTCCTCGGCATTCCGCAGGTGGAGATGGGCATCGCCCACCATCCGGAGCACGTACGGGGGAAGTTCGAGTTCGAGTTCCGCCTCGAGTTCCTCGACCTCGGCGAGCACCGCTTCCATCCGGATCCGCTCCCGGAGCGCAACCACCCGGTCGAAGCGCAGACGCTCCCACGGGTATCCCTCTTCCGGCTCGACGGCCACAAGGGCCGAATCGAGGATGGCGAGGGCGCGATCCACCGCAATGAAGCGATCGTCGGGATGGGGGGTGGGGGGTGCGGCGATGCTCCACTGCACGGCCCGTGAGCCCCGATCCGAAAGGGCGCGTCCCCGCTCCCCGGGGTGCAGGTATTCGGGATTCGGCGCCATCCGCTGCACCGCCAGGAAGGCGGCGCCGGCATCGAGAAGGCTGAGGACCTCGAGCCTGCGTGCCTCGACTGGATCCGCACCGAGGACCTCGGCCATCCGGTAGTGACGCGCCGCCTGCGAATGGTGCCCAAGCGCGTGGTAAAGGTGTCCGCCGGCCATCTGGAGGTCCGGGCTCTCGGGAAAGCGCTCCACCGCCTCCCGGAGTCGTACCCGGGCCTCCGGGTACGCGGAG
>SLSF01000199.1 GCA_007130605.1 Gemmatimonadota bacterium | reverse complement strand
TGATGATCGTGGCCGCTGTGATCTTCGTGTTCATCATGCTCGTGATGTTCATGTTCATCGTGGCCTTCGTGTTCATGATGCTTATGATGTTCATGAGCACCATGCTCTTTATGCTCACCATGTTTATGCCGTGAATGATCTTCTTCTTCGGCATATTTTCCGGGATCGGCCTCGAATTCGCTCTTACATTTTTCGGAGCAGAAATAATAAGTGGTGTCTTCATATTGTGAGGAATATTCTGTGGATTGCTCATCCACTTCCATACCGCAGACAGGATCTTTAACCATGGTGGACTCTCCCTATATAGGTTACATGAAAGTTTTAATTTATTACATAATAGATTGAAAGTCAAAATGATTACATCGCCTCAGCTCATTTTCCCGTGACGGCACCACACACATTCGCAATCTTCGTGCATACAATTCTTATCGACATCGGAGTTCTTTTCGTGCACGATCGTTTTGATCCCACCCCGTGCAAGATTGATTGCAGCGGTGAGACCTGCAGGACCTGCACCGACTATATGTATTGGTTGAGATTTCATAATATGAGCATTATTGTGAATAGAGCATTTTGAAAATTTTGCTGCTTATCAATCCAAACACAATCCCGGCAACAAATCCATCAATATATGCAAATAGAAAACCAGCCGTTGTGGACATTGACTCGTGGTTTACATTAAAGATATCGGCGACGACGAAAGGAAATTCTTCATGGAACATGCGTCTCATACCATGCAACTGTTCAAAAAAAATAAATGTGATTCCCCAGAGCATTCCCATTGAAATTCCGGAAATTAATATAATCTTTCTTTTTATGGATTTACCTTTCATTACTATTACATTTATTTTCTTTTATTACCGACAGTCCGATTGCCGTGATCACAAGTCCGATACCGAGTATCTCGAATATCTGTAACGTTTCATTAAACACGATAAATGCTATGAGCAAACCGAATACGGGTATCAAAAAAAGGTAGAGGGAGAGTCTGCTCGCTTCGTATTTTTGCAGCAGCCAGAACCATATAATGGTTGTCAGTCCGGTGCCTATTACTCCTAAAAAAACAACCAGCACAATAAAAGTTCCTGCCCAGCTAAAAGACCTTTCCGGTTCAAAGAACAGAGAGCCGATAAACAACGGTATACTTCCGGCAATAAGCTGCCAACCGGTGAGAGAGATTAAATCGCGACCGGGTTTGAGACGTTTTAACAATACAGCCGTAATCGCCGCACCCGTCGATGTTCCGGTTGCAAGCATTGCTCCGAGAAAGGCATGAGGATTCTCACCCATGAATGCTTGTGCAGATATGAAAACAATCCCGGTCATCCCCAACAAAAGAGCGGTTATTTTCACCTTCGTAATTTTCTCACCAAGGAAGAGGGCGGCAAGTACGATTATCGTGAGTGGCTGAGCGTTTCCCAATACCGAGGCAATTCCCGCTCCGGTAAATTCCGGACTCGAGAACATAAATCCGAACGTGATCGTGGTTGAAACAAGACCGACCGGTATGATCCATTTCAATAGATCCCGGTGTGGAAAAATGGGTTTTTTCAAAATGATGAGAAGGGAAATGAGCGAAATCCCTCCGATGAGTGTCCGTAAACCTGCGAAGCGGAAGGGGGGCGAATACTCCAGTCCTGCTTTAATCGCAGTATAACAAGCGGCTGCTGCGAGTGTATAGATCAGCATCAAACCGAATACCGTATATGGTGAGAGCTTCCGGTTTTCGTGGAAGAAACCGGGTTGGATATATTCGATTTTGTGAGAGGTATCAGATATGTTATGTTTCATTATGGTTTTTTGTTATATGCAAATTAACTTTGTAGTTCTTTAACAAAATATTACTGAAGTAGGTTTTCTCAATGCAGAGTGGATTAAAAACTATATTTCGCTCTGAATTGAACACGTTTGTTATCATCAAACATCCCGAAAAGAGAATCATCGGGACCGCCGAGGAGATCGACCCGTGCGTCGAGTTCTACGCCGTCGGTTACCGACCATTCTATGCCGGGCTGCAGCCACCAGTCGTCGGTTTCAAAATTCATAACACCGGTCAGCGTCAGGGCGGCAAAATCGCCGAGACTTAATTCTGCTCTGCTGAGAATCGACTTGCGAAAAATGCGGTTCAAATTCATAACGTCGATTGTGACATCTCTGTCGGGGATTTGATAATCGTGAGCCCACTCCAGAATCAGGAACAGATCGTTACCGGCTATTACATTCCGGAAGGTATAATCCATGCCGAGAACGTATTGCAGGTACGGTGTATCGATAGCAGGATCGGTACCGTCCCAGTTTTCGGTAATGAAGTAAGCGGCTTCACCGCGCACACCGAACCCTCCGAACGTTGTCGCAAAATCACCCCCGATTGCACGCCATCGGTAATAAACCGGATCGATGACGACCTCTGCCCTGGTAAACGATGTATTGAATTGCGGTGTATTGTAAAAGGCAGGAAGGTCGTTGTACCCGTCGAACCAGCTCAGGGAGAAATCCCATCCTCTGTACATATATGAAACCCTGAGAGCGTACTGTGTGCTTTCGTGACCTTCGTCGGGAAGGTCCGGATCGTTGAAGGTATATTGCGCCGGAACGAATTCCGGTCCCTGTTCAGGATATGCGGGATTGGGGATTGTGCCAGGAAATTCCGGCCACCAGCGGGATGCCTGATCCGGTAATACGCTCTCCGTAAATGATGGGACGAGGGCGGCTTCGAAAATCCAATTACCCGTATAATACTGAACAAGCGCGGATATCTGACCTATTTCCTCACCTTCAATATCAAGAACATCGGAATAATCCCAAACGGTGAGGTTGTCGGTTGGGTTGAAACCGTCGGCACGTCCCCAGGCATAGACCTGTTTTCCGATACGAAAATCAAAATCACCGAAGTAAAGGTTTATATATGCTTCCCGGGGATAGATGCGACTCCGGTTCTGATCCGCCTGATCTTCGCGTATTTCCACCGAGCCGAACACATCGGCATTGATGTTAATACTGTGGCTCAGTTCAAGCTGCAGGATTCCCTGGTTCCTTGCGTTGATTTTCTCTTCGTCATAGATGTTAAAGTAAGTTATATTATCATACTCGACGAACCCGCCGATCTGTGTCTGTGCTACCAACAGATTTGAGACCAAAACAAAAGCAATAGTTACTATAAAAAGAAGATATAATTTCATAAACTATCATTTAATCCATTAATCAATAGTAAATAATCAATAATCAATTATTTTCATCTGCCTCGCTGCAAATACCTTTGTGTAAAATAATCGTCGGGGATTCCCTGATCTATTTCAATATCGGTTAGTTCCAGCTCCGTTCGATTTCCGCTTTCAACATCTTCCATCACCATGCGGTACGGCCGCCATGTTTCTGTTCCGGGAACCTGACGTATGTCGTATGAGCGAAGCTCTTTGATAAGTACATCGTCCGTATCGTAATGTTTTGCACGGACAACCACGGCATGCTCTTTACTTACCCAGAGCTCCCGCTTTCCGTAAGCCGTCTCCTCTATTTTTTCCGGATCGGTCGGTATTGCTTCTACTTTCCATGTTTCAGTATCGTTGATGGTTTCCGTTTCTACAAATGTATAATCATACGCGTCGAGGTCTTCCGAGTCGAAATCTTCGTACGTAAAATCGGTGCCGACAAAGCTATCTGTCTTATCCTGTGATGCAATTCTTCGCACCCTCCGGAGGGCGGGAAGATAAAGCCAGTTATCGTCATCCCTGTCGGAATATTCAATCGATAGAAAGCCCGTACCTGCGACGTCGGCAGGGGAGAGGAAACGGATGAGCAGTTTGCGGTTTTCTTCTTCGTCGGTTTTGGATATCATCCTGACTTCACGCTCGCGGACGCGCCCTCCGGAACGGATAAGTTTCATATGTATTTCGGCAGATTCATCGTTCGTCAACTCTTGCTCCTTATACTTTTCCATTATCTCTCTACCGGTTGGGTCCTGTGAGTTAAGAGGGAAAAGTATGAATACAATACCCACAAGTAATATTGCTAATCTTACTAAGTTCATTGTTAAACCTCCTTTGTTG
Organism: Gemmatimonadota bacterium; assembly: GCA_007130605.1. Taxonomy (GTDB): domain Bacteria; phylum Gemmatimonadota; class Gemmatimonadetes; order Longimicrobiales; family Gaopeijiaceae; genus SLBA01. Next base: position 9,931 of record SLSF01000199.1, on the reverse strand, counting down.
TTAATGGTTATTAGTTAATTGTATTGACCTGCGATTCGGTATACCATTAACCGATAACAAATAACTATTAACCGTTTTTCCCCAAGATCGCCGAAAGCAAAATCAATGCAAACAATGCGCTCGTAATCATGCTTACCGCAACAAGCCAGCCGATGTGTATTATCGGCCAGAAGCTTGAGAGCACAAGTACAAGAAATCCGGCAGCGACCGTCGAGGCATTAAATATTATCGCCCGGCCTGAGGTGTTTAATGTTCCGGAAACAATCTCTTTCGTCGACAACCCCAGTTCCTTCAATGAACGGTAACGAGATATATAGTGCACGCTATAATCCACGCCGATGCCGAGAACTATGCTCGCAATTATCGAGGTAGCCGAGTCGAGATGCACACCGCTAATGCTCAGTAAACCGAATGCCACGGCAATTGTCAGGAAAATAGGAAGCATGGCGAAGATTCCGTACTTAAACGAACGGAACAATACGCTGAGCATAAGTAATACTACGATAAACGCAGTGCCGAGACTTTGCAGTTGTCCCGGAATTATCATCTCATCTGCAACTATACAGAGATATGCACATCCGGCATAATAAACCTCGATATCGGAATCGAATAATTCAGATGAAATGCTGTTCGAGGAATCCCTGATCTCCTGCAAAAGCGGTGTATCGTCTGTTCGTATTTGTACTATGAGATTCGCTTTACTGTAGTCGAAATCCACAAGCTTATCCAGGTCGTCTCCGCCCGCACCTTCATAGAGCAAAATATACTGCGCAATCTGGTCGCGTCCGCTGATCTCCACTTCCCGTTCAACTTCGATAAGCTCATCGTCTTCTTCAATCCAATCAAGTTCGGTTACCCGTTCCGTTACCGAAGGAATGCGGTTATAACCGGGATCGTGATCGTTCATTACCAGATTGATGCGCTTGATGTAGTCTGCAAGAGAAGATGTATATCCGACGAAAACATTAGATTCGAGACTATCCTGCAGAGCGGCAATTGCTCCGAGGGTTTCGGGATCTTTTAAGCCGTCCTGCCGCCCGGTATCGATGACAATATTGAGAACCTCGGTACCGCCGAACTTATCGTTCAGCACCTCACTTGACTGGTATATTTCGCTGCTTTCATGAAAATAACCGAGCATGGTGCTTCCGACGTTCATTCGGGGAATGATGATGAGACTTACGGTGAATAAAACGACAGCACCTGCAAAAATCCACCGGCGTTTATTCATAAAACCGGTAGTTATACTCTCAATAAATCTGGTAGAACGCACAGTACCGGTGTTCTTTAAAGATTTTTTCCCTTCCGGCGGTTTCATGAGAGACAAGGCGGCGGGAATAAACGTCAGAGAGAAAACCATTGCCGAAAAAATACCGAATGCCGTGAAGATGCCGAAATCCGTGATCGTGCGTAACTCCGATATTACAAGCGAGCCGAATCCTGCCATTGTTGTGATCGATGTAAGAATGATAGGACGTGAAAGCTGCTTCATCGTTCCAAGAATTGCCTGTCGTTTATCGCCGTATTTATTCCAGAGGAGTTTATACTCGGTGAAAATATGGATACCATCGGCGATACCAATCGCAATAACAATCACAGGCATAGCCGTTAACAGAAGGGTAATGGTCGTGCCGGTTAATCCCATCATGCCGACCGTCCATATCAGTGCGGCAAGTACGACCGAGAGCGGTATAAATACGCCTTTAAAAAAGCGAAAGATAAGATACATTGCTATTACCATGACCAGAAGCACGATGGGGGTGAGCATTGTAAGGTCGTCGACCATATAGTTGGACATATAGGCATTCACCATCGGCACCCCTGCCATGATAACTTCTTCCTGACTCCGGTACTCTTTGATGAGCCGGTCGAGTCCCCGGAATATCTCCATTGCCAGATCGGGATTGTCATCATAATGAAATGCAAGCTCTGCCAGGATGACCGTACCCGTTGCATCCTCTGAAACAAGTCCGACCGGATACATTTCGTTTTCATAAACCGCCGATTTAAGCAGTTCAATTTCGTCATCATTGGCGGGAACATCCGGCATCAGCAGCTCGACCGTGAGCCCCCATTCCGATGCGGTAATGTTGTCGACATCCGCAATGCTTACAATATCGCTGATGGGGGAGAGTCGTAGCTGGAGTTCTTCAAGGAACAGTCGAAATGCAGCGTCTGCATTCTCGTCGTTCATTACCTCAATTAGCAAACTCCTCACTGCAGCACGATCTCTAACGGTAAGACCGTCCGATAGAATGCGGTCGATGCTGTCGGTGTACCGTCCGTCATGCCTGTTCCTCCATGATTTCAGTTCAGCTTCATCCCGTTGATTTACGACGGTAAAGTTGTGAACATCCTCCGAGATAGATTTTACTTTTTCGAGACTATTCCGGTTGAATATACCTTCATCGTTCATTATGCCGATGAGTATCATCTCTCTGCTGTCAAATTCCCGCTTCACTTCTCGATCCTGCAGCAGGGCGTAATGATCCGGCGGGAAAAATTCCGCCACTGAGTTATCGATTTGTACATTGCGCGACTGCCATCCGAAGAAAATTGTCAGCAGGAGGGTGATGGCGATTGTTATTCTCGGAAAATTTAAAATTGTATCATAAAATTTCATTGTATCATCTTACTTTTAAATTTTAAATTCTTTTTTTAGTGTGTTCAAAATTTACAATCTGATTATTGTCAATGCGTTACACTGTGACGATTTTTAGTATAAAATTTTCAGGTATATTTTATAATGTAGGGGCACCAGACCTACTGTAACCGCAGCATCCATATTATTCACAACGAAGCCGGTCAAATGAACGCCCCTACAATTTACCACAGTTTAATGGTGATGTTTCGTTTTGTCACTCTCGTTTTTAATATATTTCCCGGGCTCCTTTTCAAATGCATCCTGACAGGAGGGGGAGCAAAAGTAGTATATTTTACCCTTATACGTCAGCGATGCTACCGCCTCGTTATCCTTTAGATGCATACCGCAAACAATATCTTGTACTATCATTATGCCTCCTTAATTAATTCTCAATAAAAAAGTCAGACTTCCCCGACTCGTCGGGGCTGCCAATGACATACTTTGCGCAAACCGCTAACACCTCATCCCCCGGCCCCTTCTCCGCTCAGGCGGAGAAGGGGAGTCAGGAGGGTAACAATTTTCAGTGGGAACAAATTAATTAAATGTGTCGACTGTCTCACCACACATGAGCATATCCTGCCCGTAATACGGATTATTAATTTTTTCCGATACACTGAGCCACATTCCGCCGTCACCGAGCGCCATTGAGCAATATTGCTGATAGAGGGTACTGCCCGTTTCACCATAATCTTTCAGCGTTTCAATGAGTGCAAGTGTCAATCCGTTCAGCGCTATTCGCTGCATATTTAAGTTTGTTGAACTCCGTATTCTGTCGGCATGACGGGTTATCAGAACACCGTTTTTTAACTCGTCGGTTGTGAGGTCTTTTACTTTGTTGTATAGTACATCCGCCAGGAGAGCAGCGGCTCCCGGGTTTGATTCGATAAGTGCATCTTTGATCGAAAGATAATGGTTTATAATCTCAACCATTTCGTTATTTTCCTCGTGGTGACGGTCATGTTGACCGAATGCACCGGGAATAAAAATCAGACTTAAAATTAGTGAAATAAATAATTTCTTCATCGTAGTATCTCCTTGATTTTAGTAATGAGTGTTTGTTGGTTATTTTTGCAGGATATCCACACCTTCCTCGCCTGTACGGATCTTTACGGCCCGGTCAATAGGAGAGACGAAAATAATTCCGTCGCCCGCCTTTTCCGTTCTGCCGCCTTTAGTAATTGCATCGACAGCTTGATCTACCTGATCGTCATTGCACACAAGCTCTATTTTTACGACCTTGGAATATTTCTCCACGTATTCAAATGAATACTTCGCTTTTTTCGGATCGGAAAATCCCCCTAAACCTGATACATTGACAATCGTTATGCAGCAAAATCCTGTTTGCTCTAAAGCCCGCACGACATTATCGACCCTTTCTGCACGTACATATGCTTTTATCTCTTTCATATTGGTGATCCTTTCGTTAGCATTATTTTACCGTTAGCATAAGTTTTAATACTTTGCTGCTGATCAATCCGAATAAAATTCCGAATAACGCTCCATCAATAAAAGCAAAGAATATACCCGAAAGTGGACTCATAGTTTCATTCTGCGCACCAAAGATGTCGGCAACAAAGAATGGAAAATTTTCATAGAACATCTGCCACATACTGTGCAGCATTCCGAATAATGCATATATGGATGCCCATAATACCCCCAATAAGAGTCCGGAAATCAATGGTATTTTTCTTGCTATTGATTGAATATTCATGATTATTTTAGCGTGAATTTAATGTGCGGCGCACACCGGACAGTACGCCGCACTCTGGTTAGTGTTTAGTGATGTTCTTCATGACCGCCGTTATCTTTCTTTCCGCCTTTTTCGCAGCAGCTCATATTATCCTGGTGCATCATTTCACCGTGCTGGTGATCGTCACCCATCATTCGTTTGCACATCTCCATCATCGATTCACCTTCACCGTGCATTTTTTCATGCATCTTTTGCATCATCTTCATCCGCAGATCGCCGTCTCCGGTAATATGCTCCATGATCATCTCCGCCATTGCAGGATCATTCATCATTTCCATCATGTGTTGACGTTGTTGTTCATCAACCTGACTTTCCTGTTTTTCTTGTGGAATCAATGCGATAAACAGAAAGAAGATTGCTCCGGCAATGAGTGTTAATGCTGTGAGTTTCATGGTAGTACCTCCTTATTGTGGTTTGTTGCTGTATAATTCTATGGTTTAGCGTTTTTTATTTATCATATGTATGAAATTTAATATGCTCACTTAATCGGTCTATGATGTCCGAGCTATTAAATATCTGCTCAATATGATAGACTCCTGAAGGATGCTTTTTTATATATATTGATTCTGTTATAACTGCGGCTACTTTCCCTGTAGCTTCGGATTGATTTCTTCCTATAACGGAGCATTTAAATTCGGTTATTTTATCGTCTTTTTTACCTGAAGAATCTACTTTAATAACATATGCATCCGATCCAAATTGAATATTTTCAAACATCTTGACGGCAGCGTTTCTTAGCGGCTTTAATTTTAAAAGATTTAATATTCCGAGCTTTCTAAAGGCAGCCAGAGACTGTGTTACTAATCTGGAATCAAAACAGATACGGTGTGAAACCCTTTTTATATCCAGTGTCACGGGCAAGAAATGCTGTTCGGCAAAATTGAACCGGTATGCAATCCTATTTCCGAAATTTTCAGAAAATAACGTTGCTTTTCCGTCTTCAAGACTTTTAACCTGTTTTTTATAACCGTTCTCAGAAACCTCAAATGTTGTATGCATATTGTCGACCATCCATTCGATGGCTGCTTTTCCGTGCTCTTCTCCAAGTCCGAGCAATACAAAAATATCGGATCTGTGCAAAACATCGAATTGGGTTTTGCTATATTGTACAAGAAGATTTGTTAAGCCGGGTGACAATCCGACACTCAGAATTATAGTAGAACCGGACGCTTTGGCTTTTTCATCAAGTGACATAATTTTTGACAAAAAGCTATACGATGCAGAAATATCGACATAGTGTATTCCCTTATCTATACATTGTTCTATAAACCGTGTATCGTTAAGATCAAGACACATTACCACAACAGAAATTTCTTCCAGGATATTGTTATTATTGTTATCCGCAAAGACATCGAATTCAAGAGGGATAACCTTTCCGTTTGTCGTTCGTGTAAATTGTTCTGCTTTGTCATAATTTCTTCCCACCGCTACTACATTACCGGGGAATTTATTTCCCAAATCTTTACAGATAACTCGACCAACCTGTCCGTAACCGCCGACAACAAGTATTTTATCTTTGCTTTGCATTGTATTACCTAAATTATAGATCATATATTTCCACCAACTGATCGGATACATTCCCGTTTGTCCCGACCGTACAAATAATCCCGTTCACTGCCTCAACCTTATCGCTATCGCATTTTAGTTCCAATCTCGATATCTGCGACAGTGGTTTGAAGTGTTGATATACCGATATATCGTCAATACCGACCATCAATAATTCATCTACGACCCAATGGACTCGTAGTGTGTTGATATATGCCACGACCTTTTTCATTGCTTATCCTTTGATTCTGCTACATTGTTTTTAATATACCGTGCCGGTTCTTTTTCAAATTGCTCCCTACAAGACCAGGAACAGAAATAAAATATTTTGTCTCCGTATATGCTAATATCTGCAACGAGGTCTTCTATTAAATTTCTACCACAGACCGGATCCTGACGCATATAGGTATCTCCTATGTTTGATGTTCATTATGTAAATTCTCATTAATAACCGATCTTGATTTTATCTTTTCGTTTTTCTTATTCCGCCAGGTTCTGTATAGAAAGAATGGAACAATAACCATTACAAAAAGAATGATAAATTCGCCTATGTGATTTGAAGTATCCATATCTATTTCACCCTTTCCAAAATTTCACCGCAGGTTACCATTGAAGAACCAAAGTACGGATTTGCTATGTTATCGGAGACGCTCAACCACTCGGCGCCGTTATTGAGTGCCATTGAGCAATGCTGCAGATAGAGCGAGATATCGTTTGAACCGGTGAGATACAACATTTCCACCATAGTAAGAGTCAAACCTCTCAATGCAACACGTTGTATGTCAAGGTCGGACGAATGAGCGATCTGTTCCGAGTAACGTAATAAGAACAGGTGATTATTATCCCATATTTTTTGTTTTTCCAGATCATTAAATTCGAAGTATACAGTCTTCAGATTGGTGTTCAATTCCTTACCGTTTATCGAAGCCAGGTCGGTATCATCTGCAACAAGCGCATCTTTTATTTCGAGATAACAATTTATTATTCCCGTAATATCGTCGTCAACGAAATGTGAGTTTTTGTTTTCGCTTGCAGAAAGATGGATGGTGAAAATAGTGAATGATAATATGAGAGTAATTGTGATGAATGATTTGATTTTCGACATTTAATTTTCTCCTTCTCTTGGTGTTTGCATCGGTTTGTCTACACGATTGATTATAATAATTGCAAAATGTATACCACTATTTTGGGTGCATTATTAACATGAAATCGAAGGTTTTAGGATGAAGACACATGTTTGAGTGTGGAATAGTCTACACCTATAGGGACCATTATAGAATAATCTATAAATGATATTGTTAGTGATGATGACCGTGATGTCCTTTATCAGGCTCATCCGTCTCGATATATTGCTCGGGATTCTCCTCAAATTTATCCTTGCATCCCGAACAGCAGAAATAATATACCGTGCCATTATATTCAACTTCACCGGCGTTTGCCGATTTTTCTATTTCCATACCGCATACAGGGTCTTTCACGAGTTTCATGATGGTTCCTCCTTCTATTTAGGTTGTCGTTTATTTTTCATTCTAAGTATCACGATCGCAATAACACTGGCGATTGCAAGCAGCACAGAAATAAGCTGTGCCTCCGTCAGGTTGAAAAGAATACGCGGGTTTAGACGTATGGTTTCGATGAGAAAACGTTGTATCGCCATCAGGAGAACCGCCACGGAAAAAAGCATTCCCGGCGGACGAAAATTCGTTCTGTATTTCCATAAAACTGCAAATACGATTATCCCCACGATGAAAGTATAAAGCGCTGCGGGATGCATTGCGACGATTGCATCGAACGAAGTAATAGTGCCGAAACGGTCGCTGCCTACTATGATGTTTGAAAGTTCGTTGTAATTCCATGCGTCCGCCTTATCCGGATTACGGGAAAAATAATCGGCAACGGCTTGTGTCGGCTTATGGGTTCCGTTAGCAAAGATGGTTCCCCACGGCAGATTTGTGGGTGTGCCGTATGTACCGTCGCCTGCGAGTTGACAGGCAAGACGACCTACCGGATATCCGAGCGATGCGGCAAGTCCTCCCATATCGAGATATTTACCGGCAGGGAGGTTGTTCTTACGCACATAGTAATACAACGCTGCTAAGGCGACAATGAAGCCGCCGTACCAGGTTAATCCCGCCGGTGAAAATATCATGTGAACCGGATTTTCAACAAATGCACTCCATTCCCCGATGAGGAAAAGCAGCTTGGCGCCGGCAATTCCACCCGCCAATGCGATAATCAGGAATGTACCTGACCGCTTCGGATCTAATTTGTATCGTTTGTGTTCCTGTATGAGAACCCAATATCCCGCAAGAAATCCTATAGCTATCATCAATCCGTAGCTGTAGAGAGTGAAGGGCCCTATTTCAAATAGTATCGGTTTCATTTAATTTATTCGTTTTATAAATTTTTTTAAAAAACCACAAAGACTCCAAGACTCAAAGTTTAAAAATGAAGCAATGAATTATTATTAATAATACAAAATTCATACTTCGTTTCTTTGAGTCTTTATGGTTTTCATTAAATAGTGATGCCCGGAAACTTATTCATCCTTGTTAATATATTTCTCCGGGTTATGTTCGAACGTTTCCTTGCAGCGGGGTGAGCAGAAGTAGTATTTCTTTCCTTTATACTCGCTCGTACCGGCTGTATGGTTTTCGCTTACCTGCATTCCGCATACCGGATCACGTTTCATTATTTTACCTCCTTATTTATCTGTATAATCAAAGATTTCAATCATATGATCGGATGGATTTCCATTGTTCCCTATATTGTGAATAATGGTTCGTACGGTTTCCAAATTACTGATGTCACAATAAAACTCGATCCGTGATATTTGCGATAACGGCTTGAACCGTTGATATATACTGATGTCGTCAATTCCAGTTTTCTGTAACTCATCGACGATCCAGTGGACACGATACGTATTGATGTATGCAACAACTTTCTTCATAAATACATCCTGAACTATTAATCTCCGGAGCGGGCTATATCCCGCCCCGGATCCGTTACTAAATAATGGTTTATTGGTGTTTCTTGTGGTGGTCATCGTGTTCGCTGTCTGATAATCTGCAGCAGGTTGCCTCTTTACCGTCCGCCATCATTTTGCAATTCATGGTGAATCCCGGATCGTTATGCATTGCATTCCGGAGCGTTTCCATTACCATGAGTTGTATGTTCTCATTTGCAACAAGGAAGTTTGCCAGCATTTCCTGTGCTGAGGGTTTATTCAATTGTTCAGCAATAAGCTGTTGGTGTTTTACTTCTGCATTTCCATGCTTTTGTTCCGTATTGGGAGCAGCGGCAACAAAAAGAAATAGAATCACACCTGTGAAAAGTACAAATGCTGTTTGTTTCATGTCATTATCTCCTTATTTGTGTAGTGATTTTCCGAAGAGAGAGGTTTTCCCACTCGGTGTTAGATTATAAGCGGTTTGTATCCTCCTAATCTGTTCATTAAAATTGTGTTGCATATTGCAGATTATCGGGTATAAAGAAATCCCGCAGTACCATCAGGTTTTCATCGGTAATGCGCATTGATTCAGCTCCATCTTTTACCGTACCTGTCAGTGCCCGGATTGCATCGATCGTCTCCGGTACAACAATAGCTTCGTTAAAAACCTGATACGTGAAGTAGAGTTCGTATCCGTTCACTGAAAGAATATCCTCCCAGATAGCTGCTTCCCACATATCACCGCGGGGGCGGCCGAGATCTTTCATGAGCTCAACCGTACTGTTCAGCGCCGTTAGTCCGTCACTCGATTTGATAAAGACGAGCCGCGGAGTCCGGCGAAATATCTCCAATATATCCTCACGTTCCACCTGTTGGTTTAACTCCAAAATCCAGTAGTGAAGGTGGGTTTGTGTATGCGAAGCTTTCGCCGCCATGGTTACTACATCGAGTTCGGGAATCACTGTTTGGGCATCCGGACCCTGATGGCTCGGGATGCGCCGCTCCGGTACGACTGTGTTCATTATGCCGCCGTGATCCGATT
>SLSF01000293.1 GCA_007130605.1 Gemmatimonadota bacterium | reverse complement strand
GGGGTGTGCGAGGTGCCGGCGTGGGGTGGAGGGGAGTGACCGGAGCCCGCCCGGTGGCCTGACGGCTCCGGGCCACCAGACGGCGCCGGGTCATCGGAAGACACCGGACAATCAGCAGGCACCGCTTCGGGCGGGGGCGCACGGTGCGTCTCCGCCCGAAGTCGTTTCGCCCGGCCACGCCTCTTCCCCTCTCCCGAACGAGGACCGGAAGCTCCCGTTCCGGTGCCCCGTTCCGTCCTGAGACACGCCCTACTCGTAGCGGAGCGACTCCACCGGATCGAGGCCGGCGGCCTTCCGTGCCGGGAAGAGCCCCGCCATGATCCCCACCCCCACCAGGATCGACACGGTGAGGAGGGTGATGGGGAGGGAGAGGGTGGGGTTCCCGATGAAGAACATCGCCTCGTTGGTGTCGGGGAGACTCGCCACGCCGAAGACGATGCTCCCCCCCAGGAGGAGCCCGAGAAGCCCTCCCGACACACAGATGAGGACCGACTCGAAGACGAACTGCCCCATGATGTCGCGCCTTCGGGCCCCCACGGCGAGACGGACCCCGATCTCCCGGGTCCGCTCCCGCACCACCACGTACATGATGTTGGCGACACCGACGCCGGCAACGATGAGGGTCAGCACCCCCACCGCTCCCAGGAAGATCTGGATGCCCAGACCGATGTTGCGGGTGAGGCGCTCCTCCTCGATGAAGTCCCACATGCGGAGGGCCCGGGTGTCGTCGGGGTCGAAGTGGTGCTTTGCGCCCAGGACTTCGTAGAGCCGGCGCTTCACCAGTTCGGTCTCGCGGGTGTCGCGGGGGCTGATGAGGAGGTGGCTCACCCGGGTCGCCCCATAGATGGTGCGCAGCGTGGTGGCGGGGATGACGGCCCGGTCGGCGTCGGGGCCATTGTTCATGCTGGTCTGCACCTTCGACTCCATCGTTCCCACGATGGTGAAGGGGAGGCCGTCGATGCGCACCGACTGCCCGATGGGGTCCTCCCCGGGGTAGAGGCGCGCCGCGATGGAGTCGCCCAGAAAGACGACCCGCCGTCGTTCCTCCAGGTCGCGGTCGTTCAGGAAGCGGCCTCCTGCCGCCGGAAAGATCGAGCGCATCTCCGAGAAGTCCGGGTGGACCCCCTCCATCATGGTGGTGGTGGTGTGGTGGGGAGACTGGAGGATGGTCCCGGAGCGCCCGTACGACACGCTTCCCCGATCGATCTCGGGAACACTCCGAAGGAGGAGGTCCAGGTCCTCCTCCACGAGAGAGATCCGCCGGCCCCCGGGAAGACCCCGGAAGTCGGAGGTGGTCTCGCCGCCATAGACCATGTACATGCGGGAGCCCGCTCCCAGCATCCCCTCGACGAAGGCCCGCTTCAGCCCCTCTCCGAAGGACAGGAGGAGGACGATGGTGAGGCTGCTCCAGAAGACCGCGAAGAGGGTGAGGAGCGCCCGGGTCCTGTGGATCCGGAGGTCAGCCCAGAATTCGGAGATCAGGAGTCGGAACATGACGGGCTCCTCAGGCGCCGAGGCGGATGGCGTCCGCGGGATCGAGACGGGCGGCGCGCCGTGCGGGAAGGAGGCCGGCCAGGAGGGCGATGACGGCCAGGAGCCCCACGGTGACCCCCACCACCAGGGGAGAGATGGTGGGCACTCCCACGAACTCGTCGATGGGGAGTAGGGCCGCGGCGCGGGTCAGGAGGAGCGAGAGGGCGAAGCCCAGGAGCGCCCCGGCGGCCACGATGAGGAGGGCCTCGAGCAGGACCTGCTGGAGGATGTCCCCTCTCCGGGCGCCGATGGCCCTCCGGATCCCGAACTCCCGGGTTCGCTCGTGTACCACCACGAACATGATGTTGGCGACCCCGACCCCGCCCACCACCAGGGTGAAGGAGCCCACGATTCCCAGGAAGGCGTTGAAGCCGATGAAGAGGTACTTGAAGAGGGTCATCATCTCGTTGGTGTCCCACACCGAGAGGGCGTTGGGGTCGGCGGAGTCGAAGGCGTATTTCCTCCCCAGCACTTCGCGGATCCGGTCGGCCGCCACCCCCGAGAGCTCCGGGTCGGTGGGCTGGAAGAGGAGCCAGTTCACGTATCGGTTCCCCACCATGGTCCGGTAGGTGGTGATGGGAATGAAGGCCCGGTCCTGGTCCCGGGCGTTGTAGGAGGAGTTCTGGCCCTTGGGTACCATCACCCCCACCACGGTGAAGGGGGAGCGTCCCACCATGACCTCGCGCCCCACCGCCGCCTCGTCGCCGAAGAGGAGCTCCTTTACCTCGTCGCCCAGGACGATGACCCGACGGTTGTGGGCGATGTCGCGCTCATTGAGGAAACGTCCGCCATCCTGGGCAAAGACATTGCGCAGCTCGCCGTACTCGGGCTCGACCCCGGTGAGGTAGACCTCGGTCCGCCGGTCTCCCACCGAGAGGTGCCGGCCCCAGCTTCCGTACTCCGGGGTGATGGATTGGATTTCCGGGATCTCGCGGGCGAGGAGGTCGGCGTCCTCCTCCACCAGCCGGATCCGGCGCCCCTCGGGGAAGCCGGCATGGGAGAGGGTGGTGCGGTTGCCGCTCACCAGGACGATGCCGTCTCCCATCCCCTGGGCATTCACCATCATCTGCCGCTCGAGCCCGACCCCGAAGGCCAGGAGGGTGACCACCGCCGTCGTGCCCCACGCGATGCCGAGCACGGTGAGGGCCGTGCGCATCCGCTGGCCGCGGGCATTGTCGATGGCCTGGGCGAAGGCCTGGAGGAGGCGTCCCACGGGTCGTCAGCCGCCGACGGTGCGCAGGGGTTTCTCGAGGACCCGCTCGCCCTCTTCGAGCCCCTCCAGCACCTCCAGCTGCACCGCATCGGAGAGGCCGGTGCGGATGGATCGCCGGACCCGGCTGTTGGCGGGGCCGGGTACCTCGACCCACGCCGAATCGCCCTCGAAGGTGACGACCCGCTCGGGGATCGTGAGGACATCGCGCCGCTCCTCCAGGAGGATGTCGGCGTTGGCGCTGAAGCCGGCCCGGAGGCGGACCGTCTCGTCGGGCTCGATGACGATCTCGACGGGAAAGACGGTGGCGGTCTCGTCGGTTCGCGCCTTGAGGGAGATCCGTGCGAGGGTTCCGTGCACGACGGCGCCCGGGAGCGCGCCGACACTGAGGGTGACGGGCATCCCCTCTTCGAGGCGCCCCACATCGATCTCGTCGACGGTGCCCCGGAAGACGAGGCGGTCCATGTCGGCCATCGCCATGAGGACGGTGCCCTCCTGGTAGCTGGAAAGCGGCACCACGGGATCGCCCACCTCCACCATCCGCTGCAGGACGTAGCCGCTGATGGGGGAGCGGACGACGCTCTCCACGGTGGCCCCAGCGCTGCTCACCCGCCCGGTCTCCAGGAGCTCGAGGCGGTCGCGCGCCGTGGCGACCTCGAGGGCCGCCTCCCGGTACCGGCGCTCGGCCTGCTCCAGGTCCTGCGGGGTGGCGACATTCACTTCGGAGAGCTGTCGGACCCGGTCCCGTTCGCGGCGGAGGTTCGTCTCGGCGATCTCCCGCATCTCGAGCGCCCTGCGGGCTTCGACGAGCTCCAGGGGGGTCGGTTCCGGACGGATCTCGAAAAGAGGCTCCCCGGCCTGCACCAGGGTGCCCTCTTCGACGAAGGCCTGCTGGATCACCCCAGAGACCTTCGACTTGACGGTGATCTCGGTCTCGGGCTCGATGGTGCCCACCGCCAGGGCTTTCGCCTCGATGGTGCCTCGCTCCACCGTCACGCTTCGAAGGTCGTC
>SLSF01000018.1 GCA_007130605.1 Gemmatimonadota bacterium | reverse complement strand
TGCTCTTCATGCCCATGACCCTGCCGGGGGTCTCCATCGCGCAGGCGGCGGAGATCATGCGGGTGCAGGACTCGATCCTCTACGCCTTTCCCGAGGTGGAGAGCGTCATCGGGAAGGCCGGCCGGGCCGACACGCCCACCGATCCGGCACCCCTGGAGATGTTCGAGACCGTCATCAACCTGAAGCCGACCTCGGAGTGGCGCCGCGGGGTCGACTACGACTCCCTGGTGGCCGAGATGGACCAGGCGGTGCGCATGCCCGGCGTCATGAATGTCTGGACCATGCCCATCCAGAACCGGATCGAGATGCTCGCCACCGGCATGCGATCGCCGGTGGGGGTCCAGGTATTCGGCGAGGACCTTTCGGAGATCGAGCGGATCGGCGAGGAGATCGAGGGCCTCCTCACACGGGTGGAGGGGACGCGGAGCGCGGTGGCCGAACGAGGCGCCAGCGGGAGCTATCTCGACGTGGTGGTGGACCGCGAGGCCGCCGCACGCTACGGGCTGAACGTCCAGGAGGTCCAGGCGGCCATGATGACTGCCGTGGGGGGCCAGGTGGCCACCCGAACGGTGGAGGGCCGCGAGCGCTACGGGGTCCAGGTCCGGTATCCCCGGGAGCTTCGCCAGAGCCCGGAACGGATCGCCGAGGTCCTGGTGGGCCATGTCGGCGGCACCGTCCCACTGGGCCAACTGGCCCGGATCGAGCCTGCCGAGGGGCCCATGGTGGTGAACACCGAGGATGCCTTTCCGGTGAGCCGTGTCTTCGTCGACGTGGAGGGACGGGACCTGGGCGGATACGTGGCCGAAGCCGACGCACTCCTTCGCGCCGAGCTCGACCTCCCCGAAGGGTACCGGATCCAGTGGGCGGGACAGTACGAGTCGATGGAGCGGGTCCGCGAGCGGCTCCAGCTCCTGATTCCCCTGACCCTCGGGCTGATCTTCCTCCTTCTCATGCTCCACTTCAGGAGCGGGGCGAAGGCGGTGATGGTGATGGCGACCCTTCCCTTCGCCCTGGTGGGCGGGGTCTGGCTCCTCTGGCTTCTGGGCTTCAACACCAGCGTGGCGGTCTGGGTCGGCTTCATCGCCCTGGCCGGAGTGGCGGTCGAGCTCGGGGTGGTCATGTTCCTCTACCTGGACCAGGCCGTGGAGCGTCGAATCGAGGCGGGAGTTCCCGGGGGTGAGGATGTGGCATGGGTCCGCGAGGCGGCCCTCGAGGGGGCGACGACCCGCCTTCGCCCGGTGATGATGACCGTCGTCTCCGACATCGGAGGGCTCATGCCCCTCCTCTGGGTCGCCGGGGTGGGCGCGGCGACGATGCAGCGGATCGCGGCCCCCATGGTGGGCGGGCTCCTCACCGCCATGATCCTGACCCTGGTCGTCCTCCCCGTGATCTATACCGTCTGGAAAGAGTCCGAACTGAAACGGAGCGCACAATGAGCACCTCCGAGCACGACCACCACGACCATGATCATCACGACCACCATGGCGACGGAGCCCACGGAGATGGGCACCACCATCATGATCCGGCCCATTTCCGCGACCGCTTCTGGCTCTCGCTGGTCCTGACCCTTCCGGTCGTCTACTGGTCCGGACACATCCAGGACCTCTTCGGATACGAGGCGATGGAGTTTGCAGGATCGGGATGGATCCCCGCGGCCCTGGGGACGGTGGTCTTCGTGTACGGCGGGCGCATCTTTCTTGAAGGGGCCGTCTCGGAGCTGAAAGCTCGGCTTCCGGGAATGATGACCCTCATCTCTCTCGCCATCACCGTGGCCTTCGTCTTTTCGGCGGTCGTCGAGCTCGGACTGCTCGATGCCCAGGCACTCTGGTGGGAGCTGGCGACCCTGGTGACCATCATGCTCCTGGGTCACTGGATCGAGATGCGCTCCATCGACCGGGCCTCCGGGGCGCTCCAGGAGCTGGCTCGACTCCTTCCGGACAAGGCGACGCGGATCGATGGCGATGCCGAGGAGTCGGTGCCGGTGGACGCACTCGAGCCCGGTGATCTCGTCCTGGTTCGTCCGGGAGAGAGCGTGCCCGTCGACGGGGTGGTGCGAAGGGGCGGGAGCGCCGTGAACGAATCCATGCTCACCGGAGAGTCGAAGCCGGTGCGGAAGGAGGAGGGCGACGAGGTGATCGCCGGCACTCTCAATGGCGAGGGGTCGCTCCGGATCGAGGTGACCGGGACCGGCGACGACACCCGGCTCTCGGGGATCATGCGCCTGGTGTCCGAAGCCCAGGATTCCAAGTCCCGGGCACAGCACCTGGCGGACCGCGCGGCCCGGCTCCTCACCGGAGTCGCTCTCGCCGCCGGAGTCCTCACCCTCGTGGTGTGGCAGCTGGTGGGTGCTCCCATCGACTTCTCCATCATCCGGACCGTCACGGTCCTCGTCATCGCCTGTCCCCATGCCCTGGGCCTTGCGGTCCCCCTGGTGGTCGCGATCTCGACGACCCTGGGGGCACAGAACGGGCTTCTGGTCCGCGACCGACGGGGACTCGAGGAGGCCCGCGACCTCGACGTGGTCATCTTCGACAAGACCGGAACCCTGACCCTGGGGGAATTTCGCGTCGTGTCGCTGGCCACCGGCGAGGGGTGGAGCGAAGAGGACGCCCTCCGGGTCGCCGCCGCCATCGAGGCCGAATCCGAGCACCCCATCGCCCGCGGGATCGTCATGAGCGCGCGGGACCGGGAACTCGAGATTCCCGAGGTGGCGGGGTTCCAGGCCATCACGGGGAAGGGCGTCGAGGGTCGGGTCGACGGCACCGAGTACCGGATCGGGGGGCCGGCGCTTCTCGAGGCGGAAGGGGCGGAGCCCGACGGCGCGCTCGCCGACGCCATCGCCGAGGCGGCCGACGCCGGGAAGGCCGCCATCTCACTCGTGGAGGGTGGCGCGGTGGTGGCGGTCTTCACCGTGGCCGACGCCATCCGTGACGAGAGCCGCACCGCCGTGCGGGACCTGAAGGCGGCCGGAATCGAAGTCGCCATGCTTACCGGAGATTCCCGGGCCGTCGCCGAGTCGGTGGCGGCGGAGCTCGGTATCGAGACCGTCTTCGCCGAGGTGCTCCCCGACGGGAAGGCCGACCGGGTGCGGGAGCTGCAGGAAGGGGGGCGGAAGGTGGCCATGGTGGGGGACGGGGTGAATGACGCCCCGGCCCTCGCCACCGCCGACATCGGGATCGCCATCGGGGCGGGCACCGATGTGGCCGTCGAAGCGGGGCACATCGTCCTGGTCCGCTCGGACCCCCGGGACATCGTCCGGATCGTGATCCTCTCGCGGGCCACCTACCGGAAGATGGTGCAGAATCTGTGGTGGGCGGCGGGATACAACATCGGGGCGATTCCCCTCGCGGCCGGCGTACTCGCCACCTGGGGGATTCTCCTCACCCCGGCGGTGGGAGCGGTTCTCATGTCGGCGAGCACGGTGATCGTTGCGGTGAATGCCCAGTTCCTGAAGCGGACCCGCCTGAACCCCGAACCGGAAGGCAGGTAGCCCGAGCCACCAGCCCTACTCGCGAGCGGGGGCTCGATCTGCCCGGGGTCGAGGGCGTCGGGGACCCTCGCAGCGGAAGGGTGTAGCGTAGCGTCATGGATTCCCACGACCTGAAGCCGCCCCGTTCGAAATCCGGATCCCTGCGCGACAACCTCTTCGTGAGGATCGTCGAACCCCTGCTATGGCTGGGACTCGCATTCTTCGTCCTCGCCCGGTTCGGGCCCCAGATCGAGGCGTGGACCGGGATCGTGGTCGGGTCGGAGGTCGAGCGG
>SLSF01000142.1 GCA_007130605.1 Gemmatimonadota bacterium | reverse complement strand
TCGAGAGGTAGAGCCGCTCCCGCTCGTCCATCTCGTCCACCACCAGGTAGGTCAGCCCCAGCGCCAGCGCTCCCCCGGCGATGTGCCCGGCATTGATGAGGAGGCCCTCCCCGTCGGAGAGCGCCAGGCCCCGGAGGAGGTGGTCCCCACCCCAGGTCCCGGCCAGGCCACCGGCCAGAGTCCCGGCCATGAGTGTCCGCCCGTCATCCACCCCCACCAGACGGGTGAGGGTCATCCCGCTCTGCGCCCCCAGGATCGAGGTGGTGCGCAGGGCACTCGCATTCCCCGGGGTGTACTCCCGCCGGTTCCCGAGGAGATGCCCACCCACGAGGCCGAGACCACCCCCCGCCACCGTCATGAAGTGGCCTGCGGGGGCATTCCGGGTCCGGGACTCGGTGTAGGGTAAGCCGCCGGGACCGGGGTCGACCTCCACATCCTCGGTGGCATAGGGCCCGAGGATGTAGGCGAGGGCCGCGCCGGTGGCGAAGCCGTGATCGCCCATGAGGCCCCAGAGGGCGGCCGTCCCCTCGTCGGGGCGCCACCGGTCGACGGCGTGGAAGGCCGCGAGGGAACCGGCCGCGCCCATCACACTCCCCCCGCCCAGTCTCGCCCTCCCCGTGCTTCCCTCCGGCTCCCGGCCCTGGGCCCCCGCCACCAGGAGGACGCCCGCTCCGATCCCCCGGGTGCCCCCGTACCAGGTGAAGTTGCGGTGGGCATCGGTGACGGTTCGGTCGCGGGTGAGGCGATAGGGCAGGTAGAAGTGGGCCCCGGCGGTGAGGAGGTAGGTCCCCACGGCCGCCTGCGACGAATCGATGTCGAGGGCCACGGGGATCGCCCACCCGTGGTAGGCGAGACCCAGGAGGGTCTGCCCCAGGACGAGCCCGCCCCTCCCTTCGCGGGTGGTGATGGTGCGGGTCTCGAGGGCATCCAGTGCCGCCGTCAGGTCGGCGCGGAATTCCGCGAGGGCGCCGGCGTCGAGCTCACGACGCTCCCGGCGGAGCTCGCCTCCCTCCCGTCGCTCGATCTCGAGGACCATCGGGCCGGGCGCGCCCTCGAAGAGACGGGCACGGACAAAGCCGGAAACCTCGGGAAAGAGCCCCAGGCGGTTCCGGAGCTCGGGGGTGACCTCCATGAGCCCCTCTGCCGGGAGGAGGGCCACCTGGCGCTCGTTCCGGTCCTGTGCGATGCCCGGGGAGGCGGTCACCAGGAGTATGGCAAGGACGAGGACGAGGGGGTGGCGGAGGGTCATGGTGGGGTCAGGCCCTTTCCAGGACCATGGCAAAGCCAAGGCCCCCCGCCGCGCAGACGGTGATGAGTCCGAACTCGCCATCGCTGCGGCGGAGTTCGTGGGCGAGGGTGGTGGTGATGCGGGCGCCAGTGGCGCCGAAGGGGTGGCCCAGGGAGATGGAGCCGCCCATCACATTGATCCGCTCCGGATCGGGGTGGCCGACCCTGGACGAGCGACCCAGCTTCTCCCGGGCGAAGGTGTCCGAGTCGAGCCACTGGAGGTTGGAGAGGACCTGCGCGGCGAAGGCCTCGTGCATCTCCATGAGGTCGACGTCGGCCATGGTGATGCCGGCCCGATCGAGGGCGACGGGGGCCGCGAACGCCGGTCCCTGGAGAAGCTGCTCGCCCGGGTCCAGCGAGGAGACCGCGAAGCTCCGGATCCACGCCAGGGGCTTCACCCCATGGGCCCGGACGGCATCCTCGCTCATGAGGAGAACGGCTCCGGCGCCATCGGTGAGGGGCGAGGCATTGCCTGCGGTGACCGAGCCATGTTCCCGGTCGAAGGCCGGGCGGAGACCGGCGAGGGCCTCCAGCGAGGTGTCGGCTCTCACGCCATTGTCCGCCTCCACCACCTCGTCGTACCCGGGAGGAGTGTAGACCGGGACGATCTCGGCGGAGAGGCGTCCGTCCTCGATACCGGCCAGCGCCCGTTCGTGGGAGCGGAGGGCCCAGGCGTCCTGAGCCTCGCGGGAGATCCCGTTCTCCTTGGCCATCCTCTCCGCCGCCTCCCCCATGGTCTCGCCCGTGGTGGGCTCGGCGATCTGGGGCTGGACGGGGATGAGGTCCCGGGGACGGATGCCCGCGATGGCCCCGGCCCGCTCCTTCAGGCTCCGGGCGCGGGAGGCTCGGATGAGGGTCGCCGAAAGTCGGTCGCTCACCGTGATGGGGATCCGCGAGAGCGATTCCGCCCCCCCTGCCACCACCACGTCGGCATGGCCCAGTTCGATGAGGGCGGCGCCGTCGGCGATGGCCTGGTTCGCCGAGGCACACGCCATGGAGACGGTGGAGGCGGGGACCTCGGGAGGGAGGACGCCGAGACCCACCTCCCGGGCGATGTTCGGCGCATGCGGATTGTGGACCACCGTACCGAAGACGAGACGGTCCACCCCTTCGCCGGGGAGATCCGCCTGCCCCAGCAGCTCCCGTACGGTGACCTTTCCCAACTCGATGGCCGACAGATTCCGGAAGCTCGTTCCGGATCGGATGAAGGGGGTTCGGCAGCCGGCTACGATGGCGGTCTTCATGGGGGGCGATCTCCCGTGGGTCCGAGGGATGGGAAACTCCGGCACGGTACCCGGCAGTGGGTGCGGCGATCCGCATGCGGGGCGTCCTCCCATCGGCCACGGCCGCATTGTGTCCGGGCGAGGGTGGGCCCACCTTGTTCGGCATGAATCCATTCCCGCCACCTCCCGATCTCGTCATTCGTCCCGCCGCCCGCGACGACGCCTCGAAGCTGGGGCAGCTCTGGGCGCGCGCCTTCCCCGGAGAGCGGAGTGCGGCGGAGCGCACGGAGGGGCCCCTCGAGGGGACCGACCTCCGCGGGGGGATCGAGACGGCCTTCATCGGCGAGGTGGAGGGGCGGGTGGCCGGGGCCTTCCGTGCGTACCGGCTGGAGACTCATCTCTTCGGGAGGCCGATTCCGGCCCTCGGTCTCGCCGCGGTGGCGGTGTCGCCGTCCTTTCGGCGGAAGGGGATCGGGGCGGCGCTCTGTCGCGAGGCCATCCGGATCGGCAGGGAGCGGGGGGACCTCCTCTCGATCCTCTACCCCTTCCGGGTGGACTTCTACCGCCGCCTGGGTTGGGCTCTGGCCGGGAGCTTCCACCGGTTCCGCTTCGCACCCGAGTCCCTTCCCCTCTTCCCGGAGCGGGCCGGGGTGCGACTCCTGGAGCCCGGGGAGCGAGCCCCTGCGATCCCGGAGCTCTACGACGCCCTCCTCCCTCGCCGCCACGGACTGCTCTCGCGGAGCCCGACCTTCTGGAAGGATCTGGATGACCCCGATCGGCTGGTGGTGGGCGTCGGAGACGGACCCCTCGAGGGGGCGGCGATCCTCCGGTCCCGGCAGGGGTCCAGACGCGAGGAAGCCGAGGTCCGACTGGAAGAAGTCCATCTCTCGGGCCCGGAGAGCTACCGGGCGATCCTGGGGTGGGTCTCGGCCCAGCGGGACCAGTGGCGTCGGGTGACCTGGGATGCCCTCCCGGGGGAGCGACTCCACGATGTGCTCGCCGACCCCCGCCGACCCCACAGCCCCGACCGACGGGGTCTCTGGTTCGAGGGGGAGCGGGTCCTCCGGGGACCCATGGTCCGGATCCTCCACCTCGAGGGGCTCGGCCGGACGCTGGGGACGGTGCCCGGAGCCCGGATCGAGCTCCATGACCCGGTGCTGGAGAGCGAGTCCGGGGCCTGGGTGGGGACCGAAGATGGGGGACTCGTGCGGGAGTCCGCCGAGGTGGGCCCGGGCGCCCTGCCGGTCTCGGTGGC
>SLSF01000123.1 GCA_007130605.1 Gemmatimonadota bacterium | reverse complement strand
TCCACCTCGAAGCGGTGCACCAGGAGCTGACCGTCGAGGGCCTGGAGGTCGATGTCGGCGAGATCGATCAGGACGTGGCCCGAACGGGATTCGGTGAGCCGGACCCGGGCCGTCCCCTCTACGGTCTCCAGGTCGAGGCCGCGCCCCTCCACCTCGACCTCTCCCCGCACGAGGGAGGGGTCGGGGAGCTCGGGAAGGAATGCATTCAGCTCCAGGTCGGTGGTGGTGGCGTGGATCCGGTACCCCGCCTCGAGGTCGAGCACATTGGCCCGGCCATCGAAGGTGACCACGCCCCCCTCGGTCTGGATGCGGGCCCACGCGGTGAGGTCGTCGAGTCGCCCATTCACCCGGTACTGGCCTCTCAACGGCCCATCGATGGGGAGGTCGAGTTCGAGGGCGGACTCGAGGCCGCCCAGCTCCAGTGGGTCGAGGCCGCCGTCCAGGGCGAGGCTCAAGACCTCGTCGGCGTAGCGAATGGAGCCTGCGCCATGGACCCGGGAGTCGACCCCCTCCTGGGATCGGTGTCGCAGGTCCGCCGAGAGCTGAAGCCCGGCGGAGAGCCGCCCGCTCGCCTCCACCGCCAGCGACCCCGTGCCCCGCACCGGGAGGTCCGGGAGAAAGGCGGCCAGGGTCCCGTAGTCCAGGGGATCGGCCCGGAACGACATCCGGCCCACACCCACTTCCCCCTCGGTGAGCAGGAGGGTCCCGCGGGCCTCCAGGGTGGAGGCGGGGACCTCCAGCTCCGGATCGTCGTAGACCACCCGGCCATCGATTTCCAGCTCCGGGAGGGGGCCGGCCAGCGCCACGGTTCCGCGGACCCGTCCCCCCACCGGGAGGGGCTCCTCGAGCCAGCCATCCAGGAGATCCCCGTAGAGGGGATCCAGCTCCAGGTTCGTGTCGAAGAAGGAGAGGGTCTCCCCCAGCTCGATCCCCACGCGGCCCCGCACCAGGCTCGCCCCCGATCGGAGCTCCGCGTCGGTGACCCGGAAGCGCCCTCCGTCCAGGGGGCCCTCACCCGAGAGGGTCAGGCGACCTTCGCCGGTGGGAAGACCGGGCTCGATCCAGCGGAGATCGTCCAGGTCCAGGGGATCGGCAGTCATCCGCACCTCGAGGGTGAGCCCCACGTCGGGATCTCCCCAGTCCAGGGCGAGCTGGCCCACCAGTTCGGACCCGGGGAGCTCGAGTTCGCGTGCCACCAGGTGAAGCTCACTCCCGACCCGTCGGACCTCGCCCCGGAAGTCCTCCACGTGGAAGGGCTCCTCGAAGAGCTGACCCGTGAGGGAGAGGGCATCGAACTCGATCCGTTCTCCCGGGTGATCCGGGTCGAGGATGGCGGCCCGGGCGATCCGGGCATCGATGTTCGAGAATTCGATCCGCTGGTGGAGCCCCTCGAATCCCGGCACCGTCTCGACGATGGCCCTGGGCGAGTGATCCTCGTCGACGGGACTCCGGAGGAGGAAGCGCCCGTCATGGATCCGGGCACCGTCGAGGCGCACACGGAGCGCGGTGGCCGCACCCACCACCTCGTCACGGGGGGTCTCCGGCTCGACGATCTCCTCTTCTCCGGGATCCACCTCCGGCGGGTCCTCCTCGGGCTCGGCGGGCTCCAGCCGGAGGATCCGCGCCAGATTGCTCCGGTCGTCGCCATGGAGGGTCTCCAGGACGAGGGACGGGGCCCAGACCTCGGTGGGGGCGAGAGAGATGTCCCGGGCGAGCAGTCGCCGGATGGCGTAGCCCACCTGGAGGGAATCCGCCTCGAGGAAGGGACGCCCCCGGTCATCGTGAATGGTGAGACCATGGAGGGTGAAGCCCCGGAGGAGGCCGTCGGAGCGGATGGCTCCCACCTCCACCCGGCCATCGATCCGGTCCTCCATCTGGCCGATGGCCGTCCGGAGGAGGAAGGCCTGGCCCGGCTGGGTCTGGAGGGCATAGTAGGCGAAGAGCCCGACCCCCAGCACCAGGAGTCCGAGCCCGATCGCCAGCCCCATCAGCACTCTTCCGGTGGTCTTCATGGCATCCTCAGAAGGCCTGGCCGATGGAGAACTGGATCTGGAGCCGGCGAAAGGAGAAGCCCGGGTCGTCCTCCACGGGGAAGGGAGAATCCAGCCGGGCGAGCTCGTCTTCAAGGACCCAGGGGATCCGTTCCCCATCCGGCCCCTGGATCCGTCGGTCCGCTGGATCCACCCCCTCCTCCCACGGTCGGATGGAGGAGGTGATCACCGGGAGGTCCTGGCTCGTGCGGGGTCGATAGGCCAGGTCCATCCGAACCGGCCCGATGGGGGTCGAGTAGCGGAAGCCGATCCCGGGGGTCGCCACCATGGAGCCGAAGGAGACATCCGAGGGCTCGACCCAGACCTGGCCGAAGTCGACGAAGGCCACCCCTCCGATGGCATCCCAGATGGGAAAGCGAAGCTCCAGGCTTCCCTCGATGACGGCACTTCCGCCGGCGGGACGCGAGTCGAAGGCCCCTTCGGCCAGGGGCGAGGCGTCGCAGGTGAGGTTCCGGACCTCCAGCGGGTCACAGACGGCTTCCTCGGCGCCCCCGATGGGGAAGATGAGGTCCTGGACCGGGAGGGTCACCACCCGGGGGCCGAGCTGGTTCTGGGCGTACCCCCGGACCGAGTTCGCGCCCCCAGCGTAGAACCGCTTCTGCGGGTGGGCGATCCGTGCGGTCTCCCGCTCGGTCTCCTCGAAACCCCGGAAGGGCGCGGCGCTCAGCCACCCACCCCGAAGGCGACCGGCGAGCACTGCGTCCCGGACCCCCAGGAACCCGGTGATTTCGCCGGTGGCCCGCTCGTAGTCGAAGTCCGATGCCGTGTACGCCGCGGCATGCTCCAGGTCGAGGCTCGCCGTGTACCCGCCAGTGGGCGAGACCGCCCGATTGGTCCGGTCCCGGGAGGCCCGGAGCCCGATGGGAGCCAGGACATTCGCCGACTGGAGGACATCGATCTCCTGCGGATTGCAGACGAGGAAGGTGCTGCAGAAGAAGACCTCGGCGGCGGAGAGGGTCGCCAGCTGCGGCTGGTAGGAGAGGGTCACCGGCATGGCCCTCCCCACCGTGCGGGTGAGGGAGAGGTTCAGCCCGAGCGACTCCCGGATATAGATGTCCGGAACACTCTGTCGCTCGGCGAAGATGGCGGCGCTGAAGGAGTTCCTGGGGGAGAAGATCCAGGGCTGTGTGAACTCTGCCGAGGCGAGCCAGTTGAGCCGGGCGAACTCTCCGGTCCCCGCTCCCTGGCAGATGGACTCCTGGAAGGTGGAGGTCAGCACCCCGGAGAGCCGTCCGCGAAGGACCAGCCGGCGCGCGCCCCCCATGAAGTTCCGGGCCGACCACCGGGACTCGCCGGTGAAGCAGTCGGCGGTGGTCCACCCGAGGCCCGAACGGACCCGGTGCGCATCTCCCTCCGAGACCTCGACCCGGAGGGGCACGATGGAGTCGGGCTGATGGTCCAGCTCCTCCACCACCGAGGCGTGGCGGAAGATGGCGAGGCTGTAGAGCTGTCGCTGGGCCTCGAAGATCGCCTCGCGGGAGTAGACGAAGCCCTCCTGGAAGGGGAGCATCCGGCGGATCACCGCCTCCGAGACCTGCTCATTCCCCACCACCTCGATGGGTCCGAAGCGGGCCCGGGGTCCCGGGAAGACATCGAAGGCGAGTTCGGCCTCCAGGGGCGTGTCGTCGGGGATGAACTGGTCCCGGAAAACCTCGGCGTGGGCGTACCCCTGGTTCTGCAACCGGCGCGTCAGGGTGTCTCGGGCCGCCCGGATCTCGATGAGGTCGAGCCGGTCCCCGACCCCCACGGGGAGATTTCCATCGATGGTACCTCCCTCCACATTTCCGGCTCCCAGCACTTCGAAGGTGGCGATCCGGATGGGCTCCCCCTCCTGGATGGTGAAGGTCAGGTCGACCTCGGTGGGGGTCCGACGGTGGATCGTCGTGTCCACCTGTACCTGGTGGTACCCGCGCACCCGGTAGAACTGCGACACCCGGACCCGGTCCACCGCGAAGACCCGGGGATTGAGGAAGGCCCGGTCGATGGCGAATTCCCGGTCGATCCAGCAGAAGGGGCTCACGATGAAGGAGCGGCACGCCGTCTGCCGGGTCACGATGCTGTTGGCGAGAGTCCGGTCGCCGTAGCTCTCATTCCCCTCGAAATTCAGGGAGTGGATCTCGGGACGGAGCTCCGTCTGGGCCTCGCCGGGAGCCGGCATGGCGAGACAGACCGCCACCAGGAGGAGGACCGGGAGCCCCCTCCACGGAGAAGGCAGGCCGGGACGCAGGGACACCCGCCTCATGGCCTGGAATCCTGGAACCATCGGTGTGGGGCCCGGGGAAAAGCGTGGGTGGAGAAGGGAGCAAAGACCCCCATCTCGCTGAAGTACATGAAGTGCGTGACTCTTACACGCCCACGTTGTACCCGGATGACATTGAATGAGTTCTTGGCCGCTTCCCGGGCACGTCCCCGGCGCGACGTGGTGGTCCCGCTCTGGACGATGGTGATGCCCCGATCCCGGTGCACGCCGGGGTAGACATCGAGGGAGTTCCCGATGTACGCCCGGTGCAGGTGCCCCCCCAGGACCAGGTCGACCCCCATGGTGCTGAATGCGTCGAGGATCCGCTTTGCCCCGGGCAGGGGCTTGTCCCCCTCGTAATCGGGTGCGGGAGCGAGGTGGTGATGCGCCACCACGGCCCTCAGGTCCCGCTCCGGGGTCTCGGCAAAGGCCCGGCGGGCGAAGTCGACCTGGGCCTGGTCGATGCGCCCATTCACGATGGCCCGCCGTGGAGCGCTGGAGTTGAGGGAGACGAAGGTGGCGCCGGGAATCCGGGTGACCGTGTCCAGTTCCCCGGAGATGTGAGCCCGGTAGTTCCGGTACGGGTCGAAAAGGCGCTCCACGATGCGGTAGAGGGGGACATCGTGGTTCCCCGGCGTGACCACCACCGGAAGCTGGGGGAGCCGGTCGAGCCAGGCCCGGGCTTCCTCGAACTCCCGCACCTTCGCACGCTGGGTGAAGTCGCCCGACAGGACGATGATCTCCGGCCCGATCTCCTGGATCTGCCGGAGAAAGATCTCGGCGACCTCGGCGTCGTGGGGCGCGCCGAAGTGGAGGTCCGAGCCATGGATGATGGTGATCATTCGGAACGGGCGTCCGTGAGGCCGGGAAAGGGGAGGGCCGCGTTGGCGGTGAGCTCCGGCGGGGCGATCCGTCCGGCGTCGAGATGGAAGTGGGCCGCCCGGGCAATCATGGCGCCATTGTCCAGCGAGAGGCGGGGCGTGGCATGAAAGACCTTCCCGTCGGGCCCCAGCCGGGCCCGCATCTCCTGGCGGAGAGGGCCGTTGGCCGAGACCCCGCCTCCCAGGAGCACCCGGGGGACCCCCAGGGCCTCGGTGGCCCGAAGCGTCTTGGAGACGAGGGTGTCGACGACGGCGGCCTGGAAGCCGGCGGCCAGGTGGGGACGCTCCTCGTCGAGCCGGCCCGCCTCCTCCACCTCGGCGACCCGGATGGAGACGGCGGTCTTGAGCCCGGAGAAGGAGACATCCCAGTAGTCGGGGTCCCCGGGTGTCTGGTTCCCCCGAAGCATGGGTCGGGGAAAGCGATGCCGCGCCGGATCGCCGGAGCGGGCCAGCCGCTCGATCTCGGGCCCCCCCGGATAGTCGAGGCCCAGGAGCTTGGCCACCTTGTCGAAGGCCTCGCCGGCGGCATCGTCCCGGGTCTGGCCCAGGAGCCGGTACCGCCCCCACTCCGGGACATGAAGGAGGAGGGTGTGCCCCCCGGACACCAGGAGAGCGATGAAGGGTGGCTCGGCGGCCGGGTCCTCGAGGGAGGGGGCGAAGAGATGCCCCTCCATGTGATGGACCCCCACCAGGGGCCGGTCCAGGGCGAAGGCCGTGGCCTTGGCCCAGCTCACGCCCACCAGGAGGGCCCCGATGAGGCCGGGACCGGTGGTCACCCCGATCGCGTCCACATCCTCGAGTTCCAGCTCCGCCTCGTCGAGAGCCGCGTCGACCACCTCGTCGATGACCGTCAGGTGGGCGCGGGCGGCGAGTTCGGGCACGACCCCGCCCCAGATCCGGTGGACATCCTGCGAGAGGATCACATGACCGAGGATCTGCCGCCCGTCGCGAAGCACTGCGGCGGAGGTCTCGTCACACGAGGATTCGATCCCGAGAATCAGCCTGCCACCCTTCACGCGTCGGAGATCCGACGAAGTGCGATCTCCGGCTCCTCGAGCTCGGCTTCGACCCAGTCGGGCAGACCTCGCACCCGGAGCTCGAAGATCCCTTCCTCTCCCGGTTCCGGAATCCGGTCCTCGTCGATCTCCACCACCACCTGG
Source organism: Gemmatimonadota bacterium (assembly GCA_007130605.1). GTDB lineage: Bacteria > Gemmatimonadota > Gemmatimonadetes > Longimicrobiales > Gaopeijiaceae > SLBA01. Next base: position 7,699 of record SLSF01000123.1, on the reverse strand, counting down.
AGACGCGCCGGATCGAGGCGCTCCACCAGGGTTCGGGCCCCGGACAGGGTCACCGTCCACTCCGAGGGGACCCCCTCGAAGCGCTCGAGAAATTCCGAATCGGAGAGCACGACCTCGATCCCGTCCACGGTGCGCTCCATCCATTCCTCGATCCGCACCTCGACCTCCACGGTGGAGGGCTGGATCTGGAGTCCCTGCACCAGGGTGGTGTCCACCCCCAGGGTGCGCGTTCCCGTCTGGGTGATCTCGGAAAGGTCGAGGGGCTCGAAGCGGACCGAGTCCATCTCGAGGATCCGGCTCTGCGGTCCGGTGACCCGGACCTCCTGGGTGGCGGGGAGAGGCGGGCCACCGAGGGCGAGCCCCTCGGGAAGGGTGCCGCTCAGCGCGAAGGCGAGGGGCAGCGTCATCCGCTCCACCCGCTCGAAGGTGAAGGAGACCGTCTGGGGCTGGATGTCCTCCACCCCCACCCCGGGCCGGTCCTGGACCCGCACCCACTGGCTCCGAAGGACCACGGTGGTGTCTCCCGTGGTCACGGCGTCCATGGGCACGACGATGGTGGGCCGTGCCGTGCGGGTGAGGTCTCCGGCGGCTCCCTGGAGGGAGACCGAAACGGTGGCGGGAGAGGGATTGCCCACCAGGACCCAGTCGGGGTCACTCAGGTCGACCCGCACCGGGACATCCTGGAACTGGAAACGTCCGGGCGCCTCCCACTGCACCGAGAACCAGAGGAGGAGGGCGACGATGAAGGCGGAGACCTTCAGGGTGAGGTTGCGGGTGAAGAAGCCGGAAAAGCTCGGCATCGGATCAGACCTCCTCGGCGAGCAGGCGCTCGATGAAGTCGATGTACTGGGGCCGGTCCCACTCGGTGGCTCCGGCCACCTTCCGGTAGATCCGACCATCGCGGCCGATCACGTACGACTCCGGGAGGAGGCGGGTCCGGTACTGGCGCCGGATCGTGCCCCGGGGGTCGTGGAGAATCGGAAAGGTGAGGGAGAGGGAGTCGGCGAACGCCCCTACATTCCCCCCCGGCATCCCGTCTTCGTCGCGCTCACCGAGGCGGGCATCGACACTCACCGCCACGATCTCGAAGTCGGGGTCGTCGATGGCCTCGTAGAGGCGCTGCATGGAGGGCATCTCGTAGCGACAGGGAGGGCACCAGGTGGCCCAGATGTTCAGGAGGACCACCTTCCCCCGGTAGTCGTCGAGGGTGGCGGGCACCCCCTCGAGGGTCACGGCTTCGAAGCGTGGCGCCTCGGAGCCCGGGCCGATGGCACGGGCCTGGAGATGGTCCTGCTGGACCCAGGCGTACCCGATGACCGCCAGCGCCAGGAGCGCCGTCAGGTAGTAGGGCAGGTTTGAGCCGGAGCCATCTCTCGAGGCCATGGAATCACTCCCCTCCGTCTCTAAGGAAGCTTCCGGTGCCCACCACCAGGTGGACCTCGCCCCCCCGGGGCACCTCTTCTCCAGCTTCAGGCGTCGTGGCCAGCACCTGTCCACTGGCAAAGCCGAACTGGAAGCGGGACTGAACCTCGCCCACGGTGAGCCCGAGCTCTTCCAGGGCATTGCGCGCCTCCTCCTCGGACCGGCCCACCAGGTCGGGCATCTCCACCAGGGGCGGGCCCAGCGAGACCTGCATGAGGATCGAGGCGGGAAGCGCCGTGGTGGTGCCCGCCGACGGATCGGTCCCCACCACCCGCCCCGCCGGTTCGTCGGAGTCGATGGAGTCGACCTCCACCTCGAAGCCGGTGGTCTGGAGCACGGTGAGGGCCCGATCGGCACGGAGTCTCGTCACATCGGGCACGGGGCGCCGCTCCGGCCCCAGGCTCACCGTGAGCTCGACGGCCCCTCCGGGCAGTGCGAACTGGCCCGGAAAGGGTGTCTGGCCCACCACTTCGCCGGCGGGAATCGAGGGATGGAGGATGGAGTCGACCCGGCCCACCTCGAGGCCACGCTCACCCAGCAGGGTATGGGCTTCGAGCTCGGGCCCTCCTCGCACCTCCGGCACCTCCACCAGGTCGCCCACCCTGGCGTCCTCGGCCGGGTACGCCACCTGGGTCGCGTACAGAAATCCGACGCCTCCCCCGATGAGAAGGGTGACGGCGCCCACCAGGAGGTGGCGCCCCCCGGTCCACCCCGACGACCCGCTCCGCTTCTTCGGTGGAGGCGACTTCTTCCCGCCACCCGGGCGTCGTCGACGCAAAGACTTTCCCAATTCCATGACTCGTGTCCGATCGCTGGAGGTCAGCTCCGCCTGCGGAGCCGCGCTGCGAAGGCCCCATCCGTACCCGTCCGCTGGGGCAGGGCCCGGAGAACGGAGGCATCGGTTGCGGCGTCGGGGATCTCTACCCCGGAATCGTCGGTTCCTTCCAGAATAAAATGGGGATGCCTCCGGAGGAACGCCTCCACCCGCTCTTCATTCTCCTCGGGCTCCAGGGAGCAGGTGGCGTAGAGGAGGAGTCCGCCCTCCCGAACGACCTCCGCGGCTCCATCGAGGATGGCATCCTGGATCTCCGCCATCTCCGCCGGCGCCCCCGGCTCCAGCCGCCACCGGGCGTCGGGGTGCCGGGCCAGGGTACCCGTCCCGGTGCAGGGGGAATCCACCAGGACCAGGTCCCGAGGTCGGAGCGGGGGCGCCTCTCCCCGGGCCCGTACCAGGGGAAGGCGCAGATCGAGGCGGTGGGCGCTCTCCCGCACCAGGGCCAGGCGGGAGGCCGATGGATCGAGGGCCACCATCCGGGCACCGCCATCCATGAGGCCGAAACACTTCCCCCCCGGCGCCGCGCAGAGGTCGGCGCCCTCGAGACCCTCCACACTCCCCGCCCACCGCACGACCCAGGCGGCGGCCGGATCCTGCACCACGGCGGGCACCGCCTCCAGCGCAGCCTCCACCCCACTCCCCCGGGCCAGGCGCACCGTTTCGCTCCCCGGCGGGCCCATTTCGCCCTCGATCCCCACCTCACCGAGTCGCCGAAGCGCGTCCTCCCCCGACACGCCACCGAGAAGCCGCAGGTGGATGGTGGGGATCCGGTTGTTCCACGCCACCAGGCGAGTGGTCTCGTCGACGCCCCATCGGGCCACCCACCGCTCCACCAGCCAGCGGGGGTGCGAGCCCCAGGAGGAGAGGTGGCCCACAGGATCGCTCTCGAGGGAGGGGAAGCGCTCCTCGCCCCCACCCTTCCGGGCCAGGGAGCGGAGGACCCCGTTGGCCATCCCCGCCAGCCCGGCCCCGCCCGCCTCGCGGACCCCGTCCACCGTCTCCGAGACCGCCGCATACCCCGGCACGCTCCCCATCATGAGGAGCTGGTAGGCCCCCATCTCCAGGAGGATCCGGACCTCCACCGACAGAGACTCGATGCCCTGGCTCAGGTGGAGATCGAGGAGGTGGTCCAGCCGTCCCCGGAGTCGAACGACGCCGTGGGTGAGTTCGTGGACCCATCCCCTGGACCGCTCGGGAACCGCCCCGCCATGGATGTGAAAGGCGCGGTCCAGCCGGCGTCCCCGCTCCACCTCCATGAGGATCCGGAAGGCCGACTCCCGCGGGGTCCGCGCCGACCCGTTCAGTCGAGCATCCCCCGGGTGGGCGACGAAGGCACCGCCACCTCGCGCATGGGCATCCGGCCGGCCAGCCACGCCCGACGCCCGGCGCTCGTCGCCTCCTTCATGGCGATGGCCATCCCCACCGGATCGTCGGCCACCGCCACGGCGGTGTTCATGAGGAGCCCATCGACCCCCTGCTCCATGGTCCGGCAGGCGTCCGAGGCGGTCCCCACCCCGGCGTCGACGATGACCGGAACCTCGAGGCGCGACTTGATCTCGCGGATGTAGTAGGGGTTGATGAGGCCCAGCCCACTCCCGATGGGAGAGGCGAGGGGCATCACCGAGACGCACCCGGCATCCTCCAGGCGGAGGGCGGTGATGAGGTCGTCATTGGTGTACGCCATCACCTTGAAGTCCTCGTCGGCCAGGACCCTGGCCGCTTCCAGGGTCGCCTGCACATCGGGAAGAAGGGTCGCCTCGTCGCCGATGACCTCCAGCTTGATCCACTCGTTGAAGCCGGCGGCCCGGGCCAGCCGGGCGTACCGGATCGCCTCGTCGGCGGTGTAGCAGCCGGCGGTGTTGGCCAGGAGGAAGAACTCGTCGGGGTCCAGGTGGTTGAGGATCGCCTCGTCCCCTTTCCGGTCCAGGTCGACCCGGCGCACCGCCACGGTGACCATTTCGGTCCCGCTGGCCCGGAGGGCCCGCACCATGGTCTCATTGTCGCGGTACTTTCCGGTTCCGAGGATCAGGCGCGATTCGAAGCGCTTCCCCCCGATCACGAGGGGGGGATCGCTGGAGGGGTTCGGCGTGTCGTTCCGTTGGGTCATGGCGCTTGGGGTCGTGGGTCGGACAGGACAGTCGGACGGAGGGGTTCAGCCCCCGCCCACGAAGTGGACGAGTTCGATCCGATCCCCTTCGGAGAGGGGGGTGTCGGGATACCGCTCCCGGGGGACGATCTCGCGATTCCGCTCCACCACCACGGTGGCCGGATCGAGTTCGAGCGATTCCAGGAGGCCCGTCAGGGTCATCCCCTCCTCCAGGGGGCGGGCCTCGCCATTGACGAGGATCGCCCCTTCGGAGGTTGCGTTCTCGGTGGTGCTCATGCCGTCATCTCCAGTGCTTCGAGGTACCGCTCCAGGGCGTCCGGCGGCGAGGCGGCCTCCCAGACACCGCGGATGAGGGCGATCCCCCACCTGCGCATCCCGGGAAGGGCCGTCGCCAGCGCCGCCACCCGCTCCGGCGTGATTCCTCCTACGCCCACCAGGGGAAGGGAGGTCCGCTCCCGGATCCGGGCGAGGCGTTCCGGGCCCCCACCCTCCCGGTCCGGATGGGAGGGGGTGGGAAAGAGGGTGCCCACCATAAGGTAGTCGAGTGCCTCCAGGTGGGAAGCGTTCTCGAGGGACACCACCTCGTCGATCCCATGCACCGAGCGACCGATCCGCAGGGTCTCGCCCGCCAGGGCCCGCACCACCCCCGGTGGGAGACTCCGGGCTCCCAGGTGGACCCCGTCGGCACCAAGGGCGAGGGCGAGATCCACCCGGTCGTTCACCCGAAGCGACGCCCCCGATTCGGCAGTGACGGAAGAGAGGGCCCGTCCCCGTGCCCAGAGGTCCCGTCCCGAGGTGCGGGGTCCCCGGAGGTGGAGGGCCATTCGGGCACCTCCCCGCTCCAGGATCGCCTCCGCCACCTCGACGAAGTCCTCCCTCGCCAGGATCCGGTCGTCGGTGAGGAGGTGGAGGCGGGGCGCCTCAGACAAGGCGGTCCCCCGGCGACGGTCCCCCGCCCCGGAGCCACGCCGGCGCCGGCATCCGCCGCTTTCCGGCCGGCTGCACCTCGTCGAGCCGGAGCGCTCCCTCTCGGGTCCGGACGACGAGTCCCGCCTCCGGGTCGGCGCGGAGGACCGTCCCGGGGAGGGACTCCGTCCCGCCATCCTCCGGAGCCTCCACCACCCGGGGTCGGAAGAGCTTCAGCGGCTCCCCGTCCAGGAGTGACCACGCCCCCGGCACCGGATCCATCCCCCGGATCTGGTTCGCCACCTGCCGAGCCGGCCACCCCCACCGGATGCGCGCCGTCTCCCGATCCACCTTCGGTGCATAGGTGGCCAGGTCATGATTCTGCTCCATGGGCTCCAGCCCCCCGATCTCCATGAGGGCGAGGGCCTCGATGAGGGCCTCGGCTCCCAGCTCCGAAAGCCGCAGGTAGAGGCCGCCGGCGCTGTCGCCCGGCTCGATGGGGAGGCGCCGCTGCAGAAGGATGGGCCCCGCGTCCAGCCCCTCGGTCATCTGCATGATGGTGACCCCGGTCTCGCCGCGCCCCCGGATGAGTGCCCAGTTCACCGGGGCCGCCCCCCGGAGCTCGGGAAGGAGAGAGGCGTGCACATTCACCGAACCCAGGCGGGGGAGATCCAGGACCGAGGCGTCCAGGATGTGCCCGTACGCCACCACCACCGAGAGTTCGGGCTCCAGCGCCCGGAGTTCGGCGAGAAAGGCCTCCCCGCGGGGACGCTCGGGGGTGAGCACCGGAATCCCCTCCTCTTCGGCGACGGTGCGGACCGGCGAGGGGGTGAGCGTCCGCCCCCGCCCCGCAGGACGATCGGGCCGGGTCACCACGCCCACCACCTCGTGTCCCTCTCCCATGAGCGCCCGGAGAGAGGGAAGGGCGAAATCCGGCGTCCCCCAGAAGAGGATCCTCACCCCGGCTCCTCGCTGAGCTTCCGGTACTTCTTCAGGAGCATCCGACGCTTGAGGGGAGAGAGGTGGTCGATGAAGAGGACCCCGTCCAGGTGGTCGATCTCGTGCTGGAGCGCCCGGGCGAAGAGTCCCTCGGCCTCCAGGGTCACCGGCTTGCCCTCGGGAGTGAAGCCCTCCACCGTCACCCCGGCCGGCCGGCGCACCACCTCGGTCACCCCGGGAATGCTCAGGCACCCCTCGGGTTCCTTGTCCGACCTGGTGGAGTGCTCCACCACCCGGGGGTTCACCAGCGCCACCCGTGCCTCGTCCCCCTCCTCTCGCCGTACATCGACCACCAGGACCCGGAGCGCCACCCCGATCTGCGGGGCCGCCAGCCCGGCGCCCTCCTCGTAGATCATGGTCTGGAAGAGGTCGTCCACCAGCTCCCGGAGTTCGTCGTCGAAGCGCTTCACCGCTCTGGCCGGCTCCCGGAGCACCGGGTCGCCCAGGTAGCGAAGAGGTCGGATCGCCATAGGTCTCAGTTGCCTCGGGTCTCGAAGTCGTCTTCCACCTTCTGTCCCACCTTCGAGCGATCGATCACCAGCCGGGTCTTCTCGTCGGTCCGGATGGTGAGTCGATCCTCGGTGAGGTGGACGATGGTGCCCACCACCCCTCCCACCGTGATGATCTCGTCTCCCTTCTGGAGCCGCTCGATCATCTGCCTGTGCCGCTCCTGCTCCTTCCGCTGCGGGCGGATGAGGAGCCAGTAGAAGATGAGGAAGATCAGGATGATCTGGATGAGGATCACCATCAGGCCACCCCCGCCACCCTCGGCAGGGGCCATGAGAAGTCCGGTCACCGGAAAGGTCGTCATCGATTCCATTCGTTGAAGTTCGGGGTCTGTGAAAATGCAGCGCGGTGGGCCGCCGGGGTCAACCCCCGTCCCGCCGCCGACGGGCCGCGCGGTACCGCTCGATCCAGTCGGTGGCCCACCCTCGGAAGGTACCATCGCCGATCCGTCGACGGGACTCCTCGGCGATCCGGATCAGGAACCGGATATTGTGCATCGAGAGGAGCCGATGGGCAAAGGCCTCCCCCGAAGCCACCAGGTGCCGGAGGTACGCCCGGTCGAAATGGGTGCACCCGTAGCAGTCGCACTCCGCATCGAGGGGCGCGGTGGACCGCCGGAAGCGTGCCGCCTTCAGATTCACCTGGCCCTCGTCGAGGGTCCACGCCGTCCCGTGGCGGGCATTCCGGGTGGGGGCGACGCAGTCGAAGAGGTCGCATCCGCGGGCGATGGCCTCCAGGAGGTCGGTGGGGTACCCGACGCCCATGAGGTAGCGGGGCCGATCCGCGGGGAGGATGGGGTCCAGCACCTCGAGCATCTCCCACATGTCCTCCTTCGCCTCGCCCACCGAGAGCCCTCCGATGGCGACGCCGTCCCACGGCCCCATGGCGAGGATGTCGCGGGCGTGGTCCCGCCGGAGGTCCGG
>SLSF01000085.1 GCA_007130605.1 Gemmatimonadota bacterium | reverse complement strand
CAGATCGCCTTCATGGTGACGCGCACCCAGGGCCTCTTCCGGGCCGCGGCCGCAGGGGCCCCCGTCTCCAACATGACGAGCGCCTACGGCGGGATCCGGTGGGACAGCGGGCTCGTCCGCCAGTTCCAGTACGAGCGGACCCAGAGCCGGCTCGGCGCGACCCTCTGGGAGGCCCCCATGCGCTACATCGAGAACTCGCCCCTCTTCTGGGCCGACAAGATCGAGACGCCGCTCCTCATCATGCATAATGACGAGGATGGGGCGGTCCCGTGGGAGCAGGGGATCGAGCTCTTCGTCGCGCTGCGGCGGCTGGCCAAGCCCGCATGGATGATCAACTACACCGGCGAGCCTCACTGGCCCACCACCTTCGCCAACAAGCGCGACTGGAACATCCGGATGTTCCACTTCTTCGACCACTTCCTGAAGGACGCCCCCCCACCGGTCTGGATGGTGGAAGGGATCCCCGCCCTCCGGAAGGGCGACACCCTGGGCTACGAGCTGGTAGAGGGGGCGACCATCGTGGACCACTGAAGGGGGTCGCCACCCCCGTGTGGCCCCCGGCCGTGCAGCTACCCCCGCTTCTCCTGGATCCGTCGGACAATGGCAGGAAGGAGGCTCCGGGGTGCGAAGCGTCCTGCGAAGGCGAGGATCCGGTTCATGCGACCATGGACCGCGATCCCCTTCCCCCGGAGCGCCGCCTCGACCCCGTAGCGCGCCACCTCGGCGGAGGTGGGAAGAGAGAGACGCTCGAAGAGGGGTGAGCCCTTCATGTCGGCCCGCCCCTGGAACTCCGATTCGGTGGGTCCCGGGCAGAGGGTCGTGACGGTGACGCCCGTCCCCTTCAGTTCCTCGCGGAGCGCCTCCGAGAAGGAGAGGACGTACGCCTTGGTGGCATAGTAGACCGCCATGAGGGGACCGGGTTGGAAAGCGGCGGTGGAGGCGACATTCAGGATCCGCCCGTGGCCCCGCTCCACCATGGGGCGAACGAAGCGCTTGGTGAGCTCGGTGACCGCGGTCACATTCAGCTCGATCATCCGGATTTCCCGCTCCAGTTCCGACTCGACGAAGGGACCGTAGCCCCCGAAGCCGGCATTGTTGACCAGGAGGTCGATGGGCGTCCCCTCGGTGGCCGCCTCCAGTTCGGCGGGCATGGCGGGGTCGGTGAGATCACCGGGGAGGACCTCCACCGGGACGCCGTAGTGATCCCGCAGCTCCCCGGCGAGGGCGTGGAGTCGGTCCTCGGAGCGGGCGGTGAGGACGAGCCCCCACTCCCGCGCCGCGAGCTCCCGTGCCATCGCCTCGCCGATCCCCCACGAGGCCCCTGTGAGGAGCGCCCACTTCATGGTTCGTCCCGCCGGGGAAAGAGGTGGAGGTGGAGGCCGGTGTTGAGCTCCCAGTGGTTGAGGGGGCCGCAGAGAAACGTGGTGCCCCCCTCCCCGCACCCCTCCATCCGGACATCGTGCCGACGGTACGCCGCGAAGGCGGAAATGGGACCGGGGAGATCGACGACCCCCTCGAAGAAGAGGACGTGACCATCGGCGCCCCGGCTCCATGCCAGGGGCCCCGACCCCCGATCGGAATCGGGGACCTCGTAGTCCCGTCCCGAGGTCCGGCCGATCCCGTGGGATCGAATGACGCCGGCCGTCCGCCCGGCACCGACCCGGATCTGCACCGCGTCGTTGGGGGCGAGGCCCAGGAGGAGGATGAAGCTGGTGGTGTTGGTGTCGGTGTCGTAGGCGACCGGCTCCTGGAGACACCCCAGCCCGTCGTCGGCGCACGAACTCTCGGTTATGTCGAAGGTGCGGGAGAAGCGGTCCGACTCGATCCCGAAGCCGAGGCCGGCCCAGTGGAAGTAGCGGATGCCGATCCCCCACCCGAAGCCCCCGATCAGGTCGGAGTTCTCGGCCCCGCCATAGCCGCCGGTGAGACGGACCTCCTGGGCCTGGACAGGTCGGGGGGGCAGGAGAAGCAGGAGAAGCACCGCGGCGAGCCCCGGGATCAGCAGTCGGGTCTGGTTCATCGTCACTCCGGAGGATGGAAGGTGGGCCAATCTACCCGACCCGGGGTGGGCGGGTCCCCATGAGGACCTCGGGGGTGATGGCGCGGGCGAGGGGCACCCGGGCGAACTCCCGTCGGAGGGTGGGATCGGCTTCTCCCTGGAGGACGACCAGGGGGCCCCGGGCCTGACGCCCCAGCCCGAAGCGGGTCCGCTCCATCCGGTGGAGGACCCGGGTCATGAGGTCGGATCCGGCGGGGCCGGCGCCTTCCTGGACGATCCCGTAGCAGACCTGTCCATTGGTGAGCCGCCCGGCCACCTCGAACTCGGGCCCCTCGCCTCCCCAGAGGGCGCCGGCCACCCGGGCGGGAGCCGCCAGTTCCTCGTCGGCATGGTGGGCGAGCCAACGGCGGGCCACCTCGGGGAGCCACCGGTCGAAGTGGGCCTGGAGCCCGGGCTCGATCTGCTCGCGGAGGACCCGCGTGGCACTCTCGCGCAGGAGCCGACCCCGGTTGGGGAGGACGAGGCCGAACCAGAAGGAGAGGAAGGGGTCGGCGGGGGCGTAGCGGCGCCGGCGGGCACCTTCGGGGGCATCCATGGGAAGGCGCACGGCGAGAAGACCCTCCTCTTCCAGCCGGCCGATGTAGGGAGCCAGCGCGCTTCCGCGGTCGACCCCCACCGCCTGGGCGAGGGAGGCCCAGTCCCGGTCCTCCTCCGCGACCCCGCGCAGGATGGAGGCGTAGCGGGACGGAGCATGAAAGGTGGCGCCGAGCCGGCGGAGGGGGGCGTCGAAGAGATCCCCCTCCGGGAGGAGGACCCGCTTGAGGATCGCCTCGGTGAGCGAGGTGGAAGGGCGCCGCTTCGGAAGGTGGGCCGGATGGTCCCCGAAGATGGCCCACCGCCGGAAGGCATCCATGGGATCGGTGGCCCCGTGCCCCCACCCCGCCTGGCGGAAGGGGAGTGGGAGGAGGGCGAGGGTGCGGATCTCGCCGACGAGCGCCTCGGGCAGCTCCGCCATCCGGGTGGCCAGGAGGATGCGGACCGGAAGGCCCCGGCGTTCGATCCGCGCCAGGACCTCGGCAAGCTCCCCGGCGATCCGGCGGCGGGCGCGAAGGAGGTGGTCGAAGTCGTCGAGGACGAGGACGCCGGGGGCGGCTTCCGCTTCGGCGGCCAGGCGGAGGAGGATCCCCTCCAGGAGACGGGACCAGCGGGCGCCCAGCCCGGGAAGGGGAAGGAGGTCCGGTCGCTCGGGACGCTCCACCGGGCCGGCGTCATGCTCCACATGGGCCAGGAGGTCGGCCTCGTCCAGGGGCGGGAGGGCCAGGTGGAGGCGGGGCCCCGGGTGGCGGAGGAGGGTCTCCCGGAGGAGAGAGGTCTTCCCCCGCCCCTCGGGGGCATGGAGATGGATCAGACCCCCCTCCTCGATCCATTGAAGGAGCGTGGTTCGCTCTTCGGGACGGTGGCCGGGACCCGGCTCGATGGACGCCATAAGATAGGGCTTTTTAGGTTATTCTCATTTATGCAAAAATACCGTGTTTCCCCCCTTCAAGCCACCCCACACTCCCGATATCTTGGTTTCGTACGATGTGCACCGAGACCCCGACACCGAGGAGACCCATGCCGACCGCCCTTCGCCGCCTCCCCAAGGAACGTTCCCGGAACTGGACCCCGGGAGAGAGCCCGGACCGCGCAAACCATCACCGGAAGGATCAGCGTGCCCAGGCCGCCGACTTCTTCGGAGAGCACACCTTCGGCTTCCACGAGATGAAGGT
>SLSF01000312.1 GCA_007130605.1 Gemmatimonadota bacterium | reverse complement strand
GGACCGGATCGTCGCCCAAGCGAAGGTTTCACCGTCCGTCGGGAGGGTTCTGGATGCTGTGGATTGAGGCACCGCGGGGGGTGACCGGACCTGCACTTAACCGCACCAGGGGGAATCGGTTGCAGGCCTGCATCGTTCGGCCTACCCGGCAGATCCGTCAACTTGCTTGTTCATCCGTGCTCCTTCTGGCGCTGGGGCTCCTCGGGCTCGCCGGCGCACCGGGGGGGATCCACGGTCAGTTGACGAGTGACCTTGTCGAGACGTGCAACGACTGTCGCATCGCGGTCGATACCGTTGCCGTCCTGGGGGACGGGACCGCAGAGGGAAGCGTGTTCTCGGAGATTGTCAGGATCGAGTTGGACCCCGACGGGGGGGGGTTCTTCCTACTGACACAGGAGTTCAGCCTCGTACAGATCTTCTCGCGCGACGGGGAGTTTGAGTCTTCGCTTGGAGGACCAGGCGAAGGACCTGGGGAGTTTGATTTTCCCCAAGCGCATCGCTTCGACGAAGAGGGCCGACTCCACGTGATCGATCCTCTCCTCGGTCGCATCTCCGTGTTCAACCGTGCGCTTGAGCTCGACCACACGGTCCGCCTGGAGGGGATTCAGCCCGGGTTCGAACTCTATCGGATCCGCGGGGACTCGATTGTCCTGGCGGGATACGCTCGCACTGGGGAGCTGTTCGGACTTCCAATGCATGTGCTGACGTCGGATGGAACCCTCGTGCGGTCCTTCGGAGAGCCGGACTACCCAATCGAATCCCCGGAGCCTTCCCAACACCTCGTCCACTTTGCCCTCTCGGACGGGTCCGAGGTCTGGCTTGGGCGCAAGGATCGGTACCAGTTGGAGCTGTGGACACTGGAAGGCGAGCATCGACAGACGTACCGAAGAGAGGTTTCCTGGATGGTTCCGCCCGATCCCGTTCCCGACAACCCACCTCCCCCGGCACCGCTCCTTACATCCATCGGTGCCGATCCTGAGGGCCTTGCCTGGGCTGTGTTCGCGATCGCGGGCGACCGATGGGAGGAGGCCGCAATCCCCGGAGACGGCGCCCACGGCTTCGAAATGGTGGAGCCGGACCTCTGGCGAGATACCGTGGTTGAGGTCGTCGACATGGACGCGGGGACGATACTCGCGAGCCACCGCTTCTCGGATCGTTTCACCAATCTGTTCTCCGACCCCGAGTCGAAGGGGGTGCTCACCGGGATTGTGGAGGTGGATGAAGTCGCCGGAACCGTACGTGCCTTCGTCATTCGGCTCCGGCTGGAGCGCCCATAGCGCTCAGTAGACTATTGGCTGCCATGCCGCGTGGGCCGCTTTGCAGTGGACGGTGGGAATGAGATCGGGTGCGGAACGTCCGCCCTGATGATGTTCGCGCTCTCCATCCTCGGTGGACTTTCCATTTGGCCATGGAGGTCTCCCCTTGGTGCGGTTCCTGCGTTTCGGTACCCCGGAGGAGTGTGCCGGGGTCACCGGGGCGAGCAACGGAACCGGGCTCGGTCGATGAATAGGCATCATGGGGCAGCGCGTCCGTGACCGGAGGAGGATCGATGGGACGGCTGGCCCCGAAAGAGAGTTGGCGATCTCCCGTGGGACGGGACACTCTGGGATGTAGGAGAGCCCAGCAGTACCCATCCCAACAGGAGAACGCCCATGGACAGGTATATGCCCGTGCGTCAAGCTGCACGCTGGGGGTCATGACCCCGAGCGGAAGGCGAGTTGCAAGCCACGTGGTGGAGACGAACGCACGGTGCCTGATCGAAGCGGTGCGACGGATCCCTCAGCCGCGGCACATCTGCCTGGAGGAAGGGACGCTGTCGGAGTGGCTGTACGAGGTGCTGTCACCCCACGCGGAGAAGGTGGTGGTGGCAGCGGTGAGCGAGAGCCGGGGCCCGAAGGACGATCGCCGGGATGCCTTTGGCTTGGCGGAAGGCCTCCGGCTGGGAGCGATCAAGCGGAAGGTCTACAAGGAGCGTGGCAGCTTCGGGGCCCTGGGCTACCGGGCCAAGGGATACCGCTGGATCCGGAGCGATGAGGTGCGGGTGAAGAACCGACTGAAGGCCCTGTACCGCTCGCGGGGGGTGGCCGTGGCCGGGCGCGGGGTCTACGCGGCCTCGAAGCGCGGGGAGTACCTGGATCGACTTCCCAAGCCGGCCCAGCCGCTGGCCGAGCTGCTGTACGCGCAGATGGACGCGCTGGACGGGCTGAGAAGGGAAGCGAAGAAGGCGATGCTCGCCGGGCATGCTCCACGATACGTTTCAGCCGCACCTCCAGCGGCTCGCCGCCGACTACCCCGTCGCCGCCCTGACCGGCGCGAGACAATTCGCGAATTCGACGGCTCTGGCGAACAAACGATCGGATGCCTCCGAGGGCACCTGTTCTGGAGACAGCTCCCGGCACCGTCCGCTGCTTGGCGCAGGTCGAGGGAGGGTATCCTGCAGGAAGTGACCACCTCGCCGTGTGTGCGTGCCCTATTGCGGGAAGAGACGACCTGAATCGGCCCGGTTTCACCGGAAGCACATTTCCGTGAGCGCAGGCTCGGCCGCGGGGTCACGTCACTTCATCGACCCCCCTCACGCAGAGCCGATTGCGTGCCGCCCCGTGGTCCACGGCTGTGCCATTTCACGAGTGAAGTCAGTACACGAGAAACAACGGCCCAGTGCGCTGAGCCGCGTCACTGAGCCATCATCCGGAGCTGAGCTCCATCCTGTGGTGGAGGCGGCGGGAGTGGCTGCGGGCGGCCCTGCGGGCCGTCCTCGCCGTCTCGCGGGAAGGTCGGACTGCCAAGGCCGTACTCCCCTGCCCCGCTCGAACCAAACCCTACGGGTTCAGCAGCGGCACCATCGCGCCTCTGCGCGGCCGTTCACTTCGTTCACGACCGCCGACCTTCGCCGCCTCCACTGGCCCCTGGATCACTTGGCGCGCTCGAAGACGAAGTCATCCCGTGACGTAGCAGCTCAAAGCTCCATAGTTTAGAACCGGAACGGACATCGAAAGCACGGACTGCTCCATGGGCAGTAGGGAATCGTGTTGTCTTGTTGACAGTAGAGCCGACAATCAGACGATCGTTCAGTATTAATGGTGGAGAGGTGATCGCTTCAATCTCATATGGAGGTACATTCTGCTGCCCGACGGGTGTAAAGTCCGCGAGGGCGATACGTCCCTGTGATCCAAAGTCCATGCATAGTTCACCCGTTTCGCCGTCCAATGCGAATATCTCACCCAATGGGGTTGGTGCGAAAATTCTAGGTGTGCAGCCGACAGCTGAATCTCCGGCAGCCGGGACCCAAGCGGCCACCCCCCGGGTTGTCCATCCCTCGACCCCCGGTCGAGCCAAGTCGACTTCCGGATCGAATTGCCAAACTGATGCCCCTGTACTTGGCCTCAGCGCAAGAACGCGGCCTGTCGGGGTCGACACGTAAAGGAGTCCCTCAACGACCAAGGGGGTGGTTTCAAAGCGGAAGGGAAGCCCCTCAAGTCGCTCAAGGTCCCCCGTCCGCGTACTCCATGCAAGTTGCAGGTTTGCTACATTTTGCTGGTTGATTTCCGCCACCGGAGCGTAGGTCGCCCCGTGGGGAGTGCCCCCATAGTGCATCCAATCGACATCTGCGTAATCAGGCTCGGGAGCTCCAGTATGCTCCCCTGCACATGCCACTAGGAGTGGTCCGAGCATCAGGGAAACCCAATATGCGGTGGGAATGCCCGTCGATCGGTGCAGACCGACTCTCACACCATCACTTGCGGGTGACGGTCCCGCAATATGACCAGAGGCTCCTGG
>SLSF01000269.1 GCA_007130605.1 Gemmatimonadota bacterium | reverse complement strand
CTCATGCGGCTCCATCCCTTCAACGCCCCCGACCTTCAGGACCCGCCTCCCGAGGACCACATCCTCCTGGTGGGATGCGGCTCCAGCGGGGTCCGCCTCCTCGAGACCCTCGTGGGGATCCCCCGCGAGATCTGGGTCGTCGACGACGACCCGGTGGTCGTGGACCGGGTGCGGGACGCCGGATTCTCCGTGGTGAAGGGCGATGTGACCGATGTGGAGGTTCTCCGGAACGCCGGGGCGGACCGGGCCCGCGCCGTCGTCTCCACCCTGCGAAACCGGGAAGACTGCTCGGTGCTCCTCGCCCTCGCCAGCGACGTGCCCGTCATCGCCCGCGCCTTCGACCACGAAGACGCCGAGTGGTTCGAGGAGCGGGGCGGAATCGGGGTCAGCTACTCCGACGCCGCCCTCGACGGCTTCCTGGAGTGGTTCCTCGATGGGGAGGAAGCCGAGGCCTGATCAGCCTCCACCCACCACCCGCCGGATCGGGTAGTCCTCCCCCTCCTCGAGCCACGAATCGAGGATCCCCCAGTTGAGGAAGCCGTCGTCGGCCCTCGGCTCCAGGAGGAGGAAGGCGAGGCGGGCCCGCGGCTGGTCCATGGGAACCACGTACCACTCGGCCAACGAGGTCCCGGGCTCCAGCGCCTCGCCGGCCTCGATGGCGCCCCATGCCCCCTCCAGGACCACCTCGTTCCGGCCCTGGAAGGGCTGTTCCGACACGGCCATCCCATCGATCCTGAAGCGCTGGAAGCCCCCGGCGGGTGCCCCGTCCGGCCCCACATCCAGGGCGACCCCGGCCTCCCCGCTCTCGACCCGGACCCCGTGCGCCCGAAGCCGCTCCACCACCGGCGAGAGCTCGGCGGGGAGGAGGTAGGCATACGGCACCGTCTCCTCTTCGGTGCCCACGAAGTGCACGAAGGCGGGCATGGGATCGGTCTCCACCACCTCGATGCGGCGGAGGATCGTCTGGCCGGTGAAGGGGTGCGGCTCCTCCTCCACCGCGCCCATGAGGATTGGATGTTCGCTCCCCCGCTCCGGGAACCCTCCCCGCACGGCGATCCGGCTCCCCCTCAGGTCCCGCGCATCTTCGTCGCGGACCACCCGGACGATCCGCTCGCCATTGGCCCGGCTCCACGCCAGGATCTCCTCGACGAAACGCTCGCTGGCCAGGATCCGGTCCTCGAAGGTCAGGTAGCTGTAGGCTTCGGAGAGGATCCCGATCCGGTTGCGGAGCCCCGTGTAGTTGGTGACGAAGCGGGGCCGGTGGTCGAAGGTGTACCATCCCCGCTCCCCTCCCCGGGTGGACACATTCCCATAGTGCCAGATGTGCCAGCCATGGGTCTCTTCGAAATTCCGGGTCGCTTCGGGGAAGAAGCCGTCGCGGAGGAGGTCGTCGATGGAAGAGGGGGTGGCGGGGTGAAGCGGGGGGGAATAGGTGAGGTGGTAGGCGTGCCGGGTGCCATTGGTCGTGTGGAGGTCCACCAGGACATGGGGGTCCCACTCGGTCATGAGCCGGGCCAGGGAGCGGGCCTCGGGGGCGTCGAGCTTCATCTGGTCCCGGTTCAGGTCGAGGCCCTGGGCGTTGGGCCGGGTCCCCATCCCCCCGATGGGACCGTGCTGGCGGGGGCGATTCCCCAGGTCGACCCGCTCGTTCCCGTCGGCGTTGTAGATGGGTCCGATGAGGAGGATCAGGTCGTCGAAGAGCTCCGGGCGCTGCCCATGGGCCATGTCGCGGACGAGCCGGAGGAGGGCCTCCTTCCCGGCGGCCTCTCCCGAGTGGATGTTCCCCTGGAGGTAGAGGACCGGAAGACCCCGCTCCGCCGACGCCGCACGAACCGACTCCGGGGAGCCATCCTCCACCGGGCCCGCCACCAGGAGAGGGAGCGCCCGCCCCTCGTTTGTGTACCCGAACCAGGTCAGGTGGAGCTCCGGGTGCACCGCCGCGGCCTGCTCCAGGTACGCCACCACCTCGTCGTAGCGGGCGGTTTCAGCAAAATCGGTCCGCTCCGCCCGGAGGGTCCAGTCGTAGGCGTCGGGGCTTGTAGCGTTTACGCTACGTTCCGGGGTGCATGCCGGGACGAGGACCAGGAGGGCGAGGAGGAGGGCGTTGCGAAGCGATGGCATGGGCATCTCGGCGGACGGGAGGTCTTCGGTGGCGTGGGATGGCCGCATCGTACACCCCCCTTCCGGAGGCGGCAATCCCCCCCGGCTTTGCATCGGGGCCGATCCGACGTAGAATCCCTCCGTCGATGCGCCGGTGCCCGGATGGCCCGGCGCGGGAGTTCGCCTCGGAACGAACGGACGGAGAAGCCGGATGGCACAGAAGTTCAGGATGCCCCACACCCTCACCCTCCTCTTCCTCCTCATGGTGGCGGCCCTCGTGGCCACCTGGATCATCCCGCAGGGGCAGTTCCAGACCGAGGTGACCGAGGCGGGGCAGACCCTGGTCCTTCCCGGCACCTACGAGACGGTGGAGGAGCGGGACCTCATGAGCCCGTGGCAACTCTTCACCGCCATCCCCCGGGCCTTCGCCGACGCCCAGAACATCATCTTCTTCCTCTTCATCGTTGGAGGGGTGATTGCGGTGATCCGGGCCAGCGGCGCCATCGACGCCCTCCTGGGCGGGCTCCTGAAGTCGGCGGGGAGCCGCCCCTCGCTCCTCATGTTCGCGGTGATCTTCGTCTTCGCCCTCACCTCGTCGGCCATGGGGGCATCGGCGGAGTACATCCCCTTCGTCCTGATCCTGGTGGCGTTATGTCGAGCCTTGAAGATGGATGCCATGGTGGCCGTGGGGATGGTGGTGGCAGGCTACGGCATCGGGTACGGGATGGCCTCCTTCAACCCGTACACGGTGGTGATCGCACAGGACATCGCCGATGTCCCCACCTACTCGGGATGGCTGCCGAAGCTCCTCCTCCTGGTCCCCTTCGTCCTTATCGGGGTGCACCATGTCTGGAGCTATGCCCGGAAGGTGCAGAAGGACCCCGAGGCGTCTCTCCTCATCGGGGTGGAGCCCCCCGACCTGGGTGAGACCTCCGGCGATTATCCCCGGATGACGGGTCGGCACCTCCTGATCCTCATGGGCTTCATCGCGGCCCTGGGGACGGCGGTCTATGGGATCAGCGAGTGGGGGTGGTACCTCACCGAACTTGGGGCGGCCTTCGTGATCCTGGGGATCGCCGCCGCCTTCATCGGGAAGGTGAGTCCCACCGAGACGGCGCAGCGCTTCGTGAAGGGTGCGTCGGAGCTCACCGAGACGGCGCTCCTGGTGGGGATCGCCCGGGGCATCGCCCTCATCATGGAGGACGGGCAGATCCTCCACTCCATCGTCCACGCTTTCTCGCTGCCCCTCTCGGCGGTGGGGCCGGAGATCGCCGCGGTGGGGATGCTGGGGATCCAGTCGGTCCTGAACTTCTTCGTACCCTCGGGGAGCGGTCAGGCCTTCGTCACCATGCCCCTGATGGCGCCCCTGGGCGACATTGTCGGGGTGTCGCGCCAGGTCTCGGTCCTGGCCTTCCAGTTCGGCGACGGCTTCGCCAACATGCTGGTGCCCACCAACGCGGTCCTCATGGGGATCCTGGGGATGGCGGCGATCCCCTATGACCGGTGGTTCCGCTTCTGCTTCCCTCTCTTCCTCAAGCTCTTCGCGGCGGCGGCCCTCGTCCTGGTGGTGACGGTCATGTTCGGGATCGGCTGAGCGCCAGGGCCTCCTCGCGGATCTCCCGGAGGACCGCCAGGTGCGCCGGGGTCCACGCCACGGGGGCCGTCGATTCCGCGGAATCG
>SLSF01000108.1 GCA_007130605.1 Gemmatimonadota bacterium | reverse complement strand
GGCGGCGTTGGGCGGGTCCGTGACCCCGGCACCGCACCGCCGCTTCGCTACCCGTCGATCCCCATCCGCTCCACCGCCTCCACCACGTCGTCGGTCTGGATGAGTACATGGTCCGCCGCGGGTCCCAGGGGTACGAAGGAGTCGGGCGCCCGCACCGATGCCAGCCGCGCCCCGGTCCCCTCCTCCGCCAGCCGGGCGATCACCGCGTCGGCGATCCCCCCGCCGGTGCGGCGACACTCGTCGACGACGAGGACGGCGCGCCGCCCCCGCGCGGCCTCCCCGAGCGCCTCGAAGGGAAGGGGGTTCAGCCACCGCAGGTCCATCACATCGACGGCGATGCCCCGCCGGGCCAGGATCCGCTGCGCCTGCAGACTCATGCGGAAGCCGTTGGCGTAGCTCACCAGGAGGATGTCGGCCGGGTCGTGGGCGGCGGTGGATCCGCCACGCGCGGCCGACGCTGCCGGATCCGTCGGGGCAGGCGATTCCGCGGAATCGGCCGAGGCCGCCGCGTCGAGGGCGGCGGCCTCATGGATCGCCACCTCGCCGGGGAGGAGCGCCTCGCCGGGCGCGGGGTGGTCGGTGAGCCAGAGTCCGTCGCCCTCCTCGTGCAGGTCCTTCTCGTGGTAGAGGGCGATGGGCTCCAGGAATACGACGACCCGCCCGCACGCCTTCGCCGTCGCAAGGCATCCCCGAAGCATCCGGACCGCATCGTCGCCCCGGGAGGGACACGCCAGGATGAGCCCCGGGATGTCGCGGAGCGCCCCGATGGAGTGGTCGTTGTGGAAGTGGCCGCCGAAGCCCTTCTGGTAGGCGAGCCCCGCCACCCGCACCACCATGGGGTTCCGGAACTGGTCGTTGCTGAAGAACTGGAGCGACGCCGCCTCGCCCCGGAGCTGGTCCAGGGCATTGTGGATGTACGCCAGGTACTGGATCTCGGGCACGGGAAGGAGCCCGGCCATCCCGGTCCCCTGCGCCACCCCCAGGATCGTGGTCTCGTCCAGGAGGGTGTCGACGACGCGGGCCCGCCCGAAGCGCTTCTGGAGGCCGGCGGTCACGTAGTAGACCCCGCCCTTCCGGCCCACGTCCTCGCCGAAGACCAGGACCTCGGGCCGGCGTAGCATCTCGTCGGCCAGGGCCGCGCTCAGGTGGGCGGCCATCGTCTTCCGGATGGGATTGCGGATCTCCTCGGGGAGTTCGCCATTCCAGAAGGTGCGCCGGGTTTCCGGGTCGGGGAGTGGGTGCGACCCCTCCCCAGCAGCCTCCGCCCGGATCTTCGCTTCGTCCCAGGGGGCCAGGGGGGCCATCACCTCCGTCGCCGTCTCCAGGGGCCGGTGGCCGGCCACCGACTCGCCCACCTCCCGCACCTGCTCCCGCACCCGGGTCCGGATCTCCCGGAGAGCGTCGGGGGTGGCGGCGCCCCGTTCGATGAGGCGGCGGGCGTTCCGGAGCAGCGGGTCGCGGGCCTCCACCGTCTCGATCTCCTGGGGGGTCCGGTAGGCGGTCTCGATGTCGCTTCCGGCGTGGCCCCAGAGGCGCTGGGTCGCCAGCCGGAGGAAGACGGGGAGCCGGCGGGCGCGACAGAGGTGCACCGCCTCCTCCACCACGTCCCAGACCTCGTCCACATCGCCCTCGGCTTCGAAGTAGCGGAGGTAGCGCATGCCGCCGAAGGTCTCGCGGATCCAGCGGTGGGGCGTCTCAACCGAGATCCCGATCCCGTTGTCCTCGCAGAGGAAGAGGATGGGCATGGGGTTGCCCCGACGGAGGGCGTAGCGGGCCGAGTTGATCCCGGTGAGGGCGGTGGCATGGTTCGCCGAGGCGTCTCCGAAGGAGCACATGGCGATGGCGTCCTCGGGATACTCCACCGGGTTCCCGTCGGGCCGGGTGAGTCGGCGCGCGCGCCCCAGGGCGAAGGCCATCCCCACCGCCTTCGGGAGGTGCGAGGCGATGGTGCTCGTCTGCGGGGGGACATTGAGCCGCCGGCTCCCCCAGACCTTGTGGCGCCCCTGGCTGATGGGGTCGTCGCGTCGGGCGCAGATGGAGAGGAGGGTGTCGCGCACCGGGTCGACCTCGGGGTCGAGGGCGGAGCGCGCCATCATGAAGCCCCCGGCACGGTAGTGGAGGAAGCACGGGTCGGTGAGGCGGAGCTGCGCCCCCACCACCGCATTCTGTTCGTGCCCCGCACTGGAGATGGTGTAGAAGCTCCGGCCCGACGCCTTGAGCCGCCGCGCCTCCACATCGATGGCCCGACTGGTGGCCTGGGCCTCCCAGAGGGCGACGGCGTCGCCGGCGGTGAGGGTGCTCCCCGGCCGGAGAGGGCGGTCGGGGGTGAGAGGATCGGAAGAGGGGGTGGCCTCCTCCAGGTAGCGGTCGAGGTTCGCTTCGACGATGGAGACGCGGTCGGTGGCCACGGAGGGGTCCGGGGTCGGGGGAGCGCAGGGGGATCGGGGTGGCAACCTATCAGCGAGGGAGGTCGGGTGTCGAGGTGGGCCGGTGTCGCGGCGGGGGACGCCGCGGGTCGGGCAATTCGCTCCGGGGTCAGGACCCGAGCCGACCGGGGCGCACCCGCAGTCCCGCTTTGACGCGCCCATGGCTCCGGCCCCATGATTCCTCCTCGGGTCGCTGTCGAGGAGGTCCGGTCGCCTCTCTTCCGGCCCGTGCATCCCATACCTCAGACGGAGCTCCCGATGACCTTCGCGTCCTTCCACCCCCCAACGCAGCTCGGACGACTCGTGCTTCCCGCGCTCGTGGGCGCCCTCCTCCTCTCCGGGTGCGAGGAGGCGCCGGACGCCGAGGCCGAGGTCGAGGTCCGAACCGCCTCCGAAGTCCCCGCCGCCCTCGATCCACCCGATCCCATCCGCCCCGAAGTCTCCGGGCTCCATGGGGCGGTGGTGGCCGGTCATCCCCTGGCGGCTGCGGCGGGCTACGAGGTCCTTCGCGCCGGGGGGAATGCCACCGACGCCGTGGTCACCATGGCGGCGATCCTCGCCGTGGTGCGGCCCCACATGAATGGGGTGGGAGGCGACGCCTTCGCCCTCTTCCTCGATGCGGACGAGGAGGAGGTCCGGGCCCTGAATGGTTCCGGGCGCGCGGGCCGGCTCGCCGATCCGGCCTTCTTCGAGGCCGACGGCCATGAATCGATGCCCGGATCCGGTGCCTCCGCCGTCACCGTCCCGGGAGCGATCTCGGCGTGGGCCGCCGCCATGGAGCGCGCCGGAACCCTCACCCTGGCCGAAGCCCTTGCCCCGGCGATCCGGCTGGCCGAGGAGGGCTTCGTCGTCACCCACACCCTGGCCGAGGACCTGGAGGGCGCCACCCGGCTGAATGACGCCGGCCAGGCCCTCTATGCCCCCGATGGAAATCCGCTGGAAGCCGGCGCCACCCTCCGGAATCCCGCCCTCGCCGAGACCCTTCGCACCCTCGCCGACGAGGGGCCCTCCGCCATGTACGGGGGCGCCATCGGCCAGGCCCTCGCCGACTTCATCGAGACGGAGGGAGGCCCCCTCCGGGTGGAGGACTTCGCCGACCACCGTGCCGACTGGGAGCGCCCCACCTCCATGGACTGGCTCGATCGCCGGGTCCATACCACCGGCCCCAACAGCCAGGGCTTCGTCCTCCTCCAGACCCTGGGGATCGCCGAGGCGGCCGGGATGCGCGACGGGGCCTCCCTCTCACCCGACGCCCTCCACACCCTCATCGAGGCGAAGAAGCTCGCCTTCGCCGACCGGGACCGATGGCTCGCGGACCCCGCTGTGGCGCCCCTCCCCATGGAGGACCTCCTGGACCCCGACTACCTGCGTGAGCGGGCCGCCCTCAT
>SLSF01000012.1 GCA_007130605.1 Gemmatimonadota bacterium | reverse complement strand
GTGTCCCGAGCCGCCTCCGCGGAGCATCCCCTGGAGGGCCCGCTGTGCCAGATCCACCGTGATGTCCTCCCTGCGAAGAGAGGAGTATGCGAGGAGCTTGATGACCGCTCCCTCGAGCTCCCGCACCGACGAGGTACACGAGCGAGCGATGTAGTCCATGACCTCGTCGTCGAGTGTGAGGTCGTCGTCGGCGGCCTTCTTCCGGAGGATCGCCACCCGGGTCTCGTAGTCCGGCGACTTGATGTCCACCACCAGCCCCCACTCGAAGCGCGACACCAGGCGGTCCTCCACCTGGGGCAGGTCCTTCGGGGGGCTGTCGCTGGTCAGGATGATCTGCTTGCGGGCGTCGTGGAGGGCGTTGAAGGTGTGGAAGAACTCCTCCTGGGTCCCCTCCCTGCCGCCGAGAAAATGGACGTCGTCCACCAGGAGGAGGTCGATCTCGCGGTACTTCCGCCGGAACTCGGCGTTGGTGGTCTTCTGGATCGAGCGGACCATCTCGTTCATGAAGCCCTCGGCGGTGACGTACGCCACCCGTTTCTCGGGACTCCGCTCCAAAATGGCGTGTCCCACCGCGTGCATGAGGTGGGTCTTGCCCAGCCCCACCTTCCCATACAGGAAGAGGGGGTTGTACATCCGCGCCGGCTTCTCCGCCACCGCGCGGCTGGCGGCCCAGGCGAGCTGGTTGTTGTTCCCCACGACGAAGCGGTCGAAGGTGTAGCGGTCGTTCAGGAGGGGGTCGCCGCCGGGGGAGGTCCTGGCCGCCGGGGGCGAGGCGGGCGCCGAGGGCCGCTGGGGGGCGAGCTCCAGGTCGGGCAGCTCGGGCTCGGTCGCGTCATCGGAGCACCGGATGACCAGTTTCAGGGGTCGGCCGGTGATCCGCTCCACCACCCGGGTGAGTGCCGGGCCGTACTTGTCCTCCATCCACTCCACATGGAAGTCGCTGGGGGCCTCGACGAAAAGCTCGCCGTCGGTCATTCCCACTGCGCGACTTCCCGCCAGCCAGGTCCGGAAACTCTGCTCCGGCATTCCCTCCCGCACCGTGTCCAGGACACGGCTCCACAGTTCGGGCGGGGTGAGCTCCATGGCGGTTGACGTCGGGGCTTGGAGGCGGGTGTCGCACGGCGGGCGAAGGGGGTCGAAAGACTATTCCCCGGGTGTGGAAAAGTCAATCGCACGATGGGCCGGTTGGGGTGGTCCCTTGACCCTGGCTCGCCACTTCCGGTATTTTTCCAAGCTCGGCACGAACCGGCGCTCCGGCGTCGACGCATTTCAGACAGAGGTCCAGGGACCATGAAGCCCACATACAAGCCACGCAACCGCAAGCGCCTCAACAAGCACGGATTCCGTGCCCGCATGGCGACCAAGAGCGGCCGCAAGGTGCTCAACCGTCGTCGGAAGAAGGGTCGTCGCCGTCTCACCGTGAAGGTGGGAAGCAAGTAACGGCACCGATGGAGCCGGCGGGGGGCAACCCGACGGGAGCGCCCCGCGAGCGCTTCCCCCGCGCGGCCCGCATCCGGAAAGGAGAGGAGATCGTTCATCTCCTCCGGCGGGGAAACCGGGAACGGACCCCGCATCTCGAGGTCTTCTTCGCGCCGTCCTCCGGCGGCTTTCCCCGCTACGGGACCATCGTCCCGAAGCATCGGCACACCGTCGTGGAGCGCAATCTCGTACGCAGACGTCTGCGTGAGATCGGACGTCGCACCGTACTTCCCGCACTGGCGGAGGCCGGGTGCGACCTCGATGTGCTGGTGCGAGCCCGTCCATCGGCCTACACTGTCGGCTTTCCCGAGCTCCTGGCCGAACTCGCCGGAATTACGGAGGGGTTGTGCTCAAAAGCATCCTCATCGGACTGATCCGCTTCTACCAGGCGGCCATCTCTCCGTACACCCCCCCATCGTGCCGCTATACCCCCACCTGCTCGGCGTACGCAATCGAGGCGGTGGAGCGCCATGGCGTCCTCCGTGGGGGTTGGCTCTTCCTGCGTCGCTTCGGCCGCTGTCATCCCTGGGGAGGCGAGGGCTATGACCCCGTCCCCCCGAACCCGCCACCTCCTTCCGGACGGGAGGGACCCGAGTCCCTCACCTCCGAAGAAGTGAAGCCGTAATGAATTCGGAAGCCCGCTTCGTCCTGGCCATCGTACTGATGCTCGGCGTCCTCGTCGGTACGAGTCTCCTCTTCCCCCCGGCCGAACCCCCCGAAGAGGTGGCCGACCCCACCCCCGAGCAGGTGGAGGAACCGGCCGTCGATCCCTCGGAGCGGGTCGAGGCGGATCCCGCCGACGAGCCCCCGCCTCCCGACGACCCGCCCACCATTCCGGGGCTGGTCGAGGACGAGCCGGTACCGCAGGTGGAGGCGCCCGAAGGCGAGGAGGTGTCCGAGGTCCGGGTCACCGTCGAGGGGCCCCTCTACCGCTACCACTTTTCCAACATCGGTGCGCGAGTCCACTCCACCGAGCTCCTCACTTTCGACTCCTTCACCCGCCAGGGACCGGTCCAGCTTGTGGCCGCCGAGGAGATCGGGATCCTGGGGTCGCGGGTGGTGATCAATGCCGACACCGTCGACCTCAGGGGTCTTCCCTTCGAGGTGGAGCCCGCCGAGGGCCTCGTCCTGGAGGAGGGCGGGGAGCCGCAGAGCCTCCGTTTTTTCTACCAGCACCCCACCGACCCCTTCTCCTTCGAAGTGACCTACACGTTTGACCCGGGGTCGTACGTCGTCGAGGTGTCGGGCCGGGCCCGGGGGCTCGAGCGGGGCCTCCTCATGAGCGACATGGGGCGGGGCCTCGCCTTCAACGAGGTGGATCCCAACGAGGAACGGCGCTCCATGGCGTACGTCTTCAACCACCTCCAGAACGGGATCCAGAACACCGACCTGAGCGATGTGGAGCGCTCCCGGGTCGAGGAGGGCCCCTTCTACTGGACCGCCGTGAAGAGCCGCTACTTCGTCATGGCCCTCTTCCCCGCTCTCGAGCCCGGGGGTGCCGAGTTCCTGGGGGGGATGGTGGCCCGCGAGGTCCAGAATGAAGAGGAGCCCACTGCCGACGTGGCGGTGACCCAGTCGCTGGGGAGTGGAGGGACCTTCGCCTACCGGATCTACGCCGGTCCGCAGGACTACGCGCTGCTGGCCTCCATGGGACAGGACTTCCAGCAGGTGAACCCCATCGGTTGGCGTCCCCTCCGGCCCATCCTCCGGCCCTTCGTGGGGGCGGTCATGTGGATCCTCGTCTGGCTCCACGAGACCCTGGCAGTGGGGTATGGATGGGTCCTCATCCTGCTGGGCATCATGATGCGGGTCGTCCTCTTCCCCCTCTACCACAAGGCGATGAAGGCCCAGCTCCGGAACATGGCGGTCCAGCCGCTCCTGAAGGAGATCCAGACGAAGTACAAGGACAAGCCCGAGAAGATGCAGAAGGAGCTCATGAAGCTCTACAAGGAGCACGGCTTCAACCCGCTTGCCGGGTGCTGGCCCATGTTGTTGCCATGGCCCATCCTGATCGCCCTCTTCTTCGTCTTCCAGAACACGATCGAGCTCCGGGGCGTCCCCTTCGCCTGGCTCCCGGACCTCTCGGCCAAGGACCCCCTCTTCATCCTGCCGGTCCTGTTGGGGATCTCCATGTTCCTCATCCAGTGGGTCTCGCTTCGGACCATGCCCGACGCGCCCCCACAGATGAAGATGATGATGTGGTTCCTTCCCATCGTCATGGTGGTGATCTTCGCCAACTTCCCCTCGGGCCTGAACCTCTACTACCTCACCGCGAACGTTGCGACCCTCCCGCAGTCGTGGTGGATCGCCAATGAGCGGCTCAAGGTGAAGGCGAAGGG
>SLSF01000305.1 GCA_007130605.1 Gemmatimonadota bacterium | reverse complement strand
GCGTCCCGGTCGATCGCGGCGTCGCCCGAGGCGGTCTACCGAGCGTTCGCGGAGCCGGGTGCGATGGAGCGCTGGCTCCCGCCGAACGACATGATTGGCGAGATGCTTCGGTTCGACTTCCGCGACGGCGGCTCGTACCGCATGCGGCTCACGTACGCCGAACGGGACAGGGGTCAGGGCAAGACCTCCGTGAGCGCCGACGAGGTGACCGTGCGCCTCACGAGGCTCGTCCCGGGGCGATCGATCGAGCAGGCGGTCGTCTTCGTGAGCGAGGACCCTGCGTTCGGCGGGGTGATGCGCATGACCTGGTCGATGGAGGCTCAAGGCGACGGGACGCTCGTGACGTTCCGGGCCGAGGACGTGCCGGAGGGCATCCGGGCCGAGGACCACGTGGCGGCGATGACGGCGTCGCTCGAACAGTTGGCGCGGTTCGTGGAGGGGTAGAGCTCACCGTCATTACGATCGCGTCCGACGTCGTGCAGGCGCCCATGACGGCGCCGCTGTTCGCCGACCCCGCCCTGGCAGCTCGGAGAGCCGATCGGACCCTGGCCAACGCCAGGGAGATGTCGATGACCACGTCGGCGCGGCGGTGTTCCTGGCCAGCGACGCCAGCGCCTCCGTGACCGGGCAGATCCTGCACGTCGACGGCGGTTTCTCCGCGCACTTACGGGTCGCCAGCGAGCCCGGGAGCGGCGGCGAGGACGCCCGTGCCCGTGGCGCGAGGCGACCTAGCCGAACGCCCGGTCGTACCCCAATGCTCTGCGCAGCATCCCCAGTTGTCCCACGTGGTAGCCCTGGTGGAAGGTGATGAAGTGGAGGAAGTCTCGCAGCTCGCCCTCGAATCCTGGGGGTGGCGCGGCCGCCAGGAGCTCGGGCGGAGCGTCGGTGAGCGCCTTGTCGATGAGCGCGGTCTGCTGCAGGAAGGTCTCTCGGAGATCCGAGAGCCCCCACTCGTCGGTGTCATCGCCGCCAGTCCGTTCCCCGGCGGCGTAGTAGGCCAGGTCTGCCGAGCGCGGGTCGCCGGGACGCCCCAACAGCTCGAGGATCCCTGCGTTCACCTGGACCAGGTGCCCGAGGACCCAGTTCATGTCGTTCACCCCAGGAATCGCGCTCCTGACGCTCTCCTCGTGTGTGATGTCGGCCAGGCTGGCCTCCACCACCTCGGTGATGAGCGCCAGTTGGGCACGGAGGGCGCGGATCTCGCTCATGGCTCGTTCTCCGCCATTGCGGCCAGCCGGTCCAGCGTGCTGGCCCACCCTTCTCCGTGGCCGTCCCGGGCGGCGACCGAGTCGAAGCCGGTTTGCGTGAGTGTGATTCGGGTGTAATCGCCCTCGTCCTGGAACACCACCGTCACCACGGTGCGCGGCGATGCTCCCCCGTCGGGCCGTCGCCACTGGTGCTCTTGCACGATCCGCTCCGGTTCGGTGATCTCCAGATAGGTGCCGAAGGCCACGTGCCGTTCATCGGGGTCGTGGTCGGCCACCA
This sequence comes from Gemmatimonadota bacterium, assembly GCA_007130605.1. Taxonomy (GTDB): domain Bacteria; phylum Gemmatimonadota; class Gemmatimonadetes; order Longimicrobiales; family Gaopeijiaceae; genus SLBA01. The sequence goes on along the minus strand of SLSF01000305.1, from coordinate 2,343 downwards.
TCACGATCTCCCATGCGCCACCCACTTGGAAGTCGACGTCGGCCGCCGGGACGTGCATGCCTTCGGGGCACGACCAGCGGTGGAGGAGGTCGGGGTTCGTCCAGACGGCCCACACCCGGTGGCGTGGTGCGAGGATGGTGCGGTCCATCACGAGGGTAGGCGATCGGGTTGGGTCGTGGCTCATGGTGTCTCCTCTTCGGTCTCCACCAGGAGGGCGAATCGATCCAACGCGCCCTTCCAATGCGAGCGATAGAACTCGAGCCACGCGGTGGCTTCGAGCAGGGGGGCCTCCCGGACCACGCACAGGTTGCTGCGTCCCCGGGGGATCCGTTCCACCAAGCCCGCCCGCTCGAGCGTGTCCAGGTGCTTCGAGATGGCGGGGCGCGAGATGGGGAAGGAGCCGGCCAGAGCCCCCACTGACCGCGGCTGCTGGCCGAGGACCATGAGGATCTCCCGTCGCGTGGGATCGGCCAATGCACCGAAGACGGCGTCGAGCTGGCCCGGATGAGTGGTAACCATATGGTTACCAATATACCGACGCCGCAGTGCTGCGACAAGGGGGCCTCGGGCTCCTCGGGCGGTGGCGGCGCGGGCGGTTCGAGGCAGTAGCACGAGGCCCAGTCAGGGTTGCCCGCGAAGCCGTCGTGGTCGAAGAAGCGCCTCCAGTCGTCGAGCCAGTCGGGGGTGACTGGGTGGATCGTCACGTCGCCGATCATGTCGCGCCGCGCGACGTCGGCCGACAACCGTTCGACGGCCTCCGCGAAGTTGCAGGCGTAGTTGCGGACCGACGACTCTGGGAAGGACCACGCGTGGACCTCGTTGCCGTGGGCGACGAACGCGTCGGCGAGCGCGGTGAGGTCCGGAGCCTCGATAGGTTCCTTGCAGGCGAAGCACGTCACGTGCATGCATGTCTCCCTATTCGCATGGGTTCATGGTCCCCCGTCCGGTGGGTGGGCGCATCCTAGAGCCATGGATCGTGGAATGCAACGCCGCTTCGGATGGGGGACCGTCGCACCGGCCGACCCCGTTGCGCTACGGACGACATGTGGCACAGTACTGGTGAAGGAGACTACGGGCGCGGCGGGACGGTCCAACGGCTGCGCCTGTGCGTGGTGATGAAGGGCTTCTGGAGGTGCTGCATCATGCGGTCACACGTGTCGTCGGGATCACCGCTCGAACCCGTCATCGGCTTCTCCCGCGCCGTGCGCGTCGGAGCGTTCGTCGCGATCTCCGGAACTGCGCCGATCGCGGCCGATGGCAGCGTTGCGGCCGGAGGAAGCGGCCCGTGCACACGGCGCGGTGTTCGCGGCGATCAAGCCCGCGTGTACGTTCGTCGAGGTCAGGGGACTCATCGATCCGGCGTGACTCGTGGAGGTAGAAGCGGACAGTGGTGGTGAATGAGGGATGCGGCATGGTTAGGACCGTTGCGCAGAAGATGGGTGTCAAGGCCGGTATGCGCGCGCATCTGGCGGGGGCGCCCGAAGCGGTCCTCGAGGCCATGGCCCTCCCCGATCTCGAGCTTCGCCGCGCTCTCGATGGCTCGTTCGACTACGTTCACCTGTTCGCCGCTTCGCAGTCCGAGCTGGACGAGGCCTTCCCTCGGCTCGCCATGCACCTGAAGCCAACGGGCATGTTGTGGGTGTCGTGGCAGAAGGCGAAGCAGAACGGAACGGATCTGTCGCTCCCTCACGTCATCCGCATCGGCTACAGCCATGGGCTCGTCGAGAGCACGACGCTGAGCGTGGACGCGACGTGGTCGGCGATGAAGTTCACGCATCCGAAGCCGGGGAAGACGTACAAGAACTCATACGGTCGGCTCCCGGATGCCACCGATTGATGGTTCGGCACGCTCAGGGGGTGGTGAATCGTCGTCAACCAGGTGTCCGGCACGGCGAGGGCCGACGATGCCGTTCGCGTCGAGCAGGTGCTACGGCCGCTGGTGGACGAGGCGCGGGCCTGCGCCGGTTGCGTGCAGTGCGGTGGTCTGGCAGACGGACTTCGCCGAGCCGCTTGATCTGAACCGGGCTTCCGGCGCCCGGTAGTCGCCGTGCCACGCCTTTCGTCGCCTCCGACGCGGGTCGACGTTGGCGGTGGTGTAGCGTCTCTCCGTGGAGCGCCGATGAGCATGGATCACGTGACACGCGGCCCGGCGAGCCTACCGGCCGTCAAGGGGATGTCGTTCGAGGCCGCCAGCGCGGAGGTGCTGCGTTTCCTGCGCGAGCGTTTCGGGTTCGCTCTGTGGATGGTGACCCGCACGCGTGGCGACGATTGGATCGTCTTGCATGCCGACGACGACGGCTACGACGTTCGTCCCGGGCGGGTGTACCGCTGGCAAGACACCGT
>SLSF01000313.1 GCA_007130605.1 Gemmatimonadota bacterium | reverse complement strand
GTGCCGGGGATCGCCTTCCTTTCGGGTGGCCAGGGCGACGAGGAGGCCACCGAGAACCTGGACGCCATCAATCGGCGGGCCGCCGAGGTGGAGGCGCCCTGGGAACTCACCTTCTCCTATGGACGGGGTCTGCAGGCGGCGCCCCTCCAGGCGTGGGGCGGAAAGCCCGAGAACGGCCCCCGTACCCAGTCGACCTTCCTCCAGCGGGCCCGTGCCACCGCCGCGGCCCGCCGGGGCGAGTATGCCGGAAGCGCCTGATTCGCGGCGCGACCCGGTGCCCACGGAGCCATCCATCGCACAGCGCACTTCAGTGATTCCCGGGGCCGTCCTCCGGCCCCGGGTACGAGGAGAACCATGAGCAAGAAGTCACGGGGCGGAGACCGGCAGCCCATCAAGGGATTCCGCCCGGGGAAGGAGCCGCCACACCTCCGCAGGAAACAGGCGAAGGACCAGCTCGGGAAGGACGCGTCGGCGAGCCAGCAGAAGATCATCGACCTGGTGGCCCATCGCACCCCCGACGAGGTCCACGCCATGGTGACCCGCTGGATCTGGATCGCCTCGACCTTCGGGGTCCTCAACCTGGTGATGGGTTACTTCCTCTTCGGATGGCACTGGCTTGCCGGAGGCGGTGCCATCGTCCTCGCGGTGGTCCTCTTCGTTCTCGCCTTCCGCATGCGGGGACAGCGGAAGAACTTCGTCCAGATCGCCGAGATGGTGGGGAAGAAGCCGCGAGGCTGACCGACCCTCGTTCGGGTGGGCCCGGGTGGGTCGAGGGAGGATCAGGATCCCACGACCGCCCCCCGGGCTCAGTGGCCCCACCGCCGGCTCAGCGGACCAGGATGGAGCGCCCGTCGAGCCCCTCGGGCACCGGGATCCCCAGGAGTTCGGCCATGGAGGGGGCCAGGTCGAGGGTGCGCGCCGACCCTCCCATCTCTCCCGGAGGGACGCCGGTCCCCATGAAGATCAGGGGGACGGCCCGGTCGTGGAGGTAGGGCACCCCGTGGGTCGTGCCGCTGCTCCGGACGAGGACGCCCTCGGTCAACCGGGTCTCGACGCCCCAGCGGGCCTGCCGGGTGGAGAGGCGCTCCGGATGGAAGGAATTCCGGTAGAGGGTGAGGAAGGAATCTGCCGGGGCGTCCGAGGCGAGCTCCTCGAGGGTCATTCCGGCCTCGATCCACTCCACTTCCTCCAGGAGTCCGGCGAGTTGGCGACGGGCCTCCTCAACCTCCTCGCCCTGGTGTTCGGGACCGGTCTCGGTCCCCACCCTTGCCACGGCGGTCTCGTACGCTTCGGTCAATTCGCCGGTGAGCCGGAGGCCGAAGTCGCCTCGCTCCTCCAGGTACTCCGGGAGGGGCAGGACGCCGTGGTCGGAGGTGAATCCCACCACGTACCGTTCCTCGCCGATGGTCTCGTCGAGGAATTCCAGGAAACCTCCCAGCGCACGGTCCAGTGTCACCAGGTTCACCAGCTGCTCGCGGCTGAAGGGGCCATACTCGTGTCCCACCCGATCGGTGCCCGAGAGGGCGATGGCCAGGTAGTCCGGGGCTCCCCGGGCACCCAGTTCGAGGTCCACCACCGCCTCCCTCGCCAGGGCCAGCGTCGCCTCGTCGAGCCGAGGCGTCCGCGAGATGAAGTGGGCGGCGTCGCGGAAGGGTTCGTCGGTAATGCAGTGGGGGAAGTGGGTGTGCACCCCGTCGCTTTCGTACTCGACCTCGTCACGCCGGGACTGCTCCGCCCACTCCGGGGGGAGATCGTCCTCCCAGCACGGCTCGCTCCCGAACCGGTCGATGACGGTGGCATTGAAGCCGGAGACCCAGTCGGGAAGCTCGTCCCGGTACCAGGAGGAGGTGACGAAGCCCTCGGCGCCGGTGCTGAACCAGTAGACATGGGTCCGGTCCAGCGCATCGCGGCCCCCCCCGGCCTGTCCGCCCATGAGGACCCCCGCCGTGCTCTTCCCCGAGAGCGAGACCACGCGGGCCTCGTCGTGTGCCTCGACGATCCAGTCCGGTAGCCCATCCACCAGGAGGTTGTGGGGGGAGCTTCCGCTCCCCGAGCCCCCGATGGTCTCGGTGTCGGGGTCGGCGACACTGGAGACGGACTGCCACTCTCCGTCGCGCCACTCCCTCCAGGAGTTCCCCACGATTCCGTGACGGGCGGGAATGACTCCGGTGACCGGTGAGGCGTGACCGGGAGAGGTGAAGGTGATGGCGTGGTCGTGCACCGCGCGCGGAAAGCTCTGTCCCCGGTCCAGGATGGTGCGGAATCCGCCCTCCCAGAGCCCGTCGTAGCGCTCCAGGAGCTCCGGGGTGAGCTGGTCCACCACGACGACCACCGCGAGCTGCGGCGGGGTGATGGGGACCGGGTCGGGTCCGTCGGGAGTGCAGGAGGAGGCGAAGAGTGCGAGGGGTACCAGCGCGAGCAGCGAGACGGTCTTCCGCATGGACTTCCGGTTGTTGTGGGGGTGGGATCTCGAAGAGTCTGGCGATGGTGCGCCTTCGTCGCAAGTCGAGACCGCCCGGTGGACACCGACGGGAGGGGGCCTTCGGGTCCGGGAAGGGAGAAGAGGATCCCACCGGCCCTCCCCGTGGTAGAACGGGTTCGAGGCCACCGGGAACCGGCTCGGCCTCGAGACGCAATCGCCGTCGCATGCGTCCACCCTCGAGACCGGGGATCTCCATGCCTGACCGTCACATTCCGACGATGGGTGCCTTCGTGGCACTCTTCGCCCTGATCCTCTTTCCCCACTTCGCCCAGGCACAGGCCGCGTCACAGGTGGTGCTTCCCGGCGCCCCGGGGGAACCGAGCCGGGTGGTTTCGGCGGCGGAGGCGAGTTTCAACTTTCCCGAGCATGTGGAGGCCGACACCTGGTTCATGCAGATGATGATCCTCCACCACGCCCAGGCGCTGGAGATGTCGGAGCTGGCGCCGGATCGGGCGGAGCGGGCCGACGTGCGCCTCCTGGCCCACCGGATCCACACCTCGCAGGTGGACGAGATCAAGCTGATGGCCCGCTGGCTCGATCGACGGGGTGAGGCGGTCCCGCAGATCGCCTTCGAGCTCGGGTACGAGTCCCGGAGCGATGTCCCTGCCCACCACGATCATGGGGCGCACCAGGACCACGGACACCACCATGATGACCCCGCCGGGCACCACGACATTGGGCAGATGGAGGGCGAGCCGGAGCACGCCCATGATGGCATGCCCGGGATGCTCTCTCCGGAGGAGATGGAGGCCCTCGCCCGTGCAGAGGGCCCGGACTTTGATCGGCTCTTCCTGGAGTCCATGATCTTTCACCACGAGGGCGCCATCATTATGGTGCGTGAGCTCTTCGCCTCGGAAGCCGGAGGGCAGGACGGCGAGATCTTTCGCTTCGCGTCGCATGTGGAGTCCGACCAGACCATCGAGATCGAACGGATGCGCGCCCTTCTTCTAGAGGGTGGCTCCTGATCGACGCTGCCCACCACCGAACCCTGAAACCCCTTCACGAGAATGTCCATGACGAATGACCTGACTTCCCGACGCGCTGTGGCGCGTGGAGCGCTTCGCCGGATGGGGGCCGCGGTCTTCTCCGCAGCCCTCCTCCTCCTGATCCCGCTCTCGGGCGCCCTCCATGCGCAGGCTGCCTCCGACGAGGACCCGCCGGTCTGGTGGGACACCGAGGATCCACGCATCGGCCTGGGTGCGGGGTGGCTCGATGCCGAGACCGCCATCCTGAACATGGAGTTTCTCTCCAACACCGAGCGGCCCGAGGGCTTCTACGACCCCGACAATGTGGGGAACCTGGGACTGGCCAACTCCGACCTGGCCTTCCAGGGGGACCTGGTCTTCGTGGGGAGTTTCGCCGGCTGGAACGCGTATGACATCTCCGATCCCATGGCGCCCGAGCTCGTCACCTCGGTACTCTGCCCGGGGGGACAGGGAGATCTATCGGTCTACCGCCACCTCCTCTTCATGTCGGTGGAGGCCGGGAATGGCCGGATCGACTGTGGAACCGAGGGCGCGCCCGGTCCGGTGAACCCGGAGCGCTTCCGTGGCATCCGGGTCTTCGACATCTCCGACCTGGACAATCCGGTGCAGGTGGCGGCGGTCCAGACGTGCCGCGGATCGCACACCCACACCCTCCTGGAGGATGCCAACGACCCCGATCACATCTATGTCTACAACTCGGGAGCGGCCGGTGTCCGGTCCCCCGAGGAGCTGGAGGGGTGCATCGGCGAGGTGCCGGAGGAGGACCCCGATGCGTCGGCGCTCTTCCGCATCGAAGTCATCAAGGTGTCTCTCGACCGGCCCGAGGAGGCGCACATCGCCAGCCAGCCGAGAGTCTTCGCCGACGACGAGACCGGGGACATCGCGGGTCTCTGGCCCGGCGGGGACCATGGCGAGGGCACCCAGCGGTCCGCCACCACCAACCACTGCCATGACATCACCATCTACCCGGACCTCGGTCTCGCCGCAGGGGCCTGCTCCGGCAATGGCATCCTCCTGGACATCACCGATCCGGTGAACCCGGTGCGGGTGGACGAGGTCATCGACACCAATTTTGCCTACTGGCATTCGGCCACCTTCAACAACGACGGCACCACGGTGATCTTCACCGACGAGTGGGGGGGCGGGACCTCGCCCCGCTGCCGTGCCGGTGACCTTCCCGAGTGGGGTGCCAACTCCCTCTTCCGGATCGTCGACGGGCGGATGGAGCACGCGGGATACTTCAAGCTCCCGGTGCCGCAGACCGACACCGAGAACTGCGTGGCCCACAACGGCTCCCTCGTTCCGGTGCCGGGTCGTGACATCAAGGTGCAGGCGTGGTACCAGGGGGGAATCTCGGTCTTCGACTTCACCGATCCCGCCAATGCCTTCGAGATCGCCTACTTCGACCGGGGCCCCATCTCCGACGACCAGCTCGTGGTGGGTGGACAGTGGTCCAGCTACTGGTACAACGGGCTCATCATCGGTTCGGAGATCGCACGGGGGCTCGACGTCCTCCGGCTGACCCCGAGCGAGCATCTCACCGAGAACGAGCTGCGGGCTGCGAACCTCATCTCCTTCGACGAGTTCAACCCGCAGCACCAGCCGCGCGTCGAGTGGCCGGACCACCCCGATGTGGCCCGTGCCTACACCGATCAGCTCGTCCGGAGTGGCGCCGTGACCGCAGAGCAGCGGCAGATGCTCTTCGAGGTGCTCGACGGCTGGGAGGCCGGTGGTACCCAGCAGGCGAACGCCGTCATGAGCCTGCGGGAGGCGGTGGGGATGCTCCAGGAGGGCATCGCCACGAGCTCCAGTGAGGACCAGCGCCGGATGCGGCTCCTCTCGGGGACGTTGAACGGCCTCATCGAGGCGGCTGCCAACTGATCCAACCTTTCGGTGGGTCCCGGTCACCGGACCCCCGATGTGAAGAGGCGGGCGCTCCCCAGGTCGGGGGGCGCCCGTTTTCTTCTCAACTTCCTATGGACGGCTTCTCCGGGCGGCCTCCAGTAGCGCCGCGTGGGCATTGACGATGCCCCCGGTGGACGAGAGCTCGCCGAAGGGAATGCGTTCGCCCTCGGTGCCCGGACGGATCACCTGGCGCTCCGGGTGACGGGTTGCGGTCTCCAGAAGGATCTCGCGGACTTCCCGTGTGGTGAGCTCCGGATACCACGCCATGACGAGGGCCGCGACTCCCGAGACCACCGGTGCGGCCATGCTCGTGCCACTGTTGGCCTCCCAGCCCCCGTCGGGGGTGGTGGAGACCACATCGGCGCCGGGAGCGAAGAGGTCGACGGTGCGGGCGCCGTAATTCGAGAATGGGGCGGCAAGGGTGTCCGAACCCCGCCAGGTGGTCGCACCCACCTCGAGCCAGAGCTCCGCTTCGCCCCCGTCCAGAAAGTGGCGGCTGGGAAAGCTCGGCTCCAGATCGAGGTCGGTGGCGGAATTCCCCGCCGCATGGACGAAGAGGACCCCGGCCTCCAGGGCATAGCGCACCGCGTCATCCACCACTTCCTTCTGGGGGGAGTAGCTCTTCCCGAAGCTCATGTTGATGATGTGGGCTCCCTGGTCGACGGCGTAGCGGATGGCGTTGGCGATGTCCTTGTCCCGCTCGTCGCCATTCGGGACGGCCCGGATCGGGAGGATCCGGATCGCCTCGTCGAGATCCGGGGCGAGGGAGGGGTCTTCCACCAGCCCCAGGACGAGACCCGCCACATGGGTACCGTGCGAGCTGAACTCCCCCATGACGTCGGGATTCCCGTAGATGCGCTCGGTGGGGTCGGTATAGTCGTCGCCCACGATGGGACGGGGGTCGAAGTCCGGGTTCAGCTTGTAGTCGAGCTGGGTCTGGAGCTCCTCGAGGGCTTCGTCCACATCGCGGGATGTGATCCCCAGGTCGGCGAGCTGCAGGTAGAAGGCACGGGCTTCCTCGACCCGCGGATCGGCGGCACGGAGGTCGCGAACCGCCATTGTCGTGAGAGAATCACCCACGGCATTCTCCAGGAGTGGGAGCATCTGGTCCAGGAGGATCGCGATCCCACGTACATTCTCCAGAATCATCTCGGCTTCGCGGACCTCGGAGCGGAAGTCGTCGGCGATCCGGGCACAGAGGGCCTCGTCGGGAGGTGGAGGTGGGGCGGCCGGCGCGTCGTCTCCGAGAGTGCAGAGGCCATGGAGGCGGGCCACTTCCCAGGTGTCCTTTTCCACCGAGCGTCCATCGGGGCCCCCGATGAAGTTCCAGCCCCGAACGTCATCGATGTACCCATTCCCGTCGTCGTCCCGGCCGGTGCCCCCCACCTCGCCCTCGTTGAGCCAGAGATGCGGGTGAAGGGCGGTGTGGGTCGTGTCGACCCCGCTGTCGATGACGGCAACGACGACGGTTCGGCCGGGGGCGCGGTCCGAAAGGAGCTCCCGGTGAGCCCGGAGAATCCCGGCGCCCTCGACCCCATCGAGCTCGAGATCCAGAAGGTGCCATGCCTCGGGGGCTTCCCTCGGACCCTCGACCCCTGCGGATTCCGGGGCCGGAGTGGCGTCGGAGGGCGTGGACGGCCCCGACGCACACGCGGAGACCACCAGGAGGAGGAGTAGAAGAAGGAATGGGCGGCGGTCTGAGGGCGTCATGAGGTCCGGTGGGGGAAGGGGAAGAGAGGTGCTCCCCTTACACACCGGAGCATGGGACCGGGATCCGGGGTTCGTGCGAACTGGCGAAATCGCGTCGGAGGTGGTATTGATGGAGCCTTCCAACCCATTCCCACCCCCTTCCGGATCGCCTCGGGACCTCACCGGGCGGGCTGGACACCTCAATACGAAATTCCATGCAGAAAATGTCACTCCTCCGATACTCGCTCCTCGTCGCGGCGGCCCTCGTCGTGGCGGGCTGTGGCTCCGACGGCACTCTGGAAGTGCAGATTCCCTCCGACGGCATCGCCGCGGCGGAACTGGAGTCCCGTTTCAACGCGCAGATCGCCTCCGTCGACGACTTCCAGGTCCACTTCGACTTCGAGTTCGAGGACCGAAGGGAGGAGAGCGGGATCACCTTCCGGCAGCATGTGGTGGACGATGCCGGTCGCACCTACAAGGCTGCGCACTATGATCATGGGACCGGGATCGCCGTGGCCGATGTCGATGGAGACGGGCTCCTGGACATCTACTTCGTGAACCAGGTGGGAGACAACGAGCTCTGGAGGAATCTGGGAGACGGCCGGTTCGAGAACATCACCGACCGGGCCGGGGTGGCGCTGGGAGACCGCATCAGTGTCGGCGCCTCCTTCGCCGACATCAACAACAATGGTCATCCCGACCTCTTCGTGACGACGGTCATGGGCGGGAATGCCCTCTTCCTGAACGATGGCGAGGGAAACTTCACCGACATCTCCGCCGAGGCGGGGGTGGACCATGTGGGGCATTCGTCGGGGGCGATCTTCTTCGACTTCAATGGGAATGGTCTCCTCGATCTCTTCGTGACCAATGTGGGGGAGTACACCTCCGACGAGATCCGCACCGTGCGGCGCGACCGGACCAACGAGGATCTGGGCGAGGGTACCTTCACCTTCCGGAATGCGCACGAGGATGCCTTCTCGGGCCATCTGTACCCGGAGCGGTTCGAGACCTCGATCCTCTACCGGAACCTCGGCGACGGACGCTTCGAGGACGTGACCGAGGCGATGGGGCTCTACTACCCCGAGGCCTTCTCCGGGGACGCCGCCGCCTTCGATGCCACCGGAAACGGATGGCCGGACCTGTACCTGATGAACATGCAGGGACACGACGTCTTCTTCGAGAACCAGGAGGGAGAGGGCTTCGTCGACCGGACCATGGACTACTTCCCCCGATCTCCCTGGGGAGCCATGGGAGTGGCGGTATTCGATCATGATGAGAATGGCCTCCTGGACCTCTTCCTCACCGACATGCACTCCGACATGAGTGTGGAAGTCGGGCCGGAGCACGAGCTCCATCGTCCCGAGTCCATCGAGTGGGACGAGGATTTTCTCCGCTCCGAGGGGCGGAGCATTTTCGGCAACGCCTTCTTCGCCCAGCGGGAGCCGGGGAGCTTCGAAGAGATCGCCACCCGGATCGGTGCCCAGAACTACTGGCCCTGGGGGCCCAGCATCGGTGACCTGAACGCCAATGGCTACGTCGATGTCTTCGTCGCATCGAGCATGAACTTTCCCTTCCGCTACGGGATCAACACGGTCCTCCTGAACAATGCCGGGACGGGATTCATGCACAGTGAGTTCATTCTCGGGGTCGAACCTCGCTCCGGGCCCATGCTCGCCCCCTGGTTCACCATCGACTGTTCGGGAGAGGACCGGGGCCACGAGATCTGCGGTGGGGCCACCGCCTCCTTTTCCCGCTGGATCCAGGGAGTGGGTGAGCTCGTGGTCATGGGGGTGATGGGTAGCCGTTCTGCCGTGATCTTCGATGTGAACGGAAGCGGTGCCCAGGACATCGTCACCATGGAATTCGGCGCCCAGCCGCAGGTGCTCATCAGTGACCTCCCCGACCGGAGGGAGGTGCGCTGGATCCAGCTCGACCTGGAGGGGGTGGAGTCCAACCGTGACGGTCTGGGTGCACGGGTCCGGGTCCACTTCGGGGACCGGGTCGTCACCCGACTCCACGACGGGCGTTCGGGCTACCTCTCGCAGAGCTCCATGCCCCTCTACGTGGGGCTGGACACGGCAGAGTCGGTGGACCGGATCGAGGTGGTCTGGCCCTCGGGGCAGGAGGATGTCCTGGAGGGCCCGATCGAGATCAACCGGACGCTCCGCCTCGTCGAAGGGGGCTGAGCGCCAGCATCGGGAGTCCCCGGGATCCGACGGGCGCCCGCACGTCGCCAGCGTGGGGCGCCAGGGACCCCGTCCGGGTGGCCACTTCCGGTTTCCCCGTCCTGCTAGACCAGAGCGACCGGGAGGCCGGAGCGGTAGAGGAGCGCCTCCAGGCCCCCCCGGGCCAGGAGGGGGGTGTTCCGGGAAATCACAAGGACGCCCCGCACGCCGGGCGTGAGCCTGCGCAGGAGGTCCTGCACGGTTCGGATCCCTCGAAAGGGCACGACGGAGCTTTCGAACCCGGAGGCGAGTGCACGGGCGAAGCTCCGTGCCGATTCGTCATCGTTCCCCTCCACCAGGAGCACCAGGGGGCTGATTCGGCCGCCATCGGGCAGGAGGAGAAGTGGGGTTTCGGACTGCTCCGCGAGGGCACGCGCGGTGCTTCCGATGCGGAAGACCCCGCCGGGGGTGTGGCCCACGACCCCGAGGGTGATCAGCTCCGCGTTCGAGGCTGCGCGGAGAAGGACCTCCTGCGGACGTCCACGCTCCTTTCGAAATGTCGACTCGAGCTGGAGTTTCCGGCCCATCTTCTCGAGGAGCCCTGCAAGCCTCCTTGAAGTCGAGCGAATCTCCCGGTCGAGATCGGCGCTCTCGAAAGAGCGAACGGTGCCGGTATAGCTCCCCACAATCCGGATCGTTCCGGTGGGACCGGTGCGGAGCCACTGCTCCTCCTCCACATACACCCCTTCGAGCTGCGCCTCCAGGTGGTGTGCGAGGCGGGCGGCAGCGGCCAGCAGGGTCCGGCTCCGTCGGGATCCATCGAGACCCACCACCACGCGGCGGATCCGAAAGACCCGGGGCGCTTCATCGGTCATTGCCACGCTCCCCACCCGATTCGGACGCCGGGCCCTCCGGGCTCGGGGCCTGGCCGTCGCGGCCGGCATGCTCCTTCAGTCGCTCCGACATCCGGGTCAGGGCCGCATCGACCTGCGCCAGCACCTCGTCGGCCGGTTGGCCCGTGAAGAGAGCGAGGCCCTCCTCCACCGTGCGGATGGCGTGCACACGGAAGTCACCCTCTTCCACCGCCTCCACCACGTCCCGCCGGAGCATGAGGTGCTTCACATTGGCGTCGGGGATGAGGACTCCCTGGTCTCCGGTGAGCCCACGCTCCCGGCAGATGTCGAAGAACCCCTCGATCTTCTCGTTCACACCGCCAATGGCCTGGATCCGGCCATGCTGGTTCACCGACCCGGTAATGGCGAGCGACTGCTGGAGGGGCACCTCGGCGATGGCGGAGAGGAGGGCAAAGAGCTCGGCCGCCGAGGCGCTGTCCCCGTCGACCCCCCCGTACGACTGCTCGAAGACGAGGCTGGCCGCCAGGGAGAGGGGACGGTCACGCCCGAACCGCTCGGTGAGGAATCCCTTCAGGATGAGAACCCCCTTGGAGTGAATCGGACCTCCCATCTCCACTTCCCGCTCGATGTCGACGATCTCTCCCTTTCCGAGGCCCACCCGGGCGGTGATCCGGGTGGGACGGCCGAAGGAGAAGGAGCCCGGCTGGAGGACTGAGAGGCCATTGACCTGCCCCACCGCCTCCCCTTCGGTGGAAATGAGGACGGTCTCGCGGATGATCTGCTCCTGGAGTCGGTCACGGAGCCGACTCGCCCGCTGGATCCGCTCCTCGATGGCCTTTTCCACGTCCGCCCGTTCCACCGTGTGGTGGCCTGCCTCGCCAGCCCAGTAATCGGACTGCTGCAGGAGGTCCTCGATCTCGCGACTCCGTGTGGAGAGGCGCTCCCGGTCCCCGGCGAAACGAGCCCCTTCCTCGATGACCCGGGCAATGGCATCGCGCCCGAAGGGTCGAAGGGAGCGGCGCCGCACGATGCCTGCGAGGAAACGGGCGTATCCGTCATCGGTGTCGCCGTCCCAGACCATGTCGTCTTCGAATTCCGCCTGGACCTTGAAGAGGGATCCGAAGTCGGGGTCATGGGCACAGAGGAGGTAGTAGATCATTCGCTCGCCCACCAGAACGACCTTCACGTCGAGGTCCATGGGTTCGGGCTCGAGACTCACCGTGCTGAGCATGGAGTAGCTCTGGCCGAGAGACTCGATCTTGAGTCGCTCGGTGTTCAGGACCCGCTTGATGGCTTCCCAGGCATGGGGCTCCATCAGGAGGCTGCGGGCGTCGAGGACCAGGTAGCCTCCGTTGGCGCGGTGAAGGGCGCCGGGCCGGATGAGGGAGAAGTCGGTGGTGAGGGCTCCCATGCGGGACCGGTGCTCGATCCGCCCCACGAGATTCTTGAAGGTGGGATGCTCCTCGAAGACCACCGGTGCCCCCTCGGTCTCGGAGTGGTCCACCAGGAGGTTGACCCGGTAACGCTGGAGGACGGGGTTGTCGCCGCCGGCACCGGCGGCGTCTCCCCCTTCCTCGTCGAGCTGAAGGAGGGGCGAGCCCCCTCCGCTGGGATCCTGCTGCACCGCCGCCTGGAGGATCGCCTGCACATTCGAGACGATGTCCCCCTGCACCGAGTCGAGGAACTCCAGTACCTGCGTCTCATCGGAGAAGTCGTTTCGGATTCCCTCGATGAGTTCATTGGTGGCGAAGGTCGCGATCTCGCGGTCCAGCTTCCGGAGCTCGGCCTGGATCTTCCGCTTCCGTGCGGGAAGGGTCCGGAGGAGAGCCTGGAGCTCTGCCTGAAGGTCCTCCGAATGGCGCTCGAGCTCCTTCTTCCGTTCTTCGGAGAGGGCCTTCATCTCCTCTTCTTCCATGGCATCTCCGTCTTCGCCGATGGGGATGAATCCGAAGCCCGCCGGGGTCTTCAGGAGGGCAAGTCCCTTCTCTCCCGCCCGTTCCTGAAGCTCCTCGAACTCCCGGCTCTGCTCCTCCTGCGTACGTTGCTGGTGGGCCGCGCGTCGGCTCTGGTACTCCTCACTCTCGAAGGCACCCACCAGGGTGGCCTCGAGCTCGGAGACCAGCTGGTTCATTGCGCTCGCCAGCGCACCCCCGCGTCCAGGCGGAAGCGCCAGGAGGCAGGGCCGGTACGGGTCATCGAAGTTGTGCACATGACAGAGGTCCGGGGGAACCACCTCCTGGCGGGAGGCCTGGACCAGAAAATCCTCCACCAGTTCACGCTTGTCGGTGCTTCGGGGACCCATGGCGAAGATGTGGTAGCCGGAGCCCTGCATCCCCATCCCGAAGTGGAGTGCGGCGGTGAGCCGATCCTGACCCACCGCGGCGCTGCTGTCGGGCACCTCGTCGGTGGTGCGAAAGCCGAGACTCTCCGGATCGCATCTGCGGTAGAGGGCGTCGGAGGAGAGAGGCGAGGACGGGGTCGAGGTGTCGGCGGGGTCCGCCTGGGGCATGGAGTGTCTCCGGTTCGGTCGGGTGGGTGGGACTCCCCGGGAAAGGATCGCATCGTCGTCGGCTTCGCAAGGTACGCGTACTTCTAGCCCGAACCTCCGATCTCCACCTGCGAAAGGGCGGCTCTCACTGCTTCGGTGAGCCCCTCGAGGGTATAGGGCTTCTGGAGGAAGCGATGGTCCGAGGCATCGAGCCCGAACTCACGAAGGGTGTCACCGGAGTGCCCCGAACTGAAGAGGACCCGGAGACCGGGGTGGGTTGCGCGGAGCCTGGCAACCAGATCGGGACCGCTCATTCCGGGCATGACCACGTCGGTGATGAGGAGGTCCGGGTCGGCGTCGGTCTCTTCGAGGCGTTGGAGCGCTTCCTCTCCCGACGATGCGGTGAGGACCTCGTGTCCGGCGCGCTCCAGGATCCGGATTGCGACCCTCCGGATGCCACCCTCGTCCTCCACCACCAGGATCCGGGCGGGGCCCGACGCCACCGCAGACCCGTGGCTTCTTCCATTGGAGGGTGTGGACCCGCTGGAGGACCTGGAACCATTGGAGTTCCCCGACGATCGGAGCGGAGCGCCGGTGGCCACTCGAGGGGCGGACCCCCGAGGGAACCGGATCTCGAAGGTGGTTCCCTCCCCTTCCTCCGACTCCACCGAAATGGTGCCCCCGGCCTGGGTGACGATCCCGTAGACCGTGGCGAGACCGAGCCCGGTCCCCTTCCCCTCGGCCTTCGTGGTGAAGAAGGGATCGAAGATGCGGTCCTTCACCTCGGGTGGGATCCCGCTTCCGGTGTCGGTGACCTGGAAGACCACCTCGCCGGAGGAAGAAGGGTCGGGTTCCCCGCGGAGCCGATCGGAGGCGGGCGCCACGCCCCCTGGATCCACCCGGGTCCGAAGCGTGATGCGTCCGCCGTCAGGCATGGCGTCCTGACTGTTCACCGCCAGATTCAGGATTACCTGCTCGAGACGGCTCGGATCGGCTTCGACGACCGCCTCCTCGCTGCAGAGATCGAGGTCGATCTCGATGGCATCGTGGAGGAGTCGCCTCACGAGTTCGCAGGTGGAGCGAACCACTTCGTTCACTTCGACGGGGCTCGACGTGGTGGGGCTTTCCCTGGCGAAGGTCAGGATCTGCCGGGTCAGTCGCGAGGCGTGGAGACCGGCTTCGAGGATCTGGCGGAACTCCGCTCGCTCCGGGGAGTCCTCGTCGGCCTCCTCGCCGGCCAGCTGGGCGGTGCCATTGATGACGGTGAGGAGGTTGTTGAAGTCGTGGGCGATCCCCCCGGCGAACTGTCCCAGGGCCTCCATCTTCTGCGCCCGAAGGAGCTGGTCCTGGAGCCGCATCCGCTCGCTCAGGTCCTCCTTGATGGCGATGAAATGGGTGATCTCCCCCTCCCGGTCGCGGACGGGCGTGATGGTCTGCCTCTCATGATAGAGGGTGCCGTCCTTCTTCCGGTTCTGCATCTCCCCTTCCCAGACCCGGCCCTCGAGGATCGTCTCCCACAGTTCCTCGAAGAATGCCTCATCGTGGAGGCCCGAGCCGAGGAGCCTTCCGGGGGGCTCGCCGATGGCCTCCTCCATGGTGAAGCCCGTGAGCGCGGTGAACGCGGGGTTCACCCATTCGATCCGCCCGTGTCGGTCGGTGATCACGATGGGGTT
>SLSF01000237.1 GCA_007130605.1 Gemmatimonadota bacterium | reverse complement strand
CTCCCAGGTCGACCGGGTCGGCCATGACTACGGCCCGCTCTCCAGGGAGCAGCTCGACAACCTGATCCGACTCGACCAGGGGTTGGGCGAGTTCATGGAGCTCCTGGACCAGGAGGTGGGGGAGGGCCGCTGGCTCATGGCTTTGACCGCTGATCATGGGGTGATCGACCTTCCGGAGGCCCGGGCCGAGGCAGGCGAGTACGGTCGGAGGATCTCTCCGGACGAGCTCGGCAACATGGTGAACCGTGCCGAGCAGGCTGCCGGGGCCGCAGATGGGGATCCCGTCGAGCGCGCCCGGGCGGCGGCGGCCGCGGTCATGGAGGAAGATTGGGTGGAAGATGCCTTCGCCTGGGAGGACCTGCTGGCCGGAACACCGGCCGACACCCTGCAGGCGCTCTTCGTGCGGTCGTGGCATCCGGAACGGACGCTGGGCCCCCTGGGGCACCTGGGTGTGGGAATGAGGACGGTGGAGGGCGCCTACTCGGGTCGGTATCCCTACGGCACGGGGCACGGTTCTCCCTATCACTTCGACCGTCACGTCCCCTTCATGCTGCTGGGTCCTGGAATCCCCGGAGGCTCGACCTCCGACCCGGTGTCCGTGGTCGATCTGGCCCCTACCATCGCCGATCTACTGGGGGTTCCCACCCCCGACGACCTGGACGGTGAGGTGGTGCTGAGGTAAACGGAGACGCCCTTCAGCGCGCCGGCTCCTACTCGTCCCCTGGGTCGTCCTCGTCCGGGACCCGGAGCCGGTACCCGAAGCCACGGACCGTCTCCACCCAGTCCCCACAGCTTCCCAGCTTCCCCCGAAGGCGGCGTATGTGCATGTCCACGGTCCGCGTCTGGATCCGCTCGGCCACGTTGGCGTCCACCTCCCAGGCCCGTTCCAGGAGCTGCTTGCGGCTCTGAGTCCGGCCCCGGCGCTCCATGAGGGTCTGGAGGAGACGGAACTCCGTGGGAGTCAACTGAAGCTCCTCTTCGTCCAGGATGGCCAGATGGGCGGTGAGGTCCAGCATCAGGGGCCCTGCCCGGAGGATCTTGCCCCCCGTCTCCGTGGAGGCCTGCTCGGCCCGACGCAGAATGGCCTGGACCCGAAGCACCAGTTCCCGGGGGCTGAAGGGCTTCGTCAGGTAGTCGTCGGCTCCCATTTCCAGCCCCTCGATGCGGTCCTCCTGTTCTCGCTTGGCCGTGAGCATGAGGACGGGCACGGTGCGGGTTGCCGGTTCCTTCCGGACCCGCCGAAGGACCTCGTCGCCTGAGACCTCGGGCACCATCCGGTCCAGGACCATCAGGTCGGGAATCGCCCGGTCGATGGCCGTCATGGCTTCGGACCCGTTGGAGGCCGTCTCCACGCGAAACCCCGCCCGGGTGAGCTGATACGCAATGAGGGCGGCGATATCCGGTTCGTCTTCGACAACCAGAACCCGCGAGGAAGGTCCCGAATCGTTGTTCGAGCTCATGGCATGGCCTGGGTGGAAAAAAGGGGCCAGAAGAGAGGCTGAAATTCAGGAGGGAGGTCCGGACCGGCGACGCTTCTTCGATCCCTCTGATGCTGAGTCTATTCGGGCAAGGTCACGGAGTCCGGGTTCATCTGGTAACGCCACGGTAACAGACCGTCGGATTGGGGCCCGGATGGTGGCCCCGGGCCCGTGATGGCGACGGGGTGGGGAGCTCGAGACCGGCGAGATCCAGGATTGGGAGTCCCCGGGCTCCGTCCCGGCGCTGGACTCCTTCTGTCTCCTGCATTAAATTACGCACAGATGTTTAAGACTTAAACAAAAATCATGAGGTGTACCATGGACATCCCCATCCGGGGCCTGCATCACGTCACGGCGACGGTGAACGAGGCCCAGCCGGACCTGGACTTCTACGCAGGGCTGCTCGGTCTTCGACTCGTGAAGAAGACCGTCAACTTCGACCACACAGGGGTCTACCACTTCTACTACGGCGACGAGGAGGGGCGTCCGGGATCACTCATGACCACCTTCCCTTATGGCGGGGAAGGGGTGCCTCGGGGCCGCATCGGAGCAGGCCAGATCAGCGTCACCTCATTCTCCGTTCCGCCAGGCGCCCTGGACTTCTGGCGAGGCCGGCTCGCGGATCGAAAGATTCCGGTGGAGCGGGAGGGGGTCCGATTCGAAGAAGGACTACTGGAGGTCCGTGACCCCTCCGGCCTGCGGATCGAACTCCGGGAGGGTCCCGGGGATCCACGGGACCCCTGGGTGGCGTCGGGGATTCCCCCGGCCGCCGCCGTGCGCGGGCTCCACAGCGTGACCCTCACACTTCACCGGGCCGGTCCCTCGCTGGCCTTCCTGACCGGGCTCCTGGGCATGAAGGAAGGGGAGCGGGATGGGGACCGGATTCGGGTCCTGGCCGGCGACGGCCGTCCAGGTGCTCTCCTGGAGCTGGAGGTGGATCCCGAGGGCCCAGCCGGTATGAATGGGCTGGGCACGGTGCACCACGTGGCCCTGGAGGTGGACGACGGAGAGGCGCAGCGGGCAGTGCGTGCAGCTCTGGTGGCGGAAGGGGTCCAGGTCACCCAGGTGAAGGACCGTCAGTACTTCACCTCCATCTACTTTCGGGGGCCCGGCGGCATCCTGTACGAGGTCGCCACCCGGAGCCCCGGGTTCACCCAGGACGAGGCCCTGGCCGACCTGGGAACCCACCTGAAGCTTCCTGGTTGGGAGGAATCGAACCGTCGGAGCATCGAACGGAAGCTCACCCCCGTATCGCTGGAGAACGTCCGATGAAGGTACACACGGGAGAACCCCTCAAGCGCGCCGGAACTCCTCTCGAGGAGGCCAGGGGCGCGGTGATCCTGGTCCATGGCCGGGGCGCCACCCCTGAGAACATCCTCGAGCTGGCCGGCGTCCTGGACCGCCCTGATCTGGCCTGGATGGCCCCGGCGGCGGCGAACCGGACCTGGTACAACCACAGCTTCATGGCGGAGCGAGAGAAGAACGAGCCCCACCTCTCCTCGGCGCTGGAGCTTCTGGGCAGCCTCGTGGATCAGGTGAAGGAGAAGGGAATCCCGCTGGAGCGGACGGTCCTCCTGGGGTTCTCCCAGGGGGCATGTCTGAGCTCCGAGTTCGTGTACCGGAATCCCGGACGGTACGGAGGCCTGGTCCTCTTCAGTGGAGGCCTCATCGGGCCTCCGGGAACCACCTGGTCCACCGAGGGAGATCTGTCGGGCACGCCCGTCTTCCTGGGGTGCAGCGACGTGGATGCGCACATCCCGGTGGAGCGGGTCCACGCGACGACCCGGGTGCTGGGAGAAATGGGGGCTCAGGTCACCGAGCGGATCTATCCCGGTATGGGGCATCTGGTGAACCGCGATGAGATCCAGGAGGCGCGCAAGCTTCTGGATGAAGCCGTTCCTCCTCCCCCGGAGCGGGCCGGGGGCGGTGACTCCGGTTCGGACACCTGAGTCGTGGTGAGCGAGGTCCGGACCCGGGAAGGGAGGGTGTTCCACGGATCCGGAGCCCTGGAGGAGCTCCCCCGGATCCTCGAGTCGGAGGGATGGGAACGTCCCCTCCTCCTCACGACCCCGGGGGGAGTCCGTCGCCTCCCGGCTGCGCTCCAGTCCCATGCCGCCGGAAGCGGAACAGTCCCCCTGGTAGGGATCGTGGCCGAGGCCCGACCCCACGTGCCCCCTGAAGGAGTCGAGGCGGCGCGGGAGGCGACCGCGAGGCTCGAGCCCGATTCCCTCATCGCCCTGGGCGGGGGTGCGGCCCTGGGGCTGGCCAAGGTGGTGGCGCTGGAGACCGGGCTCCCCATCGCCGCCCTCCCCACCACCTTTTCGGGCTCCGAGATGACCAATGTCTGGGGCCGCTCGGACTCGGCGGGGAAGTCCACGG
>SLSF01000138.1 GCA_007130605.1 Gemmatimonadota bacterium | reverse complement strand
GCGCTGGACGGAGAACTCCCCGCCCGACGGATCGCCGCCGGGATGATCCAGGTCTCCTCGAACCTGGGCACCAACATCCTCCTGGAGCTTCTCACCCCGGATTCGGTCCAGGCCACCATGCTCGCCATCGGAGCCGAGGGGATGGAGGTGCTGAGGGGCGTGTCAGACATTCCCGCCTTCGAAGCTGGGCGCAACAACAGGACCACCGCCCAGAGCTACCTCCGGACCCTCGAGGTCATTGCCCGGTGCGAGATCACCTCCGCAGAGGCCTGCCGGGAGATGATGGAGATCCTCCAGGGTCAGGAATTCATCAGTGAGATCCCGGCCGGCATCCCCGAGGAGGCCTTCGCCCAGGGCACACGGGTCGGAAACAAGACCGGGTCCATCACCGGGATCCTCCACGACGGCGCCATCGTGAGACCCCCTGACCGGGCCCCCTACCTCCTCGTGATCCTCACCGAAGGCTACGACGACAAGCACATGGGTTCGACCACCATGGCAGACCTTTCGCGCATTGTCTGGACCTCTCTGACCCCTTCGCCATGACGATCCACCCTCTGGCCGGCAAGGCCCAGCCCTCCGACAGCCTGATGGACCCGGAGCCACTCCTCCAGGCCTACTCTCAGCTTCATCCGAACCCCACCGACCCCCTTCACAGGGTGAGCTTCGGCACGTCGGGGCACCGGGGGTCCTCGCTCACCGGAAGCTTCAACGAGAACCACATCCTGGCCATCGCCCAGGCGGTGGTGGAGCACCGGTCGGAAGAAGGGATCGATGGCCCCCTCTTCCTGGGCCGAGATACCCACGCCCTCTCCGGTCCCGCGTTGGATACGGCTCTGGAGGTCTTCGCCGCCCACGAGGTCGAGGTGATCCTCGACGCAGAGGGCGGCTACACCCCCACCCCGGTGATCTCCCACGCCATCCTCGTGCACAACCGAAGGGGTGACGGGGGGCGGGCCGACGGGGTGATCGTGACCCCGTCGCACAACCCGCCCGAGGACGGAGGGTTCAAGTACAATCCGCCCACCGGGGGACCGGCCGGGGGGTCGGTGACCCGGTGGATTCAGGACCGGGCGAACCAGCTCCTCGAGGAAGGACTCCGGGAGGTCCGCCGGGTCCCGCTGGATCGAGCGCGAGGGGCGGCCACGACCCATCGGCGCGACCTCGTGACCCCCTATGTGGATGACCTGGACCAGGTCCTGGACATGGAGGCCATCGCCGGGAGCGGGATCCGGATCGGCGCGGATCCCATGGGGGGAGCGGGGATCCGGCACCTCGAGGCCATCGCCGAGCGCCATGGCATCGCGTTGGAAGTGGTGAACAACGTCGTGGATCCCTCCTTCGCCTTCATGCCCCTGGACCAGGACGGGGTCGTCCGGATGGACTGCTCGTCGCCCTGGGCCATGACGGGACTCATCGAATTGAAGGACCGGTTCGACATCGCCTTCGGCAACGACCCCGATGTGGACCGGCACGGGATCGTGACCCCGGGCTCGGGGCTCATGAACCCGAATCACTACCTGGCGGTGGCCGTGGACTACCTGTTCAGGCACCGGGAGGGGTGGAACGAGGCGGTCGGGATCGGGAAGACACTGGTGTCCAGTTCGATGATCGACCGGGTGGCGGGAGAGCTAGGGCGGCGAGTGGTGGAGGTGCCGGTGGGGTTCAAGTGGTTCGTGGAGGGGCTCCTGGACGGCACCATCGCCTTCGGGGGCGAAGAGAGTGCCGGCGCGAGCTTCCTCAGGAGAGACGGCACTCCCTGGACCACCGACAAAGACGGGATCCTCCTCGCCCTTCTGGCCGCCGAGATCACGGCCCGAACAGGTAAGGATCCGGGAGAGCACTACGCGGATCTGGAGGCCCGCCACGGGAGCCCCATCTACACCCGGACCCAGGCCCCGGCGACGCCGGCGCAGAAGGCCGCGCTCAAGGCGCTCTCGCCGGAGATGGTTTCAGCCGGAACGCTGGCCGGGTCGCCCATCACCCGGCGGCTGACCCGGGCCCCTGGAAACGACGCCCCCATCGGGGGGCTCAAGGTTGTCTCGGAGGAGGGCTGGTTCGCCGCCCGCCCGTCGGGCACCGAGGAAATCTACAAGATCTACGCGGAGAGCTTCCGGGGTGACGATCACCTGGCCCAGATCGTGGAAGAGGCCAGGGAGGTGGTGGGGGCGGCGTTTCGGGAGGCGGGCGTGTAGACCTTGCCGAGGTGACCTGGAGGGCGGCGCGGCACTCCGGTGATCCCACCGATACATGGCCGGTACCTGAGTTTATCTGGACTGGCGGGTGGCGGTGACGGGACGAGGCCAATCTCAGGGAGCAGACCCCGTTCATTCCCCTCGGGAGCTCCCTCCATGTCACCTGTTCGTCAGACCGCAACAGCCGCGCCCCTCATCGGTCCCCGTGGCGCGCTGCCCCGTCGAGGGCTGGGGATCTCGGCCCTGATCTCGCGCACCGCCCTCCTTCTCCTGGTCCGGATCTTCAGGACCGCCCTTCTCCTTCTCCTGTATACGGGATTCGCCTCGGTGGCGGGATGGAACGTGTCGCCTGCTCATGCCCAGACCTCATCACCCGAGCCGGATCGGGGCACCATCTCGGGAGAGGTGCGCTCCACCGACGGGAGCCACCTGCCAGGAGTAGAGGTCCTCATCGTGAACGCCGCGACGGGGGCCGAGGTCCGGGTTCAGACCAGCGCCAACGGTCGCTTCCGCTCCCCGTCCCTTCCAGCCAACGCCACCTACACGGTGGAGGTCACCGCGCTGGGGTACCAGGTCGAGACGCGCAGCGGTGTCCCGGTGACGGCCGGCGAGGCGACGGAGGTGGAATTCGCCCTCCCGGTGGACGCCATCGCCCTGGAGGGCGTGGTGGTCTCGGACTTCCGGGTCGGGGAGGCCGATGGGACGAGCTGGTCGTCCCGGCACACCCTGGCCGGAGCCCGAACCCGCTCGAACCTCATGGAGCTTCCCCAGAGCGTGAACATCGTGAACGAACGGGTGCTGGCCGACTTCGGGGCCACCGAGTCGTGGGACGCGGTCCGCTTCGCCGCTCCCGGGATCAGCCTTCGGGACCGACGCCGCGACGACATCATCATGAGGGGCTTCCGGACCCGCTGGACCTTCATGGACGGGGTGATCAATCGCCGCTACTACCCCACCCCTCTCTTCAATGTGGACCGGGTCGAGGTCATCAAGGGACCCGCGGCCCTGTTGTACGGGCAGAACTCTCCCAACGGCGGCTTCCTGAACTACGTGACCAAGGTGCCCCAGGTCCGGCCCCATCGCTCGGCCCGCCTGACCATCGGAGAGCACGGTTTCCGTCGGGGGCAGGTGGATCTGACCGGCCCCGTGACCGAGGCGCTCCCCCTGGCCTACCGGATGGTGGTGGGATACGAGGACTCCGGGACCTTCCGTGAACTCGACGGGGTGGACCAGCTCTTCGTATCGCCTTCATTGACCTGGTTCCTGACGGACCGGACCTCGCTCACCGCGAGTTACACCTATACCGACGACGACCGCAGTATCGGCTACTCGTTCATCGACCCCACGGGCCAGCTCGCAGACCTGCCCCTGAACTTCACGCTGACGGACGAGGACCATGGCGAGAGCAGCCTGAAGCATTACGTCACCGGCACCCTTCTCCACGACCTGAACCCCGACTGGTCCCTCAGGGTCTTCGGGGCGGTGAACAAGCTGGAGAACGAGCGGCGCCAGGTCCGGGCCCGAGGCCTCATGGATGACGGGTTCACGATCACCCGGGACTACCGGGCCCAGGTCCAGGACATCCGTGACTTCGACGGGCTCTTCGAGTTCGCCGGGCGCTTCGATCTGGGCGGCGTTCCCCAGGCTCTCTCCGCAGGTGCCGAGGTGAACCGGATCTCCCAGCT
>SLSF01000298.1 GCA_007130605.1 Gemmatimonadota bacterium | reverse complement strand
CGGCGTCTCGCAGCGGTGCGCGAAAGCATCTGACGGGAGTCTCAACGTGGGATCCTGCGCGAAGTGGGGCAAGCGTGGGGTTTGACGGTTCCGGTTCGTGCTCCCATCATGTCGGTCTCCTATGAAGTACGATCATGCACTCGTTCCTCCTGCCACCCATGACCGATCCCGGGACCGAACTCTTCGATCAGTTCGCCCGTCAGGCGGTGGAGCGGCTCCGGAGCCACGGCCTCACGGCCCACCGGACGGAGGAAGGAGTGGCGGAGTGGGAAGAAGGGGGACACCCGGTGGCCACCGGAGAACCGGACACCGCATGAGTGACACGGGCGTCCGTCTCGGCCTGAGGGAGAACTGGAAGCAGTTCTGGCTCCTCGTCCTCGTCAACGCCTTCGTGGGCGCCATGGTGGGGCTCGAGCGCACGGTCCTGCCCCTCATCGCCGAGGAGGACTTCGGGATGGTGGCCCGCGGAGCCATCCTCTCCTTCATCGTCACCTTCGGCTTCGTGAAGGCGGGGACCAACTTCTTCGCCGGTCGGCTGGGGGACCTCTTCGGCCGGAAGAAGGTGCTCATCGCGGGATGGCTCTTCGGGATCCCCGTCCCCTTCCTTCTCATCTGGGCGCCGTCGTGGTCCTGGATTATCTTCGCCAACGTGCTCCTGGGCGTGAACCAGGGACTCGCCTGGTCCACCACCGTGATCATGAAGATCGACCTGGTGGGCCCGAAGGCTCGCGGGCTCGCCATGGGTCTGAACGAGTTCGCCGGGTACCTGGCGGTGGCCCTCGCCGCGCTGGGCACGGGCTACGTGGCCGAAGCCTTCGGCCTCCGTCCCGAGCCCTTCTACATGGGGATCGCCTTCGTGGCCCTGGGGCTGGGGCTCACCGTCCTCTTCGTGCGCGACACCTCGGAGCATGTGGCCCTCGAGGCACGGGACCACGGCGAGAACTCCGAGGATCCCACCGGCGGGGGCACCCTGAGCGGACGGGAAATCTTCGCCATGGCGAGCTGGCGCCATTCGGCCCTCTTCGGAGCCAGTCAGGCCGGACTCGTGACCAATTTCAAGGATGGCCTGGCGTGGGGGCTCTTCCCCCTCTTTTTCGCCGCCGGCGGCCTGTCGGTGAGCCAGATCGGGGTCCTCACCTTCATCTATCCGGCGCTGTGGGGCATCCTCCAGCTCTGGACCGGGGCCCTCTCCGACCGCATGGGTCGAAAGCCCCTCATTGTCGGAGGGATGTTCCTCCAGGCCACCGCCCTCTTCGTGGTGGCCGCCGGGAGCGGCTTCTGGGTCTGGTTCGTGGGCAGCGCGCTGCTGGGAGCAGGGACCGCCCTGGTCTATCCCACCCTCCTCGCCTCGGTGGCCGACGTGGCCCATCCTGCCTGGCGGGGAACGGCAGTGGGCGTGTACCGGCTCTGGCGAGACTCCGGCTACGCCTTCGGTGCCATCGTGGCCGGCATTCTGGCGGATGTGCTCGGGATCACTTCGGCGATCCTGGCCGGTTGCGCCCTCGCCCTTCTCTCCACCGCCGTCGTCTGGATGCGCATGCCGGAAACGCTTCCGGAGAAAGCTCGGCCGGAGTGATGACCCAGGATCCGGAGGAAGCGCAGTCGTACGCCGACTGGTTCGAGAGCCCCCCCATGGGACCGGGCGCGATTCCGGAGCCTGCGTGAACCGGAACGGCTGGCGCGGAATGCCGGGCTCACGCCCGACGGATGGGGCACCGCGGTCTTCCATTCCCCGGGCACCCATCGCTGGCGCCTGTCTCGAACCCTGGGGGCGCACTCCATCTCCGCAACGCACACGCGAGAGACAGCTCCGGGCGTCCGCCTGCAGCACCTGCGGGCATCCGCGCCCGTCGGCCCCTTTTTCCCACCGTGGGTCAGGGGGGCACCGGCGGGGGTGGCCCGGAGCGGCCGAGGAAGGCGACCGTCCCGTCCTCGGAGACGGAAAAGGACCAGATGTGCCGATGGACACAGCCGGACGGGCAGTCCCCGAAGCCGACCCTGTAGTCCAGTTGCCAGCCGTCACCGAGGGGGTGAGCGCGGAGGTCGTTCGGCCAGCCGCCCGCCTCCCGCTCGGCATAGATCACTCCGGGGATCGGCTCGAAGAGAGCGGCCAGGGCGGCCGTGTTCAGCGGGCGGTTCGCCCTGAGGATGGCCACGTCGCCGAAGCTCCACTCGTGGAAGCGACTGAGGAAGAGATCGTGCGTTATCATCAGGGCGTCCACCTCGGGGTAGCCTGTGAGCGTCTCTTCCTGCCGCCAGGCCCGGGTCCACTCGTGGTCGGGGTCGACCCGGACCATGATCGTACGGGTGGCATGCCCGGAAACGTTCGTGATCCGATAGACATCGATGACCGTGTCCCGCACGGGATGCTCGGCGAGATGAACGTGGACGAGAGCGTCGAAGAGGCTGGCCACCAGCTCGGATGGGGGGTACACGTCGTCCAACTCGGGCGCGTCGATCTCCTGAAGGTGACGGATCGCGAGGTTGACGGCGTCCTCTTCGTAGCCGACCCGTTGCTCCTCGGTGAGCTCGATGGGCGCCTGGTCGACGACATCGTCTTCGTCGTCCTCCATCGCCACGGGGTCGGCGCAGGCGACCGCCAGCACCGCAAGAATGGGAAGGGTGCTCCTTCCGATCCACCGGGTCACAGCGACGGTCATGGTACCCTCCTTCCCTCTGCCACTCAGTCCGGGATTCCCTCACGCCGCGCCCCGGTTGCCCTGAGAACATCCTCCCGGCCGAGCAGGCATGATCGCAGGAGCTTTCCCCTGCGCTTTCGGAACCCCATTTCCATCAATAATAGTCGGTTTTCACCGCAGTTGCAACGATCCGGGGGTCAGCAGAGATGACACCATGGACCATGGAGAAGCGGGTTCGAGGGCGCTCCGATCGAGGTCAGAACTTCTCGCCCTTCGCCTCTCGGAGGTGGCTCCCCACGGGCCGGATCCGGGTCCACATGGTCCAGAAGTAGAGGGCGAGGCCCGCCACCTGTCCCAATCCACCCAGCACCACGATCCACGCCATCGGTGTTGCATCGCTCCACGCCCGGGCGACCTCCCCGAGAAAGCGTGCGGCGGTGGAGATGGCAAGGATCCAGTAGGCGGCCTCGATGCGCTCCGGAGTGTAACGGGTGTCATCCTTGGCCGCCCGCGGAAAGAGCCAGATGGCGACCCCGAGGATGAGGAAGAGGACGAAGCCCACCTGAACGGCGTGGGTGTGAGCCGACACCAGGTGGGGATGAGGAAAGACCCCGAAGAGCTCCCGCCGGACCAGAACCCAGGATCCCACCGCCAGTCCGGCAAAGAGGAAGACGATTCCGGTCTTGATGAAACGCCGCACCAGTGTGTACACCTTCCGGCCCCTCCCTCAGCGCTGTCGGTGGTGTCCTGCCCCTGGATCGTCCCTCATGGACCGTCCTTCGTCGCGGCGGGCGGGTGGCAGACGGTGAGCAGGAAGGCACCCCCGTCGCGGGACTCCACGCCGTGCGGCACGCCCGCTCCCAGGGTGATCAGCTGGCCGACCGCCACGGGCTCCATCGTCCCTTCGAGGGAGAGCCGGACATCGCCCTCGAGGGGCTGGATGGTCACTGGACCCGCTGTCTGGTGCTCCTCGAGCGTCCCTCCGGCATCCAGGACCACAAGAATCACCCGCAGGGGACCGTCCTTGGCCAGGGTTTTCGCAATGCGACCGTGCTCCTTCAGAGCCTGGTTGCTGCGGGCTTTCGTCAGTTCCTCGTCGAGGTCGAAGACGAGCATGTCTCCGCTGAGGGGGCGTTCGATGGACGGCATCAGGCTCCTGCCTCTTCTGTCTGGAAGGATGACGAAGATCAAGAAGGATGTTGACGAGGTGAGCCGATTCGTCCCGCCCCACCAAGTCGGAAGATCGGGGTGGCCTGGAT
>SLSF01000148.1 GCA_007130605.1 Gemmatimonadota bacterium | reverse complement strand
TCCGTTCTTCTGAACCGGCCTGCCCACGACCATGTCCGATCGAACATTCGCTCATGCAGCTTCCTGACTGCGAGGTGGTCGAAGGGATCGAGGCGTGAGGTCCGGACCCAGGCCGTTGCCGCTGCGATGTTGGCCTGCTCCCATTCGTTCAGGTCCGCCTGCGTCGTGATGTGGCCGGGTAGCAGCCCCTCGGCCTCATCGCCATCGATGGGCGTCGCGCCGGGGAGGTACTCAAACATCGTCCCAGAGCGTTCTCTCCTCCTCGAGGATCCTCACCGCATGGTGCTCGATGAGTCGTCGAAGGCGATCCTCCGAGGTGGCCTGGTCCTCGAGAGCCATGGAGTCGGAGACCTCGCCGGCCAGCCGGCGCGCGAGGAGCTCGGCACGCTTTCGCACGGTCTCTTCGAGCCCACAGCGCGGCAGCACGAAGTAGTGGAAGTCGGCCTCGAGCGCGGCGGCGAGTTTCTGCATCGAGTGGAGGGTGATGGCGCCCTCGGCCTCCCGCCCTTCCATCTGAGCGGCAGAGGCCTTGGTCATGCCCGCTCTCTCACCCAGCTGCCGAAGAGACATCCCCAGTGCCTCGCGGATCGTGCGGATCCAGCCCTGGTCCGGTCTGCTCGGAAGCTCCTGGTTGCGTAGCGTCGACAACTGGTCATCCAATTGTCGACGGCGCAGGGTGGTCCAATTCATGTCGTACTCCCTTGGGCATACGCGCAGGAGTGAAAAGTATGCTCCTGAGCATAAGATAATGCCTGTGACGTATGCTTGCAAGAATACGATCCCTACGCCGCATGTGTCCATAGGCATACGGTGTGAACTGATTCGTGTGCTCTCGTGCATATGTATGTGCCGATATCGCTCCCGGACAGGACGTTCCACCACCCTCGCCCCCTTCCCATCCACGGAACTTACAGCCCTCCCCGGCACAGAAAGAGGAGCCCCACGCCAGCCGAAGTCGACCCCAACGAAGGACCTCCGGCCATGCTCCACCGCCCCACCCTCCCGGCCCTCGTCGCCACGCTCCTCCTCGCCGCCCCCCTCCACGCGCAGCAGACCACCAACGACCCGTTTCCCGATCCCATCGAGACGGAAGAGGGGCTGGTGATCGTCGATGTGGTGGATTTCGCCGCGCTTCCGGACCATGAGAATGGCCCCGCCCGGATGATGCTCCTGGTGGACGAGCCGTCGACGGAGCGGATGTTCGTGAACGACATGTGGGGCCCATCTACTGGGTGAGCTACGACGGCAGCGAGGTCGTCCGCTATGTCGACATCGACGATCCGGAGTGGGGTGTCGGGGTCGAGGCGGGGGGCCGAGAGCGGGGCTTCCAGAGCTTCGCCTTCCACCCGGAGTTCGGCATGGAGGGCACCCCCGGGTACGGACGCTTCTACACCTGGAGCGATGTGCAGGACAACACCCCGCCGGCCGACTTCCGGCCCGGCGGAGGGGACAACACGCACCACACCGTCCTCCACGAGTGGGTGGCCGAAGACCCCGGGGCCGCGACCTACGATGGAGGACCTCCCCGGGAACTCGCACGCTTCGAGCAGCCCTTCGGCAATCACAACGCCGGGCTCATCGCCTTTCACTGGCATGCGGAGCCGGGCGATGCCGAGTACGGGCTCCTCTATGTCGCTTCAGCCGACGGAGGCAGCGGGGGTGACCCTCTGAATCTGGCGCAGGATCTCTCCAACGGCTTCGGCAAGATCCTCCGGATTGATCCTCTCGGCTCCAATAGCGCCAACGGGGTGTATGGGATTCCCGCCGACAACCCCTTTGTCGACGACCCCGACGCCCTGGACGAGATCTATGCCTACGGGATGCGCAACCCGCAGCGCTTCGGCTGGGATCCGGCCAATGGCAACCTCTTCATTGCCGAGATCGGCCAGAATATCGTCGAGTGGGTGAGTGTGGTGACTCCCGGCGCGAACATGGGGTGGAACGAGTGGGAGGGGAGCTATCGCTTCATCAGTCGCTCCGAGGTGAGTCTCGAGGCTCCCCGGAGCGATCCCGGGGTCAACTATCCGGTGGTGGAGTACGGTCGGAATGATCCCCTCATGGGCGGGCGGGTCGCCACCACCGGGATCCATGTCTTCCGAAGCGACTACATTTCCGGCCTTCGGGATCGGGTGCTCTTCGGGGACTTCCCCTCGGGCGAGATCCTCCACTTCGATGCCGACGACCTGCCCCAGGGTGGAACCGAAGGCATCCGTCGCGTGCTCCTGCGGCACGACGGCGAGGTCGGGACCTTCCTCGACCTGATCCAGGAGCGGACCGTGGCGCTGGGGCGGGAGCCGGCCTCCCGTACCGATCTGCGTTTCGGAGCCGGGCCCGGCGACCGCTTCTTCCTTCTGAACAAGCATGACGGGATGATCCGCGAGGTGGTGCCCTGAGGGAGCGGCAGGTCGACCGGCCAGCGCTGGGTGGCGCCGGAATGTCTACCCTCCCATGCTCCCGTCCGGTCGACCGGTCTCCTGCTCCTCGTCGGTCTCCGCAACGAGGGGTAGCACTCCACCGGGCCTCCCGAAGTGGGGCACCAGCCCCTGATCTTCGAGCGCTCGCTCCTGGTCCGGTGCCCTGAAACTTCCGGATTCCGGGTGAAAGTAGAGGCAGCCAAGCTCGGATTCCGGTCGGCTCGACACGAAGCTCTCTGCGTGCTCGAGTGCACGCAGCCACCGACCCTTTGCTTCGACAGCGTCGAGGGGACGGGCGAGGTGGAGCCGGTCCAGTTCGACCTGACGGGGGCGCCCCCGTCGCTTCAGCATCTCCAGAATCGCGTGAGGGGAAAGCCCGGGGTCCTTTCCCGCAGCGGCCCAGATCTGGGCCGCCAGGGGCAGGATGCGCTCATGGCTCTCGAGTACATCCACGTAGTCCCGTACTTCATCGCGGCCCGCGAGGGCCAAGAGCTTGTTGATCGCCAGATCGACCTCGTGAAGCCGGTATCCACCGGTCTCGTCTCGAATACACGGCATGAAGCGCCAGGCCGAGTCGTGTGCCCAGTCGACTCGGGTTCGCTCGTTCCCGCGTGATACCATGGCACGAACATTCCCCGGGAGGGCGTATTCAATCTCGACCCGGTAGTCCTGAGCCAGGAGCAGCGAGCGGTCGGCGGCGAAGGCCTCCGCCACCCGGCGCTCCGAATCGTGAAAGAAGTCGAGGTTCTGGCTGTACCGGGACGAGTGGGGAGCGGAGTGGAGTGAGCTCCCCCCGGCCAGGTAGCTGTCGGCATCCCGGTTCTTCGCGAGAAGGCGGAGCACCTCCTCCTGAAACGGCGTCAGGGGCACAGTGCCTTCCCGATCAGCCAAGCTTCGCGACCCCCATGCTTCATGAGCTGGCGGGCCACCCATTCCACATCGTCCATCCCGATCTCCAGATCCGGGGGACTGGACCAGAAGCACTGGGCATGGAAGCGTCGATAGGCACGGCGGGCCTCCCGGACCGCGACCATGCGGCGGGCGGTGTCGGGGTCGAGCGTTCGGCGGCTCGCCTTTCCCCCCTTTCGCCCGATCTCCTGCAGGTATTTCCGGATGTTCGTGTCCATGATCAACAATAGCGGCTTACGATAAATTCGGCCAGAGGAACGGACTGAACGATGCGATGGTGGAGTACGGCCGGAATGATCCGCTCATGGGCGGGCGGGTCGCCACCACCGGCATCCATCTCTTCCTGCGACCGCTTCTTCACCCTCTAGGCCCATTCGACCGCCATCCCGGTCCCCCACGTGGCTGGCGCGCGAGGACCGCGCCCCGCACATTGGAAGGGAATCCCCCATCTGCGGAACACTGACAGCGAGACGACAATGGCCGAACGCACCGCCAGCGACCTTTCCATGCCCACCTTCGCATCCCTGAACGGACGGGGATCACTCCGGGCGCTTCTCCCCCTCCTCTTCCTCCTCT
>SLSF01000066.1 GCA_007130605.1 Gemmatimonadota bacterium | reverse complement strand
TCCGGTCCGGCGCGCCCCTTCTGCGAGGCGCTCATGGAGCGGGGGATCCTGGCGAAGGAGACCCATCACCAGGTGATCCGCTTCGCTCCCGCGCTCACCATCGGGAAGGAAGAGCTGGAGGCCGCGCTGGTGGAGATCCGCGCGATCCTCTGACTACCACTCGATGGAGCCCTCCTTCGAGGTGTCCACCTGTTCGGCGGTGCCTCCGCCCAGGAGGACTTCATCGACCTGGGAGTAGAGGAACTCGCGGGACTTGGGATCCCGGGGATCGAGCCCGTAGTGGTTGATGAGGAGGGTCTGGTGCTCCAGCCACTCTCCCCAGCAGATCTGGCAGATCCGCTCCTGGATCCGGGCGCCCCGCTCATTTCGGAAGGGGGGCTTCTCCAGGCGGGGACGGGGGGCGTCGCAACGCTGGCAGTGGATCTCGTCCATATGGAATGACCTCTTGGTGGACCGGTGACGGGAAATTGGGTAATTTAAGATTCTGTACTCGGAATCCTCCGCGCGACACTCATTGTCCCGGGCCATGACGGCCCGGGCGAAGCTCTCAGAGACAGCCGATGCTGAAGAAGTCCCAGTTGGAGCATATCGAAGAACGGCTTCTGCAGGAACGGGGTAAGGCCCTCCGCTCCCTCGGTCTCTTCGACCAGATGGCGAAGGCCAACCGGGAGTCCAGCGACTCCGACCTGGCAGCGTACACCGACCATATGGCCGACCAGGGGACCGAGGCGATGGAACGGGAGAAGGCCGCACTCTTCGCCACCAAGGAGGGTCGATACCTCTATCGGATCGAGGAGGCCCTCCGGCGCCTCTACAACGATCCCAAGACCTTCGGAACCTGCCATACGTGCGGGGCCGAGGTGGGGTTCGAACGCCTCGACGCACTCCCCCACGCACGGTACTGCATCGACTGCAAGCTCAGGGAGGAGCGGGGCGAGGAGTAGGACCCTCCCCGCCCCCCGACCTCAGCTCGCTTCGTCCAGTTCGTCTTCGTCCACCCGATGGAGGGGGCTCGTGTCGCGCCACAGCTCCTCGATTCGATCCCTGAGGGTTCGGATCTCCTCCTCGATGGGCTGGTCCTGCAGGTGATAGCGGGCCGCGCTGAGGGCACGGTAGGCCCGCCAGAGCGCCGAGGATGCCGGAGTCTGTTCATGGCTCCGACGCTTCTCCCCGCGGACCCGCGCGAGGACCCAGTCGGTCATCTCCTCGTCGAGGAGCATCACGTCGCCATCGGACTTGGATTCCGATCCGACGAACTTCTGCAGCTTCTTCTTGAAGCTCTTGGGGACCCCTGCCACCACGTACACGGACAGGTCATCCCTCTGTAACATCTCCGAAGCCATTCGACCTCCGGTCGAGTTGAAAGATTCTATGTGCGGAGGGAGTCGAGCAGTGCCTCTCCCACCGCCTCCACCTGCCAGGCACGAATGCCCGGCAGTTCGGACAGCGTCTCGAGGGAATCCGGCTCCTCTTCTGCCACCTTCTCGAGGAAGGCGTTGGGGAAGAGGGTGCCACGATCGATCCCGAGTTCCTTTGCCCGACGGTTCCGGGCGTCCTTGATACGAGCCATGCGGGCCTCTTCTTCGGGGGTCGGGCGTCCACGCCCGCCGGTCCGGGGGGCGGCCGGATACCCGGTCAACGCCTCGTCCGGGAGCTTCTCCACCCGCTCCAGTCGCTCGATAAGGGCCTCTCCCTCGCCTCGCGCCAGCCCGCCATTCATTCCCTGCAGGTCGGCGAGTTCCCGAACGGAACGCACCCCATTCTGGGCCACGGAGACCAGGACCGGATCCCCCACCACCCTGAAGTGGGCCCGATCCCGTTCCCGGGCGATGGCGTCGCGCCAGTCGAGGGCCTCGCGGAGGCGATCGACCTGGCGGGGCTCCAGCTTGCGGGCGTGCTTGACCCGGGTCACCGGATCCTGCTCCGGATCGGGGCGATCGAAACGCACCTTCTCCAGCTCCTGGAACTCCTCCTCGGCCCAGTGGAGCCTCCCCTTCTCCCGGAGCTCGTCCCGAAGGAGCTCGGCGAGCCGTTCCAGGTGGAGGGTGTCGGTGGCGGCGTACTCCAGCATCTCCCCGGGCAGCGGCCGCTGGGCCCAGTCCGCCCGCTGGTACTTCTTCGACAGTCGAATCCCGAAGTGGTCCTCCAGGAGGGAGGAGAGGCCGAGGGCCGAGTAGCCCAGGAGCGCCGCCGCGATCTGGGTGTCGAAGAGGCCCCGGAGGGTGAGACCCAGGTCCCGGTCCAGGAGCCGGACATCGTAATCGGCGCCATGCATGACGACTTCGATGTCCCGGGCCTCGACGATGGGGCCCAGGAGGTCACCCAGCGGGAGCGTGAAGGGATCCAGGAGAAGGGTGACCGGTCCGGCGGTGAGCTGGACGAGGGAGAGCCGGTCATCGTAGCGGTGAAATCCGGCGGCCTCGCAGTCGAGCGCGACGCGGCGGAGCCCCTGGATGAGGGCGCGTGCGTCCTCGAAGTCTCCTTCCGAGTCGATGTAGCGGACGTCCATTCGGGTCGAAATCCGGTCCTCCGGGTTCTGGTGCAGCGTGCAGGAAATACGGACCGCCGCCGGGCACGATCCTGGAGATCGCACACGGAAACGGCCCGCCTCGGGCACTCCTACGCGCGTGGAAGGCAAAAAGTTCCGAGTCCGTTGCACTTCGCAACTTGCCCCCGCCGTCTGCAGCCGACAACTTCCGGTGACCCTCGACCATCCACAGGAGTCCCATGCGCCGTACCAAGATCGTCTGTACCCTCGGTCCCGCCACCTCCGACGCGAAGACCATCGAGGCCCTTGTGGCCGCCGGGATGGATGTGGCCCGGATCAACATGTCCCACGGCGTTCATGACGATCATCGGGAGCGGATCCGTCTGGTGCGGGAGGCCGCCAGTGCCACCGAGCGGCCGGTGGCCATCCTCGTGGACCTTCAGGGGCCCAAGATCCGGATCGGTCGGCTGGCGGAGCCGGTCGAACTCGTCGTCGACGGCATCGTCACCGTCGCACCCGAGGGGAGTGAGAAGGAGGGAGAGCTTCCCTCCACCTATCCGGACCTCGCCCACGACCTCGAGCCCGGGGACCAGGTCCTCCTCGACGACGGCCTCCTCGAGATGGAGTGCATCGAGATCGATGGCGACCGGGCCCGGTTCCGGGTCATCCGGGGAGGGAGCCTCTCCAGCCACAAGGGGATGAACATCCCGTCGGGAAACCTCTCTGCCGAGAGTCTCACCGGAAAGGATCTGAGGGACCTGGACTTCGCGCTGGAGCAGGGTGTGGAGTTCATCGGGCTCTCCTTCGTCCGGAGTCCTCGGGATGTGGATGCCCTCAAGGAGCGGATCGACGGTCGGGCCCTGGTGGTGGCCAAGCTCGAGATGGCGAGGGCGATGGACTCTCTCGCCGAGATCCTGGCGTCGGCCGACATGGCGATGGTGGCGCGGGGAGACCTGGGGGTGGAGCTTCCCTTCGAGCAGGTGCCCCTCGCCCAGAAGCGCATCATCCAGGAGGCGAACTTCCAGGTGCGGCCCGTCATCACGGCGACCCAGATGCTCGAATCGATGATCGAGAACCCCCGTCCCACCCGTGCGGAGGCGTCGGATGTGGCCAATGCGGTCCTGGATGGGACCGACGCCGTGATGCTCTCGGGGGAGACCGCCATCGGGCGCTATCCCCTGCGCGCCACCGAGGCCCTCGTCCGCATCATCTGCGAGATCGAGGCGAGCGGGGTGCTGGAGCGGGGCCCCCGCTATCTCCAGCCTCGCCAGCACGAGACCCGGCGGGGAGCGACGGACCGGGAGCACGCCGTGGCGTCGGCGACGGTGGAGTCGGTCCGCCACCTCTCGGCACCGGCGATCCTCACCATCACCCGGAGCGGGTTCTCGGCGCGCCTGGTCTCCTCGCACCGGCCCACGGTCCCCATCTTCGCGGTGACCACCGACAGCCAGACCTTCCGGGAACTGGCGGCGGTCTGGGGTGTTCGTCCGGTCCTGGCCCGTGGGGTCGAGATCAGCTACGAGTCGCTCACCGATTTCGGGAAGCGCGCGATCCTGGAGTCGGGGTCGGGCAGGGCCGGCGATTCGATCCTGGTCACCGCGGGCTTTCCCTTCCACCAGCCGGGGACGACCAACACCATGAGGGTCGAACATCTCTGACGGCTCGACGCTTCGACTGACCTTTCTCGGCACCGGCACCTCGTTCGGGATCCCGGTGGTCGGATGCGACTGCCGGGTCTGTACCTCGACGGATCCCAGGGACCACCGGACCCGCCATGGCGCCCTCCTGGAGGCGGATGGGGGGCGTCTCCTCATCGACACCCCACCGGAGCTGCGACTCCAGCTCCTTCGGGCGGGGATCGACCGGGTCGACGCGGTCTGGTACACCCACGCCCACGCCGATCACCTGCACGGGATCGACGACCTCCGGATCTTCTCGCTCCGGGGGAGGGGCGACCTCCCCGCCTATATCTCGGACGACGCCCGGCCCGCCCTCCTCCAGCGCTTCGACTATATCTTCGACCCCGAGGAGATCCCCCTGCCGGGGACCTCGAAGCCCGGCATCCACCTCCGTTCCCTCCATCCGTACCGACCCATCGAGCTGGTGGGGGAGACCTTCGTCCCCCTCCCGGTGCCCCACGGGACCTTCACACCCCTGGGCTTCCGGGTCGGGGGGCTGGGGTACATTACCGATGCCAAGCGGCTTCCGTCGGAGACCTCCGAGGTGCTCCAGGGCGTCCGGGTCCTGGTCCTGAACGCCCTCTGGTACGGGGACCCCCATCCGACCCACTTCAATGTGGAGGAGGCCCTCAAGGTGGCCGAGGGCATCGGTGCGGAGCGAACCTATCTCGTCCATCTCACCCATCGGCTGAGTCACCGTGAACTCCTGGAGCGGCTTCCCCCGGGAGTCCGACCGGCCCACGACGGCCTCACGGTGACCCTCGAACCCACCCGGATCCGGGAGGAGACCTCATGACTCCACTGTCCCTGTCGTACGCCAATGTGATGGCCCCCGCCCTGGGATCCGGCGGGATCGACCCGGAGCGCCTCGACGGGGAACTCGCCGAGCGTTTCCAGCGGGCCCGGGCCCGGGTCGATCGCCAGCGGGAGTCGGGGGAGCTGGGCTTCCTGGACCTGCCCGGGGACCGGGGAGCGGTGAAGGCGATCCGGGAGGTGGCCGACTCCTTCGGCCAATGGTTCGAGAACCTGGTGGTGGTGGGCATCGGCGGATCGTCCCTCGGCGCCCGGGCCCTCACCGAGGCCCTCCTGGGGGTGCACTGGAATCTCCGGAGCGACGAGGAGCGGGACCACTTCCCCCGCCTCCACTTCCTGGAGAATGCCGATCCCGACAGCTTCACCGAGCTTCTCGGTCGGATCGATCCCCGCCGGACCCTCTTCAATGTGGTGAGTAAATCGGGCTCCACTGCCGAGACCATGGCCCAGTTCCTGGCGGTGGAGGGAATTCTCGAGGCTGCGCTGGGCGAAGAGAAGGTCGGGGGACACCTCCTCTTCACCACCGATCCCTCGGCAGGCCCGCTCCGGAAGCTCGCCGAGGCCCGCGGCGTCCCCTCGATGGCGATCCCCGCCAATGTGGGAGGACGCTTTTCGGTCCTCTCGCCCGTGGGCCTCCTTCCCGGCGCCATCGTGGGGATCGATCCCGACGAGGTGCTGGCCGGGGCGGCCGAGATGGCCCGGCGGTGCGAGGCCGACCAGCTCCGGGAGAATCCCGCCGGCCTCGTGGCGGTGCTCCTCCATTCGCTGGACCGCGATGGGGGCCGGTCGGTGCATGTGATGATGCCGTACGCCGATCGCCTCCGGAACCTCTCCCTCTGGTTCCAGCAGCTCTGGGCCGAGTCGCTGGGAAAGGGGCAGGACCTGGATGGGCGGCCGGTGGAGACCGGGCCGACGCCCCTCGCCGCCCTCGGAGCGGTGGACCAGCACTCCCTTCTCCAGCTCCTCATGGAGGGCCCCCGGGACAAGGTCGTCCTCTTCCTCCGACGGAAGGAGGCGGAGGGACGGGTGGAGATCCCCCAGCGGTATCCGGACGAGGAGGCCCTCGCCTACCTGGGGGATTCGGAGCTGGGCGAACTCCTGGAGGTGGAGCGACGGGCCACCGCCGAGGCCCTTCGGCGCTCCGGACGCCCCTCCCTGGTGGTGGAAGTCGACCGGCTCGATGCGCGGGCCATGGGGGAACTCTTCATGCTCTTCCAACTGGCGACCGTCTACGGAGGTGCGCTCTATGGGGTGGATCCCCTGGACCAGCCCGGGGTCGAGCTCGGAAAGCGGCTTACCTACGGGCTCATGGGGCGGACGGGGTTCGATGCCGCCGAACTGGCTCCCGAAGATGCCGGGGGATTCCGCGTCTGACCGGGAACCCCTGGCGGTCGGACAGGTATCGTTTAGACGGCCTCCGGGCGCAGACCCGCCAGGCATCCGATCATGATCCACGACATACCGGGAGACACTTCATGCGGGAACGCGACGAAACCCCCTACTTCGTCATCGAGCGGGAAAGCGGCGGCTCGGGCGTCGGTGCCTTCATCGCCGGAGCTCTCCTGGGCGCCGGGGTCGCACTCCTCTTCGCCCCCCGATCCGGTGAGGAGACCCAGAAGGAGCTGCGCGACCGGGCCATGCAGTTCAAGGAAGGGGCCGAAGACCGACTTCGCGAGGCCCAGCGTCAGGTGGAGGACCGCCTCGACCAGGCCCGCGTCGAACTGATGGAGCGGGTCGACGCAGTGCGTGACGCGGTGGAGGCCGGGAAGGATTCGGCCCGCGAGGCGCGCGGCGAACTGGAGGAGCGGATCGAGCGCTCGAAAGCCGCGGCTCGTGCCGGGGTGGACGCGGCCCGTGACGAAGCGAAGCGCAAAGAGGAGACGAAGGACTGACCTGGATCCGGGACTCCTGGGGGGAGGTTCGGTCCTTCGGCCGCGAGTTCGGCCAACGGCTGTCCCGAAGTGACCTCTTCTTCATGGCCGGGGCCATCACCTTCAATGTGATGGTGGCCATCGTTCCGCTCCTGATCCTGACCGCCGGCGTGGCCGGCTTCTTCGTCAGTGATCGGTTCGGGCAGGTGGACACCGATGTGGTGGACGTGGTCCTCGGCTATCTTCCGGCCACCGGCGAGAATGGCGTCCGGGAAGTGGTGAACCGGGTCCTGGAGGGGCTCGTTTCGGATCGTACCGGGCTTTCGGTCATCGGTGCGGTGGTTCTGGCCTGGATCTCGACCCGGCTGGTGGCCAGCCTCCGGATCGTCCTCCGGAACCTCTTCCACGAGGAGGAGGACCGGGGGATCGTCCGGGGGAAGCTCGTCGATCTCCAGGTCGTTCTCGTGGCCGGCGCCCTCATCGTCGTGAATCTGACCCTGACGGTGGCGGTCCGGACGGTGGAGGCGCTGGGCGTCTTCTTCCTCGGACCCGAGGGCGGGGCCGCACGGATCTTCCAGTGGGGCATCGGTGTCGGGCTCTCCCTCGCCTCGGCGTGGATCCTCTTCTTCCTCCTCTACCGGTATCTGCCGGCGAGGAAGCCCGCATTCAGGACGGCGGTGGCGGGGGCGACCTTCGCGGCGCTGGGATTCGAGATCCTCAAGAGCGGTTTCGCCTTCTACGTGACCCGGATCGCCGACTATTCCTCGGCGTATGGAAGCCTGGCGGTGGCGGCGATCCTCTTCTTCTGGATATACTACAGTGGGGTTCTCTTCATTCTGGGGGGAATCTTCGCGCGAACCTACGAAGTGAGAAGGAAGGTCCGAATGGATGCACGTGAGCGAATCTCGCAGGCGGCGGGTGGAGGAGTGATCCTCCTCCTGGTGGGCGCCATGCTGACCTCGCAGCCTCTCGAGGCACAGACCTTCACACCTTTCGGAGGAAATGGGAGCGAGGCAGGCCTCCTCGATGCCGGCGACGGTGTCGTGTACGGCGCGCGTTCCCTCGAGCGGGAAGTCATCCTCGATCGGCCGCTGGTGGACCATGACGGACCCTACGTCGTGGTGCACATCGCCGAGAACCGGGTCCTCGTCCTCGAGGGCACCGAGGTCGTCTGGTCGGCCCAGGCCGGCACGGGCCATGGCTTCGAGCTGGCGGGCGAGGGACAGGAGTGGACCTTCACGACCCCCATCGGCATGTTCCGGGTCCTGCGGAAGGAGAAGGACCCGGTCTGGATCGCTCCGGACTGGTACTTCGTCCAGCAGGGCGTCCCTGCACCGGCCCGTGACCATCCGAGCCGCTTCATCGCCAATACGCTCGGGACCTCGGCGCTCTTCCTCGGCGACGGGATCGCCATCCATGGGACCGACCGACCGGAGCTCCTCCTGGATCCGGACCCGGAAACCCGGCGGATCTCCCACGGATGCATCCGGCTGACGAACGAAGCGGCTCGGCAGCTGTATCACAGGGTCGATGTGGGGACACCCGTCCTGATCTTCTGACGGGTACGCCCGTTCCAGAAGACGCTCGGAGTTCAAGGGAGAGTGGATGGGAGAGACGTCCGGCGGCCGAAAGGTCATTGCGACAAATCGGAAGGCCCGGCACGAGTACCACATCCTGGATCGATGGGAGGCCGGCATGGTCCTCACCGGACCGGAGGTGAAGTCGCTGCGCCAGGGAAAGGTGGGGTTCCAGGATGCCTTCGCGCGGGTGGACGGAGGCGAAGTCTGGCTCCACCGGCTCCACATTGCGCCCTACGATCCGGCCAATCGGTGGAACGACGATCCCCTCCGGACCCGGAAGCTCCTCCTGAAGCGGAGCGAGATCCGCAAGCTGGTGGGGCAGGTCGAGGAGAAGGGGCTGGCACTCATTCCTCTCGACCTCTTCTTCCAGCGCGGGTACGCCAAGGTGACCATCGCTCTGGCACGGGGGAAGAAGCTCCATGACAAGCGGGAGACCCTGAAGCGCCGCACGCAGGAGCGGGAGGCGCGGCGGGCGGTGACTTCGGTCCGGGGGGATCAGTGAGGACCGCCTGGCTCCTCGTCCTGCTGTGGGCGCTGCCCCTCCACGGCCAGGCGCCCGAGCGGCTTCCCGTTGCCTTCGCCGGGGGAGACGAGATCGAGCTCTCCGTGCCCGGCCACCGCGGATATCCAGCGGTGGAGGCGGGGGCGCTGGAGCCGCTGGGTTGGCAGGTGGGGCGCGATGGCGTCGTGCACCGCCTCCTCCACCGAACCGGCCTGGAGCTCCGTTTCACCCCCACGAGCCCCTACTTCCGGTGGGATGGGGAACTCCTGCAGCTCATGGAGGCGCCCTACGTCCTGGGAGGGGATCTCTTCCTTCCCCTGCAGCTTCTCACCGATTTCTTTCCCGCCCTCCTTCCCGATGCGTACCGGTATGACGGGACCCGCCTGCATGTGGCGGAGGCGCCCACGGGCGAGGTCCCGGCCCCCACCGCCACGGTCCCCGAGGACGACCGCCCACGGTACGTCGTGGTGATCGATCCCGGGCATGGGGGGGAGGAGCCCGGTGCCATCGGCGCCGGGGGAGTGCGGGAGAAGGACGTGGCGCTCGCCATCGGGCTCGCGCTCCGGCGGGAACTGGCGGAGAACCCCGACCTCGAGGTCCGGATGACCCGGGACCGCGATGTACTCGTCCCCATCTGGGATCGAGGGGACCTGGCCACCGAATGGAAGGACGGCCGGACCGCGGTCTTCCTCTCGATCCACGCCAATGCGGTGCCCGACCGCCCCGGGGTCCGGGGTTTCGAGACCTACTTCCTCTCGGAGGCCCGGACCGAGCACGAGCGCCGGGTGGCGGCCGCCGAGAATGCCCCGCTCCGGAGCTCCGGCGGTGGAGATGATGACCCCGATCCGATCCTCTCCACCATCCTCCGCGATCTCCGGGCCTTCGACCACCAGCAGTGGTCCTTCCTCCTGGCGGACCTGGTCCAGCAGGAGCTCGGGACGTTCCACCCGGGTCCGGATCGGGGCGTCAAGCAGGCGCCTCTGGCGGTGCTCACCAACGCACTGATGCCGGCGGTCCTCATCGAGGTGGGGTTCGTCACGAATGTGGACGAGGCCCGCCTGCTGGCGAGGCCCGAATTCCACCGTGACACCGCCCGGGCACTGGCTCGCGCCGTGGATCGCTTCTTCGAACGGTACCCCGCGGGGGGAGGGTGAACCCGGTGGAGCTTCGGCAGACCCTCTTCGGTGTCGACGTTCCGGCACCGGTCCTCCTGGCGGCCGGCACCTGCGGCTTCGGCGAGGAGGTGGCGGGAGTCACCGACCTGGGTCGCATCGGAGGCCTGGTGACCAAGTCGGTCACCCTGGAGCCGCGGGAAGGGAATCCCGCGCCCCGGGTGGCGGAGTTCGATGCGGGGATGCTGAACTCCATCGGACTGGCGAATCCGGGTGCCCATCGCGTGAGGGACGAGAAGCTCCCCTGGATCCGGGACCACCTCTCGGAGATCCGTGTTTTCGTGAGTGTCGCCGGCCACCGGGTCGAGGAGTACCTCGAGGTGGTGGAGATCCTCGACGGCTCGGAGGGCTTTCTCGGCTACGAGCTGAACCTCTCCTGTCCCAACGACACCCGGCTGGGTGGACTCCCCTTCGCCCTCGACCCCGAAGCGCTCACCGAGGTGGTGGCGGGCGTCCGAGCCAGGACCGAGCGTCCCATCGTGGTGAAGCTCGCCCCGAATGCACCGGACCTGGCTCCCATTGTCCAGGCCGCCGAGGCGGCGGGGGCCGATGGGCTGACCCTGGTCAACACCCTCCCCG
Organism: Gemmatimonadota bacterium; assembly: GCA_007130605.1. GTDB lineage: Bacteria > Gemmatimonadota > Gemmatimonadetes > Longimicrobiales > Gaopeijiaceae > SLBA01. The sequence continues at coordinate 3,737 of SLSF01000066.1, read as the reverse complement.
GCCTCGCCTTCGACCCGGTGAGTCGGCGTCCCCTCCTGGGCGCCGGAGCCGGCGGGATGAGTGGGCCGGCCCTTCGGAGTGTGGGGGTCCATGCGGTGTGGCGGGCGAGCCAGTCCACCTCGTTGCCCCTCATCGGGGTCGGCGGGGTCGTCCGAGGCGAGGACGCGGTGCAGTACTTCCTGGCAGGCGCCTCGCTGGTGCAGGTGGGAACGGCTTCCTTCTGGGACCCCCGTTCCGCGCCTCGTGTACTTACCGAGATCCGGGGCTTCGCCCGCCGCAACCGGGTCGCCTCGATCACCGAATGGATCGGGGCGGGACAATTCGGTGGGCTTCGGCCTGAAACGCCGGAAGTGGAGGCAGTGGTCGATGGCTGACATTATCGTGGCGCTCGATGTCCCCTCGGGGAGGGAGGCACATGAGCTGGTGGACCGACTGGGACCCCGGGTCGACTTCGTGAAGGTGGGGCTCGAGCTCTTCATCGGCGAGGGCCCCCAGGTGGTCCGCACCCTCCGTGGGCGGGATCTGCGTGTCTTCCTCGACCTGAAGCTCCACGACATCCCCAACACCGTGGCGGCGGCGGTGCGTTCCGCCTCCGCGCTGGGGGTGGAACTCCTGACACTTCATGCCTCGGGGGGACGACGGATGCTCGAGGCGGCGGTGGCGGCCCGGAGCGGGTCGCTGAAGCTGCTGGGGGTGACGGTCCTCACCTCGCTCGATGCAGGGGAGGTGGACCAGGCGTGGGGACGGGAGGGCGCCGATCCCACCGCCGAGGCCGTCCGACTGGCACGACTGGCCCATGATGCCGGCGTAGATGGTGTCGTCTCCTCGCCGCTGGAGGCCGCCCGGATCCGGAGCGCCATCGGCGATGCGCACATGGTGACCCCCGGGATCCGGCTCGCCGGGTCCGGTCGGAGCGATCAGCGGCGGGTGGCCACCCCGGCGGACGCCGTCCGGGCGGGAGCGAGCCACCTTGTGGTGGGGCGAACCGTGACGGCGGCCGAGGATCCCGCGGCGGCCTTCGACCGGGTCCGCCTGGAGGTAGCCGAGGCGGTGGCGGAGGTGGTCCCATGCGAGTGATGAGCGGGCTCATCATGGGCATCCTCCTCCTGGCCTTTGCGGACCTGGGGGCGCAGGAGCGGGCGGAGCTTCCCGATTCTCCCCTCACCCATGCGGCCCTGGATTTCGCCGCCCACTGGGCCGGCGGGAATTCGGACAGCCTCTCCGGGCACCTGGCGGCCTCCGGGATCCGACTGCACCTGGAGGGTCCGGCCCGGTCGGCGATTCCGGCCCGCCAGGCGACGGCGGCCATCCGGGAGTTCCTTCGGAACTTCGAAGATGGCGAGGCCACCGTCGTGCGAGCGGCGGAGGTGGGCGACCAGGAGGATCGGGGTTTCGCCGAATTTCACTGGAAGGCGCGTGTGAGTGGAACTTCGCACCGGGTCGAGCACACACTCTTCCTTTCGATGATCCGCGTGGAAGACCGATGGCGGGTCGAGGAACTCCGCCTGGTGCGATGACCGACCCCGACATGTCTCTCCGACTCCACAACACCCTCAGCCGACGGCTCGAACCCTTCGAACCCCTGGATCCGGACCGGGTCGGGGTCTATGCGTGCGGCCCGACGATCTACGGCCATGCGCACATCGGGAATTTCCGGACCTTTGTCTTCTACGACCTGGTCCACCGCACCCTCGAGTGGCTCGGGTACGGGGTCCACTTCGTCATGAACCTCACCGATGTGGACGACAAGACCATCGCCGCCGCGGCGCGCGAGGGCCTCAACCTGGAGCGTTACACCGCCCCCTTCGCCGAGTCGATCATGGAGGAGGCCGACGCCCTGGGCATCCGTCGCTTCGACCTCTACCCCCGGGCCACCGCCTACATCGACCGGATGATCGAGCTGGTGCAGACCCTCCTGGATCGGGGGCTGGCCTACCGGACCGACGATGGATCGGTCTACTTCGATATCTCGGCCTTCCCGGACTACGGGGCGCTCTCGGGCAAGGACCTGGAGCAGGGCCGACAGGGGGAACGGGTTGCGGCCGACGAGTACGAGAAGGACGACGCCAGGGACTTCGCCCTCTGGAAGGCATCCAAGGCCGGAGACGAGGATGTGGGGGCCGCCTGGGATGCGCCCTGGGGACGTGGACGCCCGGGGTGGCACCTGGAGTGCTCGGCCATGAGCCTGGCCGAGGTGGGAGAGACCCTCGACCTGCACCTGGGGGGAGAAGACCTGATCTTCCCCCATCACGAAGACGAGATCGCCCAGTCGGAAGGGGCCACCGGAAGGCCCTTCGTCCGCACCTGGCTCCATGTGCGCCACCTTCGGGTGGAGGGGGAGAAGATGTCCAAGTCCCTCGGCAATGTGGTGACGGTGCGGGAGCTGATGGAGGAGGGGATCTCCCCGGCCGCCATCCGGCACCAGCTCCTCTCGGCCCACTACCGGAGCGAACTGAACTTCACCCGTGAGGGCCTCGAGGCTTCCGCCCGCGCCATCACCCGCCTGGTGGACTTCGCCGATCGGCTGGCGTCTTCGGCGGCGGAAGGGCCCGGGGGGGACGACCTCCGCGAGGCGGTGGAGCGGGCTCGGATCCGGTTCCGCGAGGCCATGCTCGACGACCTCAATGTCCAGGAGGCGATGGCGTCGCTCTTCATCTTCATGCGGGAGGCGAACCCCCTGGTCCAGCACTCGGGATCGGCGGCGCGGGCCGACGCGATCGCCTTCCTGGAGTCGACGAACGAGGTGCTCGGGCTCCTGGCGCTGGGCCGGGAGAGTCGGGTGGTCGATCCGGAGCTGGAGGCGTGGGTGGAGGCCCGGGTCCGGGAACGGGATGAGGCACGTGCCGCACGGGACTGGGAGCGGGCCGACGCCCTTCGGGACGAACTGGAGGCGAGAGGGGTCCGACTGGAGGATGGCCCCTCGGGTACGCGCTGGACCTGGAGCGGGGCGGGGATCGCCGCTGGATGAGGAGCCGCACATCCGGGATCAGCGGTTGACAGTAGAGCCGCAGGGGAATACAATTCACGGCTCGGTTCCCGCTGACGTAGCTCAACTGGCAGAGCAGCCGCCTTGTAAGCGGCAGGTTGAGGGTTCGAATCCCTCCGTCAGCTCCTTCGCCGTGACCGACTTCGTGTCGGCACGGCGAAGCCATGAAACAGGGTGGGGTACCGAAGCGGTCAAACGGGGCAGACTGTAAATCTGCTGGCTTATGCCTTCGAAGGTTCGAATCCTTCCCCCACCACTGACCGCTCGGCGGGGCCCATGAGGGCCGGACGGAGGAGCGATCCTCCCAGGGTCGGGCGGTGCCGGACCAGTAAAAATTCAGAGTACAGCCAGTGATGCGGGAGTAGCTCAGTTGGCTAGAGCATCAGCCTTCCAAGCTGAGGGTCGCGGGTTCGAGTCCCGTCTCCCGCTTCGCCGGTCTCCCCCCACGGGAGGCCGGCGATACATGCTCCGGTAGCTCAGTGGTAGAGCGCTTCCTTGGTAAGGAAGAGGTCGAGGGTTCAATTCCCTCCCGGAGCTCTCCGGTGTTCGATGCTGGAGAGGTCGAGAGCAGGAAGTCAAAGAAGCCCCGGTGCAAGTCGCAGGGACGAGTCCAACAGTCGGATCGAGCAAGAGGAACGAGCAATGGCCAAGGCGAAGTTTGAGCGTACGAAGCCGCATGTGAATGTGGGGACGATCGGGCACGTGGATCACGGGAAGACGACGCTGACGGCGGCGATCACCGAGATTCAGG
>SLSF01000079.1 GCA_007130605.1 Gemmatimonadota bacterium | reverse complement strand
GCGTTTGGCTACAGGCGCGCGACGACGACGGCGCCTGGCGCGACCTCGACCCGGCCGCGCCGTTCGGTGAGGCGCTCGCCGTCCCCGACGCCACGGCGGACGCCCTGCCAGACGACGTGCACCACGTGGTCGTCGTGCGAGTCGTCGTCGAGACGTTGGAAAGCGGCGACCTCACCGAAGCGGAGGTACTCGAGGAGCACTTCGTGGCCGCCGACGCCGCCGGCCAGGAGCTGTGGCGCTACGTCCAGCCCGATCGGGAGGGCATCGGCGGCGCGATCGTCGGCGTGCTCGAGGGCGCGGCCTGGTTGCCCGTGTTGCTCGTCGACGGCGAGGCGCGCCGCGGCACCGCGTTCGAGATCGCTGGCGGCGCCGGAGGCCAGTTCGGCAGCCTGTTCGGGAGCGCGGGAGCCAACCTGGTCGCGTTGCACCTGGAACTCGAGACCCGAGGCCCCGGCATGACGCCGAGCGCGACCCGCCGCGTCCTGTACGACCGCGCGTCGGCCGCACTGCGCAGCTCCGGTGCGATCGCTGCCGACGCCCTCGAACCGCTGCCCGACGACGGCTCGCCCGTGGCGTCCGGCGGCCTGCACCACGTGCTGGTCTCCACGGGCGGAGCCAGCCCACGCGAGCACGCCATCGCCCGAGCGTTCGCCGCGAACTCCGCCGCAAACGAACTCCGTGGCGAGGATGCAGCCACCTCGTACGGTCTGGCCGACCTGCTGTTGCCCCTCGCGGTCGCCGACCAGGCGCTGGTCGTCGCGTCCGAACGGGCGATCGTCGACGGCCTCGCCGCCGACGGCAACCGGGCGTTCGTCACGCGGCCGCGCGTGTACCTCGCCAGCCTCCTTCCGTTCCCCGACGTGCCCGACGGCACGGCACGGCTGATCGACCTCGCGCTCGACGGCGTCGACGTGGCCGTCGCGGCGGACGCACCGGCCGACACCGCCTCGCGGTACCGGTTCTGGTACGGCGTCCTACAGACCGCCCTCGAGACCGAGGCCGCGCTCCGGGCCACGCGCGCGGTCGACCCGGAGACGGCCACGGTCGACAGCGTCAGCCTGGCGATGGCGGGGGCCACACTGCGCGTGGTCGGACCGGAGCACGCGGCGACGGCCGAGGCCCAGGCATTGCGCGATGCACTCGCCGACGGTGCGCTGGCCGTGCTGGTGGGCGACGAGATGCGCTTTTGGGTCGTCGATCCGGCGTCGGGTGCGACGCGCTCCGTGTTCGAGCCCGGCATCCACCCCGGGTTCACCTGGGGCGGCAACTACACCAATGCCGTCGGTGGCGGCGACGCCTACGCCGTCACGCCGGACGGCAAGCGATCCAGACTCATCAGGAACGGCAGGAGCTACAACTTCGGTCGGCCGCCGCCGAGCCGCTGCAGCGGTGGCAACGAGTACGTGGTCCTGCTCGGATGCGTGTCGATCCCGGCGGGCATGACGGTCGGGATGGCGAACGGCGTCGTCGTCACGGCGGCGGTGGCGTGGGCGATCGTCGCGCTGCAACTCTGGTTCGGTTGACGCTGGTGGCGCGCAGCGGCGTCTACGCGCTGGTGCTCACGAAGCCATCGATCAGTGCGTTGACCCTGTCGGGCTCCTCGTGCTGCAGCCAGTGCGTGGCGTCGTCGATGACCACGAGGCGCCCGTCGTCGCACAGCTCGATGCTCGGCTGGGCCATCTCGCTGCCCAGGAAGCGGTCCTGCGCGCCCCAGATGAGCAGCGTCGGCACGGTGATGCGGGCGCCGCGCCCGCGAGCCGGAGGGTGCCGCAGCGCGGCCCGGTACCAGTCGAGCATGGCTCGGAGTGCGTTCGGAGCGGCCCACGACCGACGGTACTCGGCGAGGTCGGTCTCGCTGAAGGTGCCGGGTCGGCTCGACGCCACCAAGGCGCGCGCCAATGCGTGGCCGTCGTCGCGTCCCAGCGCACGCTCGGGGAGGCGAGGCACCTGGAACGCGAGGACGTAGAGGCTGCGCCGGAACTGCGCGAGGCTCGTGCGCAGGTGCTCTCGCATCACGCTCGGGTGGGGCACGTTCAGCACCACCAGCTTCGACACGCGCTGCGGTGACCGGCGCGCCAGGTGCCATGCGACCACACCGCCCCAATCGTGGCCGACGACCACGGCCTGGCGCCGCCCGGCAGCGTCGATCAGTCCCGCGACGTCGTCCGCCAACTCGTCGAGCCCGAACGCGGCGATCCGCTCGGGCTTGTCGCTCGCGCCGTAGCCGCGTTGATCGGGCGCCCACACGCGATACCCCGCGGCTGCCAGGTAGGGGATCTGATGGCGCCAGCCGTACGAGCCCTCGGGGAAGCCGTGCAGCAACAGCACGAGCGGTCCGTCCGTGGGACCCGCCACGCGCACGTGGAGGCAAACGCCGTTGCTGTCGACGATCTGGACCTCGGCAGCGCTCACGGCCCACCGTCCCCGTCGGGGCCGCTCGAGACCGCGATGTCGAAGTGGAGGACGTCCTCGCGCGTGCCGAGCTTCGAGTAGAGCGCGATGGCGGGGTCGTCGCCGTGGTCCGCCTGCACGAAGACGACGTACGCGCCACACGCGGCCGCCACCTCCTCGAGCGCCCGGATCAGGAGATCGGCGATCCCCTGTCGGCGATGCGGCTCGGCCACAGCCAGGTCGTACAGGTAGATCTCGCTGCGCTCCTGCTCGAACTTCCTCAGCTCGTACGCCGCGATGCCGCCGACGACCGCGTCGCCTCGCGTCGCGACGAGGGCGATGAACGCGTCGTCGGCGAGCAGCGCGCGGAGGTACTCGGCGCTCGGCCGTCGACCCGTGTACGTGTCGGCATCGTCGAACGCATCACCGAACAGTGTCGAGAGCGCCTCGACCGACGCGACGTCGGTCGAGGCGAGGCGGCGGACGCGGACGGAAGCGCTCACGCCGTGCGCGGCGGGAAGACGCTGAGGTGCTCGTGGACGATGCGGAAGCCGTCGCCATCGAAGGCGAGCACGCGGGTGCCTCGCCCCTCGATCCGGAACTGGCGATCGCCCTGAGCGCCCTCCCAGTTGTAGGGGTAGGTCGCCGTCGCCGTGGCCGTGTCGGTCGTCAACACAACGATGTCGGACAGGTAGAAGCGCGCCTTCCGAACCGAGGGGTCGCCTCGCCACGTCTTCTCGAACGCCGCTCGGATCGCCGCGGTCCGATGAAGTCGCCGTCGTTGAAGCGAAAGTACGCACGCTCGTCGATCATCGCCTCGAGGAGGTCGAAGTCCTCCTCCATCGCGATCTGCTCGAAGTGGCGCAGGAACCGCTCGACCGCGTCCGGGGTGACGCTCATGACGGCATCGTAACGCCACTCGACACGTCGCGCTTTGCATGCAATCGTACTTGCTTGCAATCGCGATTGCCGGTACGTATGATTGCAAGCATGACCGACCCTGGCTACGTCGGGCCGCGCGTTATCGACCGCGAGCTCGAGATCCGCGAACTCCGCGCGCTCGCCGAGGCGGGCCAGCCGAGATTGGCGTTGCTCACCGGACGGCGACGCGTCGGCAAGACGTTCCTCCTACAAGCCGCCTGGAGCGAACGCAATGCGTTCTTCTTCACCGCGTCGCGCACGAGCCCAGAGCTCAATCGCCGGCAACTCCTCGTCGACCTCGCGCGCTGGAGCGTCGAGCCGATCGAGCCCGACGACCACCCGACGTGGCGCAGCGTGTTCCGAGTGCTGCTCGACCTGCGATCCCCTGAACCGCTCGTCGTTGTCATCGACGAGTTCCAGTACCTCGCCGACGACGATCGCGGCCTCGCCACGGTAGCGAGCGAACTCAACGCCGCTTGGGAGCAACGCCGACCACCTCGATCCTTCCTCCTCGTCCTCGCAGGTTCCGTCGTCCACACCATGGAGGCGCTCGCCGGCGGTGGCGCTCCCCTGTACGGCCGGTTCCACTGGCACCATCGCCTCGAACCCTTCGACTATTGGC
>SLSF01000337.1 GCA_007130605.1 Gemmatimonadota bacterium | reverse complement strand
TTCGGGTGTACCAAGCCACCACGATCAGCGCTACCACGCCGCTCACCCATGTGACCTTCTCTTCGAACGACATCGTCGCCTCCTCGGTGTCAAACATCGTTGACACGGCGAGTGTAAAGCGGAGATGACATGCTGTCAAGTATTTTGGACAGCCGGCCGTGGCGACGGTCGGGCCGACGAGGGGCCGATCACGGCAGCCGCGCGTGCCGCGTTCCGACGACGAGGTGGAAGACGATGAGCGCGAAGACGGCGATTGCGGCGAGCTCGGTGGGCCCCGTGATCAGCTGCGCCGTCGCGACGGCGACGCCGATCGAGCCGAGCGTCACGCTCACGACGCCGTAGCCGACCCCAGCGCTGGACGCTCGCCTCCCCCGGCACCGTAGCCTTCGCGCGGGTCACGCTCGACCTCCGGGCACGGTCGCGTCCACGGTGACCACGACCTTCCCGCGAGCATACCCCTCGCCCACGTACGCGAGGGCGTCCGCCGCCCGCTCGAGCGGGTAGGTGCGGTCGACGACGGGTGTGAGCGTGCCCGCCTCGACGAGCGCCGCGAGCACACGCAGGTCGTCGTGCTTCTCGACCGACAGGAACGGCCGGAGCGCCTGGTGCGTGAAGCGCGACTGCACGTGCGCCGCAAGGATCCGGCCGAGTGGACCGAACCAGCGGCCACCCTTGCCGCTGTTGGGGATGAGCGTGCCGGTCGGTGCCAGGGCGCGCCGGGCAGCCGCCAGCGGCTGCGCCTCCACGTTGTCGAGGATGACGTCGTAGCGCCGCCCGCTGCGGCTGAAGTCGACCTCGCTGTAGTCGATGACGTGGTCGGCACCCAGCGCTCGGACTATGGCGACGTTGCGCGTGCTGCACACGCCGGTCACCTCGGCGCCCATACCCTTGGCGATCTGCACGGCGTACGAACCCACGCCACCCGACGCGCCCGTGATCAGGACCGTCTGGCCCGGCTGCACCTTCGCGACGTCGCGCAGCGCCTGCAACGCGGTGAGCCCCGACGTGACTAGCGTCGCGGCCTGCTCCATCGTCAGGCGCTTCGGCTTGGGCACGAAGTGCGTCGCCGGCGCGGACACGTACTCCGCGGGCGATCCGGTGGCGGTCCAGCCAAACACGGTGTCGCCGGGTCGCAGCCCCCGCACGTCGGCGCCGACCGCCTCCACCCGACCGGCGAACCTCCAGCACCGCGAGGCCGTGCTCGCGGTCCTGCGGCACGCTGGCTTCTCCGTCGTCGCAGCCAACCACGCGAACTGGCTCCTGGACAGCTACCTCTACGGGTTCGCGCTCCACGTCGCGACGCTGCCCTTCGACACGAAGGACGAGCTCGCGGCCATGGCCGAGCAGGTCTTCCTGCCCCAGATCCCGGCCGACCGCTACCCACATCTCAACGAAGCCGCCGCCGAACTCGTCGCCTCGGGCTACGACCCTGCGACCGAGTTCGAGGTCGGGCTCGACCTGCTCCTCGACGCGCTGGAAGGGCTGCGGACCGAGTCGCCCGACGGGTCGACGTCCTGAACACCGCGGGCACCCTCGCCTTCGTGGGCACGCTCCCGTGCCGCCCGCTCGGCACCGGCATCCGACGGAAGCGCGGCTAGGCCCCGCTGGTCGCAACGACCTCGACCTTGATGCGGTCCGGGTCTTCGCAGTACATGGCGTAGTGGTTCGGCCCTCCGGCGTATGGGTACGCGTCCGCGTACAGGGTCGTGAAGCCATTCGCCTCGACCCAGGCAGCGATCTCGTCGACAAGTGCACGGGAGGCGCCGGCGAACGCGAGGTGGTTCAGGCCGACCCGCTTGCGGTGATAGCCCGCGGGGAGATGCTCCCGCGGTGCCGGCAAGAAGCAGAGGTAGGCCTGCCCTTCCTTGACGTAGTTCATCCCACCCGACCAGCGCTCGTCCTCATAGCCAAGCTGCTTCATGAACGGCGTCCAGAAGGCCACCGACCGCTCGAGGTCGCTGACGTAGATCTCGATGTGGTGAAGCACGTCCTGCCTCCTACGGTGACCGCCCCGATTCACGGCGGGTCGTCGTCTGGACGCTGCCAGTGACCATGATCCTCGCTTGCCGAGCCGAACCGAGCGTCTCCGGAGCCCACGTAAGCGCTCCGCCACGAAACCTACCAGGCCTCGTGCCACACCGTCACCAGGTCACTCGCGCCGATACCCTCGGCCCCAGGCGAGCCCGGTCACGTCGTGACCGCGGTCACGTCGAGCCCGCGGCCTGCCGACCCCGCCGCGACAGGTAGTCGTGCCACAGGAAACGCGCCGCCACCGCACGCTGCGGCCGCCAACGCTCGGCGAACGCGTCCAGCGCGTCCGAACCCAACCGCGTCGGCTGCCCCCACAGCTCCTGGACCGCGGCGGCCAGGGCAAGGTCGCCGCTCGGCCAGGCGTCGGCTCGGCGCAGCGCGAAGAGCAGGTACACGTCGGCGGTCCAGCGCCCGATGCCACGCAAGCGCAGGAGCGAACGGCGGACCTCGTCATCGGCCGCGTTGGCCAGCGCGGCCAGGTCGAGCGTGCCCGCCGCGATCGCCTCGGCCAGTCCCCGCGCGTACGCCGCCTTCTGGCGGCTGAAGCCGACCGCGCGCAACCGCGCGTCGTCGAGCGTCAGGAAGGCCTCGGGCTCCACCCGGCCGAGCGCACCCTCGAGCTTGCCGAACGCCGCGACCGCCGACTCGAGCGACACTTGCTGCGCCAAGATCGCGTGCACCAGCCCCGCGAAGCCGGCCGGGTGGCGCCAGAGGGGCGGCGGCCCCCAGTGTTCCACGACGCCCGCCAGGACCGGGTCGGCCGCCGCCAGGCGCGCGACTGCGAGCGGGTAGGTCGTCGGCGTCAGCGCGTCGGTCGGCACGGCCGGGTCGGTCACGCCCCCGCGGCGTCGGCTTCGAACGCCAGCCGCACGACGGGCCGCTCCGGCCGCCGCCGAGCCACCTCGACGAAGCCGGACTTGCGGTACATCGACATCGACCCGTTCCACAGCCAGTCGTCGGCGCCGGGGACCTCCTTGTCGATCGGATAGGCCTCGAGCGCGGGAGCGCCACGCGACCGCGCGACATCGATCGCCCCGCGCAGCAACGCCGTCGCCACCCCCTGATGTCGGTGCGCCGGCGGCACCACAAAGCAGACGATCGACCAGACGGGTACGTCGTCGACCGCCTTGGCGACAGGCGAGCGGCGTAACCGCGGGTAGGCGGACCGCGGCGCGAGCGCCACCCAACCGACCGGCTCGCCGTCGCGGTAGCCGATCAGTCCGGGCGACGAGTCGTCGGCCGCGAGCGCCCGCAGGCGTCGGCGCCGGTCTTCGGAGACGCTCGTGCCCGCAGGCGCCTCGACCTTCCCGCTCTCGCGGTAGTACATGCACCAACAGCCGCGCGCCATCGAACACCCCTTGGCCAGGAACACCGCCTCGAGATCGGGCCACCGGTCGGGGGTGAGGGGGTGGGTGGTCAGTTCCATGGTGCGCATCCGCTCATCACGGCGCCAGGATACGCACTGCTGAGCGTCTCAGGTGGGTGAGGGGAAGCGGCACGATGCTGGCGTCGCACTGCTCGATCCGAGCGGCCCCGGCGTCGTCACGACCGCCGCGCGAGGGCGGGGCCGGCGAGGTGCTCCCGTACGGTGCTGACGGGGTCGAGCGGCGGTCGGGCATCGAAGACGGCAATGACCGCCGCCGAAGCCTCGTCCGTCAAGTCCGCCAAGCCCGGCGCGTGGCGCCTCGGATCCACCAGCAGGCGCCCTCGGTAGGCCGTCGCGTTTCTTCGATCTCGATCGGTCGGCGCCTATCCGGGCCCACCCACCGAGCCCCCCGCTCTCCCCGGCCCCCGATACCGCCGGTACCACCGCGTCAGCGTCGCCCGCGACAGCACGAGGCGCAATCCCGGCACGCCCAACCCCAACCACAGCAACCCGTACCCCAACCACAGCGCCGCCACGATCCAGCCGTAGCC
>SLSF01000215.1 GCA_007130605.1 Gemmatimonadota bacterium | reverse complement strand
GCCGCGAAGGCCGCCGCCCCCGAGTACTCCACCACGAGCTTGTGATCGAGGAGGAGCGCGCGGGCCGCCTCGCGAATGGCATCGTCGGTCACCGTCACCACATCATCGAAGAGCGCCTGCACATGCCGGAAGGTCAGATCCCCCGGTCGCACCGGCGCGAGACCGTCGGCGATGGTGTCGATGCGGTCGAGGGTCACCGGTTCCCCGGCGTCGAGGGAGCGGCGCATCGACGCGGCCCCCTCGGCCTCGACGCCGATGATGCGGATCCCGGGTCGGAGCGCCCGGAGCGCCACCGCGGAACCGGAGGCGAGCCCGCCCCCCCCGATGCATACGACCCAGGCATCCATCTCGGGCCACTCGAGGGCAGCCTCCCGGGCCGCGGTCCCCTGCCCCGCAATGATCCAGGGGTCATCGAAGGGAGGCACCATGTGGAGGCCCTCCTCGAGCTGGATCGCCTCGGCCCGTTCCCGCCGCTCGATGGAGGTATCCCCCTCGGAGATCACCCGGGCCCCCAGCCGGATGGCCCCCTTCCGCTTGATCTCGGGAGCCAGGCGGGGCATGACCACCGTTGCCGGAAAGCCCCGGAGCCGGGCCGAGAGCGCCACGGCCTGGGCATGGTTTCCCGAGGAGTAGGTGATGACCCCGGTCCCCTCGGGCAGGCGGGCGATATGGTTGTAGGCTCCCCGGAACTTGAAGGAGCCGGAGCGCTGGAGGGACTCGGCCTTCAGCCGGACCTCGGCGGCCCCCGACTCGGGGACCCCGGTGGCCGGGAGGAGGGGCGTCCGGATGGCGAGGCCGTCCAGTCGGGCCGCAGCCGCCTCGACCTCGGCGTAGGCGACCAGGTCGCTCACTCCTCCTCCGCCGGCGCGCCTCCTGCGGTGACCTCGGTCCCGGTGAGCTCTGCCTCTTCCTCTTCGTCGGCGTCGTCGGGAATGATCCGAGCCACATCCATGATGAGGTCGTCGTCGTCCAGGTTCACCAACCGGACTCCCTGGGTGGCGCGTCCGATGACCCGGACCTGGCCGATGGGCTGGCGATTCACGACACCGTTGCGGGTAATGAGCATGACCTCGTCCTCATCCAGGACCGACTTGATGGTCACCACCTTCCCGGTCCGCTTCGAGAGCTTGATGTTGATGACCCCCTTCCCGCCTCGCTTCTGGAGGCGATAGCTGTCGATCTCGCTCCGCTTGCCCATTCCACCCTCGGTCACCACCAGGAGGGTCGAATCGTCGCGGACCACCACCATTCCCACCACCCAGTCGCCCTTCTGGAGCGAGATCCCCCGGACTCCGGCGGCGACCCGACCGATGGTGCGGGCGTCGGATTCATGGAAGCGGATGGCCATTCCGTCGCGGGTGGCCAGGATGATCTCGTCGTCGCCACTGGTGATCCGGACGTCGATGAGTTCGTCTCCGTCCCGGATATTGATGGCGTTCAGTCCCACCGACCGGACATTCCCGTACGCCGAGAGCGCCGTCTTCTTTACCGTCCCGTGGCGGGTGGCGAAGAGGAGGTAGCGGTCATCCGAGAACTCCCGGACCGGCACCACCGACGCGATCCGGGCATCCTTCTCGATTTCCAGGAGGTTCACGATGGGCTTCCCCCGGGCGATCCGGCTCCCGGGCGGGATCTGCCAGACCTTGAGCCAGTGACACTGGCCGTCGCGGGTGAAGATCATGAGGTAGTCGTGGGTCGAGGCCACGAAGAGGTGCTCCACCCAGTCCTCGTCCTTGGTGTTCATCCCCTGGAGGCCCCGTCCCCCGCGCCGCTGGGCCCGGTAGGTCCCCACGGGCATCCGCTTCACATAGCCCTGGTGGCTCAGGGTGATCACCATCTCCTCGTCGGCGATCAGGTCCTCCATGTCGAGATCGGAGTGCTCTCCGATGATGGAGGTGCGCCGGTCGTCGCCGTACTTGTCGGCGAGGGCCAGGAGCTCCTCCCGGATGACCTCCATCCGCATGTCCCGGCTCGCCAGGAGCTCCTCGAGCTCGGCGATCCGGGCCCGAACCTCGGCCAGCTCGGCCTCGAGTTTCTCCATCTCCAGCCCGGTGAGACGGGCCAGGCGCATGTTGAGGATCGCCTCGGCCTGCTTGTCCGAAAGGTCGAAGGCCGACTGGAGCTCCGCCGAAGCGGTGGGGGTGTCGGCCGAGCCCCGAATGATCTTGATGACCCGGTCGATGTTGTCGACGGCGATCTGGAGACCCTCGAGAATGTGCTCGCGAGCCTTCGCCTTCCGCAGATCGAACTCGCTCCGGCGAATGACCACCACGTGGCGATGGTCGAGGAAGTGCTGCAGGAGCTGCCGGAGGGTGAGGACCTTCGGCTCGCCATTCACCAGGGCCAGGAGGATCGTCCCGAAGGTGGACTGCATCTGCGTGTGCTTGTAAAGCTTGTTCAGTACCACGTGCGAGACGGCGTCCCGCTTGAGCTCCACCACGATCCGCATTCCCTCGCGGTCCGATTCGTCACGGAGGACCGAGATCTCGGTGAGCTTCTTGTCGCGCACCAGCCCGGCGATCTGCTCGATGAGCCGGGTCTTGTTCACCATGAAGGGGATCTCGCGGATGACGATGCGCTCGCGCTGTCCGCCCTCGACCTCCTCCACATCGGCCTTGGCCCGCATGACCACCCGGCCCCGACCGGTGCGGTAGGCGTCGCGGATCCCGTCCCGCCCGCAGATGTGCCCGCCGGTGGGGAAGTCGGGCCCGGTGATGAGCTCCTCGAGCTCCTCCTGGGGGAGCTCCGGGTCATCGATGAGGGCACTCGCCGCCGCCACCACCTCGCGGAGGTTGTGGGGCGGAATGTTGGTGGCCATTCCCACTGCGATCCCGGACGACCCGTTGACCAGGAGGTTCGGGAGCTTCGAGGGGAGAACGGTGGGTTCGTCGATGCGCCCGTCGAAGTTGGGCGAGAACTCGACGGTCTCCTTGTCGATGTCCTCCAGCATCTCCATGGAGAGGGCGGTGAGCCTCGCCTCGGTGTACCGGTAGGCCGCCGCCGAGTCGCCATCGATGGAGCCGAAGTTCCCCTGCCCGTCCACCAGGGGATAGCGGAGCGAGAAGTCCTGCACCATGCGGACCATGGAGTCGTAGACCGCAGAGTCCCCGTGGGGGTGGTACTTACCCAGAACCTCACCCACCACGCTGGCGCTCTTCTTGTACGCCCGACCCGGAGAGAGCCCCAGATCGTTCATGGCGTAGAGGATGCGGCGGTGCACCGGCTTGAGCCCGTCCCGAACGTCGGGGAGGGCGCGCTGGACGATGACGCTCATCGAATAGTCGATGAACGAATCCCGCATCTCGTCCTCGAGGAGCCTCGAGAGGACGCGGTGTCCGTACTCGCGGTCGTCGGGGCTCGGAGGAGCCCCGTCGCCGGCGTCGGCTGCGGACATTTCCGCGTCCCCGGGGACCGCCTCGCCGCCAGCGGAGGGGATCTCGGTCCCGTCGTCGTTCTCAGTACCGTCGGTGTTGCCCGTCTCGTTGTCCGAAGCCATCAAGCGTCCCGGTTCGGGGAGGATCTCCCTGTGCAGCAATACCGACCCATGCACCCCCCGTCGGACGAGAGGTGGCGGGCCGGTTCATAGATGTTGAAAAATAACGGATTTCCCCGGATCGGGGCAACCGTCCCTCGCCTCCGACAACCCTCAGGCGTGGAAGCGCCGCAAGGGGTCTTCTCGATGCCCCTCTCCCGCCTCCACCCGGCCATCCCCCAGCGTCGCCCGGAAGCGCGCCAGCTCGGCGGCTCCCCGGGGAGTCGCATACCCTTCAAGATGATCTGCCACGATGTGGAGGTAGTGGTCCATCCGCCACTCCGGCGAGGCATCGGGAAAGCTCACCCGCCCCTCGCCGATCCACCCCCGGGCGACGAGCGCGCAGAAGGTGGCGATCCGCCATCGCTCCTCCGAAGTGACACCGGACCGGAGGAGCCCTCCGTCGACGAGGCGTTCGAGCCAGCCGTG
>SLSF01000103.1 GCA_007130605.1 Gemmatimonadota bacterium | reverse complement strand
TGCGGCGTCAGGCGGCGTCGGAACGTCTCACCGATGCGCTGGGGCATCGCTTTCGACGCTCCTCCTACCCTGACACCGCAAGACCCCGTCCCGGTGGTCCCTGCCCTTCTTCAACGGCCTTGAAGGGAACTCCCAATGAAGAGTGTAGCGATCCGTGGCGGGAGCGAGCCAATATGGGCCTCGCCTGGAAGCGCGGACACGGGTCATGGATTGAGCGTGATAGGGCAGATGGCAATCCAGTTCCAATCCACATGACGAGGTGAACCCATGCGAACGACACTACTTGCGAGCGGCCTCCTTCTGGCCACGGCCGCTCCCCTGGCCGCCCGTTGAGTTGAGCGGGCTGGGGTCGCCGTCCTGCAAAGCTCGGAGCTGCCCGGAGACTCAGGCGTCCACGGGCTCCTCGCGGAGCTTCCCGTCCGGATCGATGAGGAGGAGGGTGTCCGGCTCCACCGCTCGCCAGCCGGGCGCGCCGCTCAGGGGTTCCGAACTCACCAGTACGGCGTCCGCGGTCCCATCCTCGGGGACCATGGCACACGCACCATCCCGGCACTCGTAGCCGGCGCCCCGGATCAGGAAGAGACTCTGGCTCTTCTCCGGTACGTCGGTGGTGAAGCGCGAGACCAGGGTAGTCCTTCCATCGGTCAGGACGACGTTCAGATGGATGTGATGGTCGGGGGCGAGCTCCCGACGGAGGGCAAGGACGGTGCGCAGGGCGCGTCGAAAGGCGCCGGCCATCCACGCCACGGGATCGTCCCCCCTGTCCTCGGCCAGGAGTTCGTCCCTCACGAGGCCGAAGAAGTGCTCCGAGTCGGTGGACCCCAGGATCCCGTCGAAGGAATCGTGGCTCAGGCGGTCCAGGATCTCCCGACGCAGGCGTCGGAAGCCCCCGATATCGCCATTGTGCATGAAGAGGAGGGGGCCGGCCCGGAAGGGGTGACTGTTGGTTTCCGAGACGACGGATCCTGGAGAGGCGGCCCGCACGTGGGCCAGGATGCGGGAGCTTCGCACCACCCGGGCGAGTTCTTCCAGGTTCTGGTTGCTCCATGCCGGTGTGATGGAACGGAAGCGTCCCACATCCCGCGCAGGGCTCGTCCCGTCCGGCCCCCGACCCGGAATTCGGTCGAGATCGTCCTCGGCCGGGCCCTCCGCACGGTCCTGGTACCACCCCACCCCGAACCCGTCGCCATTGAGGGGCTCCTCCCGGAGATGGGCGTGCACGCTCTGCCGGATGAGGGAGTGCTCGGGCTCGGTCAGAAGTGCGCTGAGATAGATGGGTGGACCCTGGTAGTAGACGAAACGGCACATGATCGGGGCCGGGCTGGGATGAACGTTCGGGTGGGCCCGTCGGAATGTCGGGCTTCCCTTCGCACCGTGAATCACCGATCGAGGCTTCCGGTTCCACCGGGCGAGGTCCGCCGTGGCTGAAACCGGGGCTTGGGGCTCCCCGGCTTCATGGGCCGGACCCTTGCCGGTGGAGTCCGCGCCCCGCGATGATTGGCCGAGCGTACCGACGTGGATCCGAACGGGCGAGGGGGCCATGAAGGCAGAAACCATGAGGGTGAGAAGGGGAGGGAGCGAAGAGGGTGGGCGAGCGGTCCGGGGACGCGCCCTCCGCTCGAACCTCCTCCTCTCCTTCGTCCTCCTTCTGGCGGGAAGCCTCCTGCCGGTCCATGAGGCGCGCGCGCAGGATGGCCTCCGTCCCCTGGTGGAGGAGCTGCGGCCCCTCCTGGACCTCCGGCTCCGATACGAGCATGTCGATCAGGCTGACCTGGAACTCGACGCCCACGCGCTGACTCTCCGGATCCGGGGAGGGGTGGAGAGTGGCGAAGTGCGGGGCTTCCGTCTGCTGGCCGAAGCCGACCTCACCCGGGCGCTGGGCATCGACGACTTCAACAGCACCACCGATGGCCCCCAGGATCGCCCGGTGGTGGCCGACCCCGACTCCGAGCGGTTGAACCGCCTGCACCTGAGTTGGCGGGGGCTCGACGGCTGGACCGCAACACTGGGTCGCCAGCGGATCATTCAGGACCATGCGCGCTTCGTGGGGAATGTGGGGTTCAGGCAGAACGAGCAGACCTTCGACGCCTTCCGGCTCCAGGGCAGTCCCGCATCGCGCGTGACCGTGGACTACAGCTACCTCTGGCAGGTGAACCGCATCTTCGGGAGCAACGCCCCGGCCGGAACGGTCTCGGCCGACACCCATCTGGCACGGGTAGCGCTGGATCTTCCCGTGGGAGTGCTCAGCGGGCACCTCTACCTCACCGATCTCGAGGCGCCGATGGTGGGGGCGTCCAACCGGACCGTGGGGATCCGCCTCACCGGGGCCCGCGACCTGCCGCGGGACCTCCGGGCGGGCTATCGGGCCGGATTCTCGCAGCAGGAAGCCGCCGGCGAGAACCCGACCGACTTCTCTCTCGCCTACTGGGAGCTGGGAGGCGACCTCCGGCGGGGCCCCTTCTCGCTCGCCCTCCTCCTGGAGGTCATGGAGGGGGATGGCTCGCGGGGCTTCGGCACTCCCCTGGCCACTCTCCACGCATTCCAGGGGTTCGCAGATGTCTTTCTCGCCACTCCGCCCCACGGAATCCAGGACTGGAAGGTGGCACTGGCCTGGGATCGGGGCGGTCCGGGGGATGTGCGAGCCGCCCTGGCCTTCCACGACTACCGCTCCGACCGTCGTCGGCCCCCCACCGCCGCCGGGCTGCGGCGGGACCTGGGCCAGGAGTGGAATCTGACCCTCTCGGCCAGGCCCCACACCCGGGGGCGGCTGGTTGCGGAGCTGGCGGACTACCGGGGCGCAGGCGGGTTCGCGGATGTGCGAAAGCTCTGGCTCTCGGCGGAGTTCGTCCTTCCCTGAGTCGTGCCCCGTGGGAGCGCTGACACTTTCCTCGCGCTGCGCGCGTTGTAAGCAGGACACGATTCACCGGCTCCACTGTTTCCCACCTCCGCACAATCGAGATCCCATGACCGTCAGGACCCTGCTTTCCTGCGTCCTCCTCCTCTCCCTTCCAGCCATTGGTTCAGCCCAGGATCCCCACTGGACCTTCGAGACCGGCGGCCCCATCTACTCCTCACCCGCGCTCCATGACGATGGGATCTACGTCGGGAGCGGGGATGGACACCTCTATGCCCTCGATGCGAACACCGGAGCCGAGCGGTGGCGCTTCCAGACCGGGGGCGCCGTGGACTCCGCGCCCGCGGTGGCCGACGGTGTGGTCTTCGTGGTGAGTCGCGATGGGCATCTCTACGCCGTCGATGCCGCTCAGGGTACGCTCCGGTGGTCGTACGCCACCGAAGGCGAGCAGATGCTGGACTTCTGGGACTTCTACCTCTCGGATCCCCTCGTCTACGAGGACATGGTGGTCTTCGGGAGTGGCGACGGGGCCATCCATGCCCTGGACCGCGCCACCGGCGAGCTCCGGTGGCGCCATGCCACCAGCGAGGTCGTGCATGCGGCCCCCGTGGGTGGGGATGGACTGATCTATGTGGGCGGATTCGACGGGGTCCTCCGTGCGCTCGAGCCAGAGACCGGTCGAGTGGCCTGGCAGTTCGAGACCGAGGGGAACCCCAGCTTCCCGCGCGGCGACATCCAGCGGGCGGCCGCATTGGTGGACGGCGTCCTCTACTTCGGGAGCCGTGACTACCGGCTCTACGCCCTCGACGCCACCGACGGTCGTCTCCTCTGGAGCCTGGAGGAAAGCGGAGGCTGGATCATCGCCACTCCGCTGGTGACGGCGGACCGCATCTTCTTCGGGGCATCGGATGGGCAGCGCTTCTACGCCCTGGAGCGGTCCACCGGGGCCATCGCCTGGACCCTCCCGGTCTTCACTCGTGTCTTCGGGACCGCGGTGAAGGTGGGAGACGAGGTGGTCTTCGGAGGCTTCAACGGGAGGCTGATGGCGGTGGACCCGGCGTCCGGTGACGTGCGCTGGAGTTACCAGACGCCGGCCAGCCGGGAGCGCTTCGACACCGTCTACGACGCGGAAGGCGGCCTCACCGAAGAGATGCAGGAGATGTACGGGGATGGTCGCGGACGGGAGGCGGAAATGCGCCTCCTCACACTGGGGTCGATTCCGGCGAACCCCGCTGTCCGCGGGAGCATGGTCTACTTCGGGACCACCGAGGGCGTGCTCTATGCCCTGGACGCAGCGGGGCGTGGGGGCCTCGAGTAGGACCTCGGCCTCCATGGGCCCCGAGGATGACGGTATGGGTTGTCCTCCGAGATTCCATCGGATCCGACCCTCATCCTTCTGAGCGATACCCTCCGAATACGGATTGAACGATTCTTATTCACTAAGTACCACCAGGAGATCGGTCCTCAACTTGATCCGGGCGAATGCTCGAATCGCATGGGATGGGCCGTTCCCTTTTCTGGGAGGATATTGTGAATCGATTTTCCATCGGTGCGATCTGCATCCTTACTCTGGCCGCCTGCGGGACCGACGCGGAATCTCACGAGGACCTGGATGGCCAGGCCCTGAGAGATTCGGCTCAACTCCAGGCTCCGGCTCAGACTTCAGCCGAGCGCACTCGCACCGCTCCGGCGCAGGCGGTCCGTGCGATCCCGGCCGGAACGCTGCTCACCTTCGAGGTTCGCGAGAATGTCTCCACATCGTCGCATGATGCGGGTGACGGCTTCTCTCTCGTGCTCGTGGATGCCGTCACGGGGCCTGCAGGGGCCCTCCTCTCGTCCGGAGCTTCGGCCAGGGGCGTGGTGACCACTTCGCATTCCAGCTCGGGCCCGGAGGATCAGTCGGTTCTCGGCCTGCGGGTGAGTTCGGTGCAGGCCGGAGGGTCGCAGAAATCCATCGTAGGTGAGGTCGAGTCTGCCGAAATCGAGACCTCCACGCGGGACAGCGGGACCCGGACCGCCGCCACCATCGCCACGGGGACTGCTGCAGGGGCCATCATCGGCCAGATCCTGGGGCGTGACACCCGGTCCACCGTGACCGGCGCTGCCGTCGGGACCGCCGTCGGGGTGGGCGTTGCGCTCACCACACGTGGGGGCGAAGCCGAACTCCCCACAGGATCCCGGATCACCGTCCGGCTCAGTCAGGATCTCATCTACTAAAGGATTGTCCATGAACATCAATACGAAGTCAGATCGAAGCAGGACGAGTCGAGCATGGTTCCCGGCCATGGCCATGGCCATTGCGGCCCTCTGGCTCATTCCCGCGAGTGCCGATGCACAGGTGGGGCTGGCCGCCGAGGGTCGACTGGGCGTCACATTGCCCCAGGGTGACCTCTCCGACGCCGGCGCCGAAGCCGGACTCACCTACGGTGCCGAAGTGCAGGCCACCTTCCGTCCGAACCTGACGGCCTACCTGGGTCTGCACCGACACACCTTCAACTGCGAAAATGGTTGCCTCCTGGGCAACAACCCCAGGAGCACCGGGGTCGGGCTCGGGCTGAAGTACGTCGTCCACAGTCCCGGAGATGCCTGGGCGTGGGGCCGCGGCGGGATCGTCGCCAACACCTTCGGCAATGACGAGGGAACGGGTGACCGCGAGATCGGATTCGAGCTGGGTGTGGGGGTCGACCTTCCGGTGGCGGACCGCCTCTACCTGGTGCCCAACATCGGCTTCATCAGCCATGACGCGGGAGGTGGCTCCAACGCCAGCTTCTTCACCCTGGGACTGGGCGCCCACTATCACCTGAGGTAGAACCGCACCATCGCTCCTGCGGTCTGGCCGAGGCCAGGCCGCAGGACGACCTCGGGGAAGCTACTCCTCTTCTTCGGCTGTGTCCCGCTTGTGAACATACGCGGCGATCTGGAGCCGGGAGTTCAAGGTGAGCTTCTCCATGATGTTTCGCAGGTGGCTCTTCACCGTGTGAACGGAAATGTGGAGCTCCTTCCCGATGGCCTTGTTGCTCATTCCCTCCGCAATGAGGTCGATGACCTCCCGCTCCCGCGGCGTCATCCGGACCGAGTCGGGGTCGGTCGCTACCCCACTTTCCACCACGACCCTGGCGATCTCCGAGAAGAGGGTGGCGGTCATCTGATCCGGAAGAACCTTGAGCCCCGATGCCACCGACCGAATGGTGTTCAGGACCACATCGAGGTGGGCGTCCTTCATGATGAATCCGGAGACGCCGGCACTCACGAACTCCTGGAGCTCCTCGTGGGCCGGGAGGAGGTCCATCACGATGACCCGGGATCCCGGGAAGTCTCGCAGAACCCCCCGTGCCACCCGCAGGCTGTCGCCATTCTCGAGCCCGAGATCCAGGAGGACCACGTCCGGACTCCCCTCCAGGAGCACACCATGGCCATTGGGAGCCTCGGCCACGGCCTCGATGTCGGGGGCCCGGTTGAGGACCGCGGTGAGGGCCTCCCGGACCAGCCGGTTGTCTTCGATGAGGGCAACCCTGATCACGTCACCCTCGGAATGGGTGGACGCCGACGGAGCATCTCGGTCTGCGATCGTTTCGAGTCTCTCAACCACTTGGAGCCTTCCGTGAGTCAGTAGGGGAGTGCCATGGGGAGGCCGGGCCGGCGTCGGTGGACTTCTCCGACTCCAGCAGGGGCGTCACACGGACGGTGCCGCCACCCCCAAAAGGTAGCGTTGCCACACCCCGTGCGTCGAGGCAGCGTTCCGCTGCCGCTGCGGGGGGCCGGATCCGGGGTCACCTCCGTCCTGAGCCGTCCTGCCTCTCGTTGGACCTCATGGCTCTTCATGCGGGGCCTCCTCCAGTTGGTGGGGCAGCCAGCTCCGGAACGCCTCTCCATAGATGTGCCAGATGGTCACGAAGAGAGCTCCCACGATGGGTCCCACGATGAAACCCACCGCCCCGAAGAGGACGATTCCTCCAAGGGTGCTCACCAGGATCATGAGGTCCGACATCCGGGCGTCGCGCCCGATGAGTCGGGGCCGGAGAAGGTTGTCGATGCTGCTCACCACCACCGCGCACCAGATCAGGAGTCCGATCCCGGAGAGTATCTCTCCCACCAGGAAGAGGTAGATCACCGCGGGGACCCAGATGAGGGAGGCCCCGATGGCGGGGATGATGGAGAGAACCACCATCACTGTCCCCCAGAAGGCGGGGCCGGGAACCCCGGCCACCCAGAACGCCAGGCCCGCCACTCCGCCCTGGAGCATGCCGATGAGCAGGGAGCCCCGCAGGGTGGCCCGGGTCACCGAGACGAAGCGTTCGAGGAGTTCCTCCTTCTGCCCCGGATCCAGGGGGATGTAGCGAAGGACCCTGCGCAGGATCACGGGCCCATCCAGGAGGAAGTAGAAGAGGGCGTAGCAGAGCACGAAGAGCTGGAGGAGGAAGCTGAAGGTTCCCCGGGTGGCGGCGGCCAGCGCCCCCATGAGGACCGGACCGGTCCTGCCGGCGGCCTCCCGGATCTGCTCGATGAGGTTCTCCCCTTCGGGAATCAACCGCTCGGCGAAGGGGATGCGCTGCAGGAGAGCGCTCATCTGGGCTGCCCGTCCCTCCTCCTGGAACCACGCCTCGGCTCCCTGGCTGATCTGGACCGCTTCGGTGGCCACCAGGGTCAGGAAGCCGGCAGTCGGGAATCCCACCACCACCAGGAGGATCACGATTGTGAGCGCTCCCGCCCTACGCCGGCCCGTGCGAGCCAGGAGCCATCCGTAGAGCGGGTAGGCGAGGCCGGCGAAGACGGCGGCCAGGAGGACCGCCATGACAAACCGGCGGACCACGAAGAAGAAGAGGACCGAGATGCCCAGGGCCAGCGCCAGGAGGAAGGCCTGCTGGAAGCGATGGGCCCCGAGACGGGCTTCGGAGGTGGGGGGCTCGGTCATGGGGTGTCCGGATCTCGTCCCCCCGCCGGGTTCACAGGACCCGGCGTCCCGAAAGGAGTTGCACGATCACGATGATCAGGGCCACCACCAGGAGGATGTGGATGAGCCCGCTTCCGACGAAGCCGCCGAAGAAGCCAAGGGCCCAGAGAATGAGAAGGATCAGGACGACGGTGACGAGCATGGGTAATTCCTCGGTCCAGGGTGTGGATCGGGCGTGGGGGGCGGATTCATCTCGCCTTCCCCCGCCCGCACGGGGCAGATATGGGAAAGATCGCCGCAGAGGTGGTGGGGTCGCCATCACGCATCCGGATGGCTGTGGGGTGTCATGCCAAAGAGGTATGCCGGCTCCGTGGGTGGTCCGTTCCGGGGGGTGAGGGGCCGACTCAGGGCACCGCGATCCTCTCCAGGTTGAGGGCCAGGTCCTCGGCCAGGACCTCCAGCGCCGCAGAAAGGAGCCTCACGAGCCCGTCGAAATCGCCGACGGACCAGCCGCCCTCCCTGACCTCGGTGGTGCCGCGGGCGAGGATCGCCCCATCGGTCGGACGAAGGATCTCCCAGGTGGCCAGGAGGTGCACCTCGGCCCCGCCGGTGACGGGATCCCCCTCGGCCACGCCCTCGAAGCGCAGGATGTCCACCTGCACCAGGACGTCGGGGGCGGTCCCGGCCGGCCATGGGGCTGCCTCCACCCGATGATGGGGTGCACGCGTTGCCAGTTGGGTGGCCACCATCCGGTTGATGCCCCGGCCCAGCTCCTCGCCCCATCGGTGGTAATCCGAGAACTCCACCGCGTGCGCGCCCCGGCGGATGACGATGAACCGGGTCGCCAGGTAGTCGGCCAGGCGTGGCGAGCGGATTCCGATGACGAGGCCGCTCGGAAGCTCCAGCGGTGAATCGACGGTGGGGGTGGCCAGACCGACGGTGCCGAGCACGTAGTGCTGCTGGGGCGTCGCTTCCCGGCCCAGGCTGAAGCACCCGGTCAGCGACAGGAGGGCCGCCAGGAGGAGGAGACGATGGGTGTGGGGTCGGGTGGGGGTCGTCACGGGGCTACCTCCTGGGCGGGTTGGTTCCGCGGATCAGCATGTCGGGATTTCTCTCGAGGGTGATGACCAGGACACGGAGGGCATCCGTCGCCTCCCGCAGGCTGATCAGCGTCTGTTCCATCTCGTACCCGATGCCCGAGTCGGTGGAGAGGATGCCCTGGGCGCCCTCGATGGTGGTGCGGGCCGCCTGCAGTGTCAGGGTGGTCTCGGTCAGTGTCTCCTCCATTCCCGTCTGGAGGGGACCGATGGCATCGCCCAGCCGATCGCCGAGCTCCTCGAACTCGGTGAGGGTCCGGCTGAGCTGCTCGGCCATTCCGGGCACCTCGTTGATGGCGGCCTGGAGTTCCGGCGAACCCACCAGGCGTTCCACCGCCTGGGCCGACGCCACCACCGCCGTGTTGAGCCCCTGCATGTCCACTTCCTCGAGCATCTCGTTCACCCGGAAGAGGATCTGCAGCACATCGGCCACCAGGCTCCCCGCCTCGGTCCCGAACGCCGCCAGGAGCGACGGGGTGGTGGGGATCTCCGGGTGGGTGGCCACGATGGACCTGCGCACCGGCGGAGACGCCTCCGGACGGTAGGTGAGCTCGATGTAGAGGATACCCGTGACGAGGCTCTCCATCTGGAGCTGGGCACGGAGGCCATCGGCGATCTGTCTCTCCAGGACCTCCTCGTCATCCAGTTGGAGAAACTCCCCGATCTCGGTGGTGAGTCGGGTGAGGTCGATCTCGTATTCCACCGGGACCAGGAAGGTCTTGTCCATCTGGTCGATCTGGATCAGGAGCTCGGAGACGGTGCCCACCGGCACACCCTGGAACTTCACTGCGGCGCCCCGCTCCAGCCCGTTGACCGACTCCTGGAAGTAGCTGATGAAGGTGGGCCGGTCTCCGAACCACGCTCTGGACGCCAGGGTTGCCACGCCGAGAATGGCAAGGCCGAGGGCTCCCAGCATGAAGAGTCCGATGGCGGTGGGGTTGGCTCGGACACTCATGGCTCGTCTCTCCGTGGTTGGGCAGGCGCATCCGGGGGACGCTGGAGACCCTCCGGGGACTGGACCGCACTGCTTCGGGTCATGAACTGGCGCACTTCGTCGCTCGGGGGGTCGTCGCGAAGGGACTGGGGCGTTCCCATGGCGGTCATGGTCTTCTCCTTGATGTCGAGGAAGAGCGCCCGGTCCGCGACCTTGAAGATGCTGGCCAGGTCGTGACTCACGATGACGATGGTGGTCCCGAAGCTGTCCCGGATCTGCAGGATCAGGTCATCCAGCCGGCTTGCGGTGATGGGATCGAGGCCGGAGGAGGGCTCGTCGAAGAAGAGCACCTCGGGATCGAGGGCCGTGGCCCGTGCCAGTGCCGCGCGCTTCCGCATCCCGCCACTGATCTCGGAGGGATAGAAGGCCTCGAATCCCTTCAGGCCCACGAGGGCAAGCTTGAGGGAGACGACCTCGGCGATGGATCGGGCGTCCAGCTCCGTGTACTCCTCCAGGGGGAGCGCCACATTCTCGGCCAGGGTCAGGCCGCTCCAGAGGGCCCCGTTCTGGTAGAGGACGCCCATCCGCCGGAGGATGCCCTTGCGAGCCTCCGCATCGGCCTCCAGGAAGTCCTCCCCATCGAAGAGGATCGAGCCCTCCGCCGGGGCCTTGAGCCCGATGAGGTGCTTGAGCAGCGTACTCTTCCCACTCCCGCTTCCACCCATGATCACGAAGATCTCGCCGGTGTGGACCTCGAAGTTCAGGTCCTCCATCACCACCAGGGGACCATACCGCATGGTGAGTCCCCGCACGGCGATGGGATGCGACGCGGCTTCCACCGGATCGCCCTCCTTCCTCGCCTCGCGCGCTCCTGCGTCGATGGTATGCATCAGATGTTCAGGAGGACTGCGAGCCAGTCGATGACCGCATTGGCTGCAATGATGAGGGTGATCCCGAGGACCACGGCGGAGGTGGCGGCCTTCCCCACCGCGCTGGCGTCGCCTCCGGTCTGCATCCCCTTCATGCATCCGGCCATGCCGATGATGACGCCGAAGACGGTCCCCTTGAAGAGGCCCAGGAGAGCGTCGGGAAGGGTCACCGCCGAGAGGAGTCCGCCCATGAACTGGGTGACCGTCAGGTCCAGCACCATGATGGCCACCACCATCCCTCCCAGGATCCCCACGAGACCGGCATACATGGTGAGGAGGGGCATGGTCACCAGGAGTCCCAGGACCCTCGGCAGGACCAGGTGGTCGACGGGAGAGATCCCCAGCGTCCGGTAGGCGTCGATCTCCTCGGTGATCTTCATGCTCCCCAGCTCCGCGGCGAAGGCGGCGCCGGTGCGGCCCGCCATGATGATGCCGGTCATGAGAGACGCCATCTCTCTCAACATTCCGTAGCCCACCAGGTACGACACGAAGTAGCCCGCACCGAAGCGGCGCAGCACGACCGCCCCCAGAAAGGAGATGATCATCCCCACCAGGAAGGCGATGAGGGTGACGATGGGAAGGGCACCCGAGCTGTTCGTCTGTACCACGACCCAGAAGTCCCGCCAGCGCATGCGGAGCCGGAGGAGGACCAGGCGGAGGAAGGAGTCGGAGACCTCTCCCATGAAGGTGATGGCCGCCACCAGGGCATCCCAGGCGGCAAGGCCCCGGGTCCCCATGGCGCTGGGGATGGAGACCCCCGTCGGCGCCCGGTCCATCTCCTGTTCGGGGACGGCCCTGGCGAGCTCCAGGAGGCGCACGATGTCCTCCGGGAGATTCCCACTCCTGAATTCCAGGTCGTGGGCCTCGCAGTGGAGCATGCCCTGCTGAAGGAAGGTGAGAAGACTGCTGTCCCAGCTCCCCAGCCCGGTGGCGTCGAAGTCCACGGAGTGGGCCTCGGACGCCGGAGGCTCCTTCTCGAGGAGATCCTCCAATCGCGGGATTGAACGCGAGAGCTTCCAATCGCCGGAGATTTCGACGATCAGTGCTTCGGCCTCCTGCCGTACTTCCAGCCCCATGGTCGTCAATGCGAATCCGTCCCCCGGACCGGGCGATTCCTCAGTTCCCGCACCAATGAGGATGTGTTGAGGATCGTGCCATCGGGTCGTGGCGGGATTGCCGATTCCACCTGAGTACTAAGTTCGGCAAAGGGTGCCCGAGAGGACATTGCCCGAGGGGGTGACTTGGGAGGGGCCGCCGGAAGAGGGATATGCCGTGCTGGGGATCCGTCGAAGGGAGTAGTTCTTTCGAGGGGTGGGGGTGGGTCCGGGGGTCGACTGAAAGCCGCTTCGATCCGGGAGGGTCGGGTTCGAAGCTCAGGAGACAGGTGATCGAAACCGTGGAACGCGCACTCCCGTAGGGCCATGGGTGGAGAGCGTCCCGGACGCCGCACAGTCAACGTCTCCATTGAACACTCACTCCAGACCCGCCCATGCCAAGAATCACACAGGCCCTGGTCGCCATTGCGGTCGTTCTCTCGTTCACGCCGCCCGCAAGTGCACAGTACCTTCCGGAGAATGCGTCCTTCTGGTGGATGAACACCGACGACGGCATCACACACTATGTCGTCGAAGTGGGGGACGACCCGAATCCGGCCCGAACCTTCATCGTGCTCCATGGCGGGTACGGCGCCGAACACTCCTACCTCATCAACATGGTGCTCCCCCTGTCGGACGACTTCCGCTTCGTCCTCTACGATCAGCGGGGATCCCTCCGTACCCCGGCACCGGACTCCACTCTCACCTTCGAGAACTTCATCGGCGATCTCGACACTTTGCGGGAGGAGCTGGGGCTGGAGAAGGTCAACCTGATCGGCCACTCCAATGGCGCCAACATCGTGCTCGACTACCTGGGCACCCATCCGGATCGGACGAATGGCGTGATCCTCATCGGCGCCCCCATCAGCTTCGTCCACACCGACGCATTCGATGTGGAGGACGGCTTCGCCGATGTGATCCAGCGGTACTCGGCCGAGGTCGCGGCCCACGAGCGAGCCGCCACCGAGCAGATCGAAGCCATGCAGAAGGAGTTGGGGCTTCTCGATCTGGAGGGGCTCTCCGATCGGGAGGTCTCCTTCCGGCGTCGGGTGGAGTGGGCGGGCCGGCATACCGCCAGCGCAGCGAACTGGCGCACGGCCCAGAGCGCCTTCTTCAATCCCCGGGTGATCGAACACCTGCAGAACAATGTCTCACCCGAGGCGTGGCGGGCCCGTACCCTCAGGAAGTCCACCGCCTTCGTGAACGCAACCGTGCCCATCCGGGTCATCCTGGGAGAGGTGGATTACGTCGACCCGAAGGGGATCGCCTGGGGCGCACTCATGGAGCACACCCCGGACGGACGATTGACCATTCTGGAAGGGGCGGGGCACCACCCGTGGGTCGACCGGGCGGACGCCTTCACACAAGCGCTCCGCGCCGACCTGGAGGAGCTGGCCGGGGGGGGCTGAGGCCCCCCGGCACTCCCGCCCCCCCTCACCCCCCACGCACCGCCGGGAAGAGCACATTGTTCTCCAGGTGCACGTGGCGATGCAGGTCGCCCTCGAACTCCTCGAGCTTGGCATACATGGCGCGCCAGGTGGCGCACGCCTCGGGGGGCGGGGTGAAGTCGGCGGTGTCTCTCCGGATCTCGGCCATCAGCTCGCCGGCCGCCTCGTGCTCGGCCTCCATCTGCTCGAGGGCGGCCGAGGCCCCCTCGCCGGACTTGATGGCGGGGAAGACCTCGTTCTCCTCCGATGCCATGTGCGCCGTCATCTCTTCGGAGAGGGCCTGCACCGCCTCATCCACCGAGATGAGCTCGGGGGTGTGCGCACCGTGCACCTGCGCCACCTTCCGGGAGAAGGCCCGCAGCACCGGAAGGGCCTCGCGGCAGTAACTGTGGTGCACCTGCACGATGTAGTCCGCCAGGAAGCCCGGATCCCACGTTCGGGGGTCGGGCATCCGGTCCTCGCCCCGGGGGAGGTCGGAGCTCTCCAGCGCCCTCTCGAGGGCCTCGATGTCGACACCCTTCCGGGCACACGCCTCCTCCACCGTGCGTCCGCCTCCGCAGCAGAAGTCGATGCCGAACTGCTTGAAGACGGCGCCGCGCCGGTAGTCGTCGGCCACGACTTCACCTACGGGACGGGTACGAATGGATCCATCGGTCATGGGGCTCATGTCGGTCATCCTTGCGCTATGCATGTTCAGAAGCCGGGGGCGATGGACGCCTTCCGGCATTGGGGTCGGGACTGGCGGAGTCACCCGCCGGGGTCGAGATAGTCGAGGACCTCCGCCGCACTGTACCGCGCTCCGGCGGCCAGGAAGGAGTCGCTCCTCAGGAGTTCATCACCACTGGTGACCAGTGCGGGTTCGGGACCGTCTGCGCGCACCTGGGCGCGTCCCACATCGGCCATCAGTCCATTGCAGAGGCAGCGCCGCCCCTCGGTTTCCTGGAGCTCGCCTCCCTTTTTCTCCCACTGGGCGACGGGCTCGGCGGGACACCGGTACCCGATCCGTCCGTCGGCCCGGCGGTACGGCGTGCGGAGGTAGCCCAGGTCGCAGATCCGCTCCCGCGCCTCGTAGACCTCAGGCTCCGAAGCACTCCCCTCGATCCGGACCACCTTGAAGGGGAATCCGGTGGGGGAGGCCCTCAGGTCCGTGTGGAGGTCGATGTCGCCCCGGGCCGCCCCCTGGAGCACCCGATCCTTCAGGGGCTCGGCCATCCCGCTCTCATCGGCGTAGGCGAAGAGGGTGCCCACCTGGATCCCCGCCGCCCCGCGGGCACGGGCGTCGGCCAGCGCCTCGGGGCTTCCCGTCCCCCCTGCGAGCCAGAAGGGGAGGCCCAGCTCCAGGAGCTCGTCGAGATCCACCTCGTCGCGCTCTCCGTAGAGGGGCTCGTCGCGG
>SLSF01000126.1 GCA_007130605.1 Gemmatimonadota bacterium | reverse complement strand
GCGGAGGGCACCGATGCCCGCTTCCACTCCGAAGTCGTCCTCCGTCGCGACGAGAATTCCGGACGCTCGGAGAAGCCGATCCAGGTCGCCCGGAAGAACCTGCGCTTCGAGCCTGGTGAGGGAGCGGGAGCGGGCACCTCCCTTCCGGTGGCACGCATCCGGCGGAGTGCGGCGGGAGAATTCCAGCTCGTCCCCGACTTCGTTCCCCCACTCCTGGACTTCTCGGCCAGTGAGCGGCTCCGGGCCATCACCCGGCGTCTCGTGGAGGTGATGGCGGCCCGAAGTGCGGAGCTCTCGGGCAGCCGACGGCAGCGGGGCCAGGACCTGGCGGACTTCGGGGTCTCCGACGTGGCGAACTTCTGGCTCCTCTACACCCTGAACACCCACCTGCCCACCCTCCGCCACCTCCACGAACTCCAGCGGGGACACCCGGCGGAGCTCTTCGAGGCGATCCTCCGTCTGGCGGGCGCCCTCACCACCTTCTCGAAGGAGCTGGCCCCCGGCGACCTCCCCTCGTACGACCATGCAGACCCGGGAGCCCCCTTCCAGAAGATCGAGGAGGTGGTACACACCCTCCTGGGAACCGTGATTCCACGCCGTCACGTCTCCCTCCCCCTTCGGGAGACGGGTCGTGCGGTCTACGCCACCGCGCTGGACGAGGACCGCTACCTCGCCGCCACCGGTGCGTACCTGGCGGTGAAGAGCTCGGTGAGCACCGAGGAGCTGGTCCGACGCTTCCCCCAGCTCGCCAAGGTCAGCTCGGGGGACCGGATCGAGCACCTCATCAAGCAGGCGCTCCCGGGGATCGGAATGCGTGCCCTCACCAATCCCCCGGAGCAGATCCCCGTGAAGCTGGGCCGGACCTACTTTGAACTCGAGCGTCGGGGAGACGACTGGGACGCGGTGGCGCGGGCGAGAAACCTCGCCGCCTATGTCCCCAGCGACTTTCCGGGAGCGGAGATCGAACTGGTCCTCCTCCTTCCTGCGGAGTAGCGCTCAGCCGTTCACCGCCTCGGTGCCATTGCCCCCGGTGAGGAGGAGCACGCCCACCACGAGTCCCACGGCGATGAGGACCAGGAGCACCAGCCCCACCACGAAGGGCCAGATGGGAGCCGGCTTCGGAGGGGCCTGCTTCCCGAATCCCCCGCTGGAGCTTCCCGGAGGCGGTGGCGCCGGGGTCGGTCCCCGGCTGGGAGCACTCTGAGGCCGTGACATTCCGGCGATCACCCGGGTGTATTCGCTGGGGCCGTCGTTCTGGGGGAGGTTGGCCCGGGGGGCCCCGGGACGGTCGTCCGCCGACGGACGGACACTCTCGTCGGCCTGGAGCCGGTCCCGATAGTCCGGTGGCGCACCGGCTCCTCCCGATCCTTCGGGGGACCGGGGGGCGGGCGGGGGGGGTGGTGTGGATCCTCCCCCCCCGAGGTTCGGCCGGGGAGGAGGCGCGGGACCCCGGTCGATCCTCTTCTGGCGCTCCATCTCCCGGGTGAAGGAGCCGGGGCCCTCCTTCTCGGGGGGAGGGGGTGGACGCCGTACTCCCTCTCCCTCGTCCCGTTCCGGCTGCGACCCCGGGTCCCCGCCCATGGGAGGCGGGGAGGGCGGCGTGGACGCACCTGCGGAGTCCCCTCCGAGATTCGGACGGGGTGGGGGCGGAGGTGGTTCCCTTCTCGGCGACGGACGATCCGCTTCGGGAGGGGCCGGGGGGCGCTCCTCTCCCGGCGTGGATCCCGACCGTGACTCCTCTCCAGGGGACGTGGATCGCTCCCCTCCGGAGGGGGCGGGGTCCTCGCCGAAGGAGGGAGGGGGTGGGGGCGGCGGTGAGGACGGGGTGGCCCCATCGCCCGGTGGCGTCGACCGAGGCCTCGAGCGAGTCGTTGGAGGCTCCGGCGCCGGGGGGGGCGCCTCCCCTTGAGAGGAGGTCGGAACCTCCCCGGCGGGGGGAGTCGCTTCCGACTCCCCCGTGCCCGCAAGGTCGCCGGCCCGGAAGATCCGGGTGAACTCGCCGGGCTCGTCGGCTTCTGCGGTCTCGTCCTCCGGGGACGGAGCCGGCGCATCGGACGCACGGGGCGGAGAAGGTGGAGGAGGATCCGGCGGAGACTCCGGGGACGAGGGCGGGGGCTCCACCGCACGAAACATCCGGGTGAACTCGCCGGGTTCATCGGAGTCTTCCGGCGAATCCACCGGGGGTGAAGGGGGAGCGTCCGGCGGTGGTGCCTCGGATTGGGAGGAGTCGGGTGTCGGCTCCGTCCGCGACTCCCCTGCGGCCTCCTCCACCGCATCGGGGGCCGAAGGATCGAGTTGCCGGAAGAGCTGGGTGAACTCGCCGGCCTCCGGTGCGGCGGCCTCGTCCGAGTCGGTGGCGGCGTCTGGCGGTGGGGCCTCCGACGGTGAGGACTCCGGGTCGGTGACCGCGGGCGGCGGTGGGGACTCCGACGACGGGTCCCCGGTGTCGTCGGCGGCGCCCGATGTCCCCACCTCCGGCGGCGCCTCTTCGAGGAGCCAGCTCTCGAAGGACTCGAAATCGAGGATGAACTTGGAGATCACTACCGGACGCCCATCGGCCTCGGAGATCTCCATGACCCGACCCTCGGGCGCCCGGGGAAGGGATCGGGCACGCTCCAGCATCGCCTCCCCCTCTTCTCCGGCGGGGAGGAAGTGGACCATGACGACCACGCCAGTGTGGGCCAGGGCCTGGTAGCTGTCGACCCGGCCTTCGGCGATGGCGTCCAGGAGTTGAAAACGGGATGCGAAGGGGCGCTGCGACATGGATCGTCGGCCCTTGGTTGATCGGCGCGTTCCGGTCCCCGTATGTTACGGGGCATCATGGAGTGCAGTCTACCGACACGACGGATGGGGAGCAATCGTCCCCGGGGGAGAGTGGGGTCGTCATGACTTCGTTGTCACCGGTGGTGTGGAGCGAGGGGATGCATCTGGCACCGCACCACTTTCAGGCCCAGAACCGATACTTCGAAGTGCTCCAGCACTTCGCGGTGTCGGCACTTTTCCCCCATTCCTTCGGGCTCATCGGCCTGGAAATGGACGAGGAGGCGATCCGGAATGGCACCGTCGCGGTCCTCCATGCCCGGGGGATCATGCCCGATGGCCTCGTCTTCCACATTCCCCACGATCCACCGCCGGAGCCCCTGGCCCTCGAGGAGCGCTTCTCTCCGACGGCACGGGCCCACCGGGTCTTCCTCGAGATCGCGCCCTACCGCGAGATCGGTCCCAATGTGACCGAAAATGGCGCCGGCGCCGCCGATGGAGACGTCCGATTCCGAGAGACGCCCACGGCGGTTCGCGACGTCCTCTCCGGTGGGCACGAACAGACGATCCCCCTGGCGGGGAAGCGCTTCCGTCTCGTCCTCGACGAGGTGGACTCCCCTTCTGCCGACGCCGATGCGTCCGACGAGGCGGTGTCGCCGGACCGCTCCACCGAAGAGGCGGGAGTCCGGATTCCCCTCGCCCGGATTCGACGGGATGGCGCCGGTCATTTCATCTACGATCCCGACTTCGTCCCCCCGTCGATCCAGATCGGGGCGAGCCGGGCCATCATGGACCGTCTGGCCCGAATCGTCGAGATCCTGGAGGATCGCTCCCGGAGCCTCGCCGCCGAGCGGCGGGGATCCCCCGGTGGACCGGGTGATGGCGGCACGGCCGAGCTGGTGGGGTACTGGTTCACCCATGCGGTGAATACGCACCTACCGGTCCTGCGCCACCAGATGGAGGTTCGCTCCGGACACCCGGCCCGCCTCTTCGCCGATCTCTCGGCACTGGCGGGGGCCCTCAGCACCTTCTCCCTCTCGGGAGACGCCGCGGCACTCCCCATCTACCGGCACGAGGCCCCGGAGGAGGGCTTCGCGACCCTGGAGCGGGAGATCCGGCAGGGGCTCGAGACGGTGGTCCCCACCCGGGTGGTCCAGCTCCCGGTCACCATGGGCGACGGCTACTTCCACACGGCGTCGGCCCGGGATCGCCGGGTCCTGGACGACGGCGTCCACTGGTACCTGGGAGTCCGATCCTCCGCCCCCCGCGCCGAAGTGCTCGATGGGGTCCCGAGGCTGGTGAAACTGTGCTCCGCCCGCCACATTGAGCGGCTCGTGAGGGAGGCCTACCCCGGGCTGGGTGTCGACCATGCCCCAACGCCCCCGGCAGGACTCTCTCCCCGGCCTGGAACCGAGTACTTCCGGATCCGGCGTACGGAGCCGTGCTGGAGAACCATCGCGGAGTCCGAGGAGGTGGGGATCTACATTCCCGGCTCGATCCCGGATCCCGAACTCGAGCTCATCGCGGTGCTCGAAGCCGACGCCACCTGAACGACCTGAACGAGAGGAAGAACCCATGGCTTCAACGACCTCCGCTCCGACCGCACCTGCCGAGGGTGGACCGGTGCGCCCCGTGGGAGGCCTCGCCCTCGCACTGCAGGAGGTCTTCACCGTGGTGGCACGGGTCCGCGCCGACCGCCAGGTGGCCGAAGATGCCGATGCCTTCCGGACCCATGTGAAGCAGCTCCTCAGTCGAGCCGATGGGGAGGCCCGCGCGGCCGGGTACGAAGACGAGCGGGTGCGGATCGCCCTCTACGCCGTGGTGGCCTTTCTCGATGAATCGGTCCTGAACTCTCCCCGCCCCATGTTCCAGGGATGGGCCGGACGCCCCCTCCAGGAGGAGATCTTCGGCGACCACATGGCGGGAGAGACCTTCTACCGCTACCTGGACGACCTCCTCCAGCAGCACGACTCCGCCTCGCTGGCCGACACCCTCGAGGTCTTCCAGCTCTGCCTCCTCCTGGGCTTCCGGGGCCGCTACGGAAGCGGTGACTCGGGGGAACGGCGGGGTCGCATCCGTTCCATCCGCGAGAAGCTCGCCCGGATCCGTGGCTCCGAGGCACCCATGGCCCCGGACTGGCCACTCCCCGAAAGCGAGGAGTCGGCACCCCGTCATGCGGATCCATGGGTGAAGCGACTGGGCTTCGCCTCGGTGGCCATGATCCTCCTGGCCGTACTCGTCCTCTTCACCTATCGACTCCTCCTGGCCCCCGGGGTCCGTGAAGCGGTGGAGATCGGGGGAGGGATCGCAGGATGAGGCCTCGCAAGCCCGCTCTTCTCGGCTCTCTCTCGGTGGCAGCGATCCTCGGGATGGTAGCCTGGATGGTCCCCGCCATGCTCGGCTTCGAGCCCCCCTTGCTCTGGATCATCCGAAGTGTCCTCCTCCTCTTCGTCCTGGCCGTTGCGGGTATGATCTTCCAGATCCTCAGGATCCGGGGTCGATCCAGGGCGCCGAAGGAACGAAATCCCGATGTGGAGAAACTCGACGGCATCCTGAAAGCGGCGCGGGGACGCCTCCAGCAGGCAGGCGGAGGGGGGAAGCGGCTGGACAACCTGCCCGCGATCCTCGTACTCGGTCCCCCGGCCAGCACGAAGACCACCGCCGTGGTCCAGTCCGGGATGGAGCCCGAACTCCTGGCAGGCGAGGTCATCCGCGACGACGTGGTGGTCCCCACCGAGGGCGCGAACCTCTGGTACGCCGACGGCGTCGTGGTGGTGGAGGCCTCGGGTGACCTGGTCTTCGAGGAGGGGCTCTGGGGACGCCTGGTGGAGCGCCTTCGGCCCGCCCGACTCCGAGCGGCCCTGCTGCGCGGTCGCCAGGCCCCCCGGGTGGCAGTCCTCTGCGTGGGGTGCGACGAATTCCTCAAGCCGGGTGCGAGCCGGGCGATTCCGGATCTCGCCCGCCAGCTCCGCACCCGCCTGGTGGAAGCCGCCGAAGTCCTCGGGGTGAACCTTCCCGTCTACGTGGTCTTCACCCGGGGAGACCGCCTCCCCTACTTCGACGAGTTCACCCGGAACCTGGACCACCAGGAGGCGATGGAGGTCCTGGGGGCGACCCTCCCCTTCCGGAGCTTCGAGTCGTCGGCCCGCTATGGCGAGGACCAGAGCCGGCGCCTGAAGGACGCTCTCGAGGGGATCCACCGGGGACTCGCCCGCAAGCGCCTCGACATCCTCCCCCGGGAGAACGACGAGAACCTCCGGCAGGCCGCCTACGAATTCCCACGGGAGCTCCGGAAGCTGGCGGACCCCATGCGGGAGTTCCTCCTGGAGCTCTGCCGACCGGGCCACCTGGGGGCGTCCCCCATTCTCCGGGGCTTCTACCTGACAGGGGTCCGTGCGGTGGTCATCGACGACCCCACCCTCCACGCCGCGCCCTCCGCGGGAGCGGCGCAGGTGGAGACCCCCGTGGACTCCAGCGCCACCGGGGTCTTCAAGGCTCCACGTCCCGGCGCCGAGCCCGAGCCCCAGGCGTCCGCCGCCCGGAGCGGAGGCGCCCGCAAGGTGCCTCAGTGGCTCTTCCTGCCCGGAATCTTCCAGCGGGTGGTGCTCCAGGACGGCAACGCCATGGGGATCACCGGAAGTGGCTCACGGGTGAGCTTCGTCCGAAGGACCCTCTTCGGCGCACTCACCCTGGCCGCCCTGGTGGCCCTGGTGGGAATGACGGTGTCCCTCGTCTCGAACCGGGGGCTCCAGAACTCGGTGGCGGAAGGACTCCGGGGAGTCGAGGCGCCTCCACCCATGGAGGAGATCGCCACGGGAGAAGAGGAGGGCGTGACCGAATCCCGCGTGACCCTCTCCACGGCGTACCTGCGCCAGCTCGAGACCCTGGGCGAGGACCTGGATCGCCTCCGGGCATGGGACGACGGTCGTCCCCCTCTCCGCTACCGCTGGGGCCTGTACTCCGGCGACCGCCTCCTTCCTCCGGTCCGGGCCGCCTACTTCGAGCGCCTCCGGGCACTTCTCTGGGAGGACACCCGGGAGGCCCTCGTGGCCTTCCTCGCCGGCCTCCCCCCGGAGCCCACCGAGGACTCGGACTACGAGCGGAGCTACGATGCGCTCAAGGCCCATCTCATGACCACCCGACACCCCGAGGAGAGCACGGCGGGCTTCCTCACCCCGGTCCTCATGGACCATCGGGCGCTGACGGCAGAGGGCGAAGAGGACGAACGCCTCCAGCTCGTCCGGGCCCACTACGACCGATTCGCCCGCGAGCTCGCCATCGATCCCCCGTACGACGACGATGCCGACCAGACCCTTGTCGCCGCCACCCGCAACTTCCTGGGAGAATTCGCCGCAGGTGACCGGTTCTACCAGGCGCTGGTCTCCAGGGTCTCCGCCGACCTGGGCTTCCTCGATCTCACCGACCGAAGCCCCGGCGCCCGGACGACCCTCCAGAACGACCTCCGTGTGCCCGGTGCCTTCACCCGCGAGGGGTGGGAGGTCGTCTCCGACATCCTCGATGACCCCGACGGGCTCCT
Source organism: Gemmatimonadota bacterium (assembly GCA_007130605.1). Taxonomy (GTDB): domain Bacteria; phylum Gemmatimonadota; class Gemmatimonadetes; order Longimicrobiales; family Gaopeijiaceae; genus SLBA01. The sequence continues at coordinate 31,627 of SLSF01000126.1, read as the reverse complement.
GGTCTCCGAGGAGTGGGTGGTGGGCGAACAGGTGGTGAGCGCCGACGAACGGGAGGCCCTGGCCCGCGAGCTCGAGGCACGCTATCGCCAGGAGTACGTGGAGCGGTGGCGGAATGTCCTCCGGGACGGCACGGTGCGAAACTTCGCCTCGATCCCCCAGGCCGCCGATGCCCTCCACACCCTGAGTGGGAACGACTCGCCCATCGTAACGGTGCTGAGCGCGGTGAGCCGGAATACCCGGGTGGACTCCGACGCAGTGCGTGCCGCTTTCCAGCCGGTGCACCTCCTCCTTCCCCCGGCCGAGGCCGAAGACGAGGACGCCGCCGCCGATCACGACGGAGTCCGCGAGTACCTGGACCAGCTCATGGGGCTCCAGGCCTCGCTGGACCAGCTCCCCAACGCGTCGGGGGCCCGCCTCGAGCAGGGGCTGATCCAGGCGGAGCGTGACGCGGCCCAGACCCGGACGACCATCGCCCGGCTCATTCGCGACTTCAACCGCGACGGCGAGGCCAGGCTGGTGGGGGATCATGTGGAGGAACTTCTTGATCGGCCCGTGGCCCACACCACCCGTCTCCTGGGAAGCTTCGAGGCCACGCAGGCCGCCGGCGAGATCAATGCTCAGGGTGCCAGCTTCTGCTCCTTCTTCGGGAGCGCCGTGTCCGGCTTCCCCTTCGAGCCGGGCTCCGGCACCGATGCCGACGTGGACGACGTTTCGGCCCTCCTCCAGCCCGGCCAGAGTCGTCTCAGCACCTTCCACGATGAAGTCATGGACGAACTGGTGGTCCGCCAGGGCGGGCGGTGGGAGGCACGGTCCGGTGCCTCTCCGGCTCCCACCTCCGCCTTCCTCGGCTTCTATAACGAGGCCCACCGGATGTCGGACGCCCTCTTCGCCTCGGGGAGCCAGGGGCCACGAGTGGACTTCTTCATCCGGATCGAGGCCTCGGAACAGGTGCCCGAGGTGGAGCTCCAGATCGATGGGCAGTCGCAGCTCTACACCCGGACCTCGGCGCCCACCCGCGACTTCGTCTGGGAGGGGGAGCGGGCGCAGACGGCACGCCTGGTGGCCCGCACCGGCGACGGGCCGGTGACGGTGGCCGAGGGAAGTGGCCCCTGGGGGATCTTCCGGCTCTTCCACTCTGCGGCTCGATGGGAGGACCTGGGAGGCGGCACCCACCGGGTGACCTGGTCGCTCCCCGGAACCTCCGCCATGATTCCGGCCGAGATCAACTTTGCCGGATCCGGGCTCCCCGTCTTCCGCCCCGACTACCTCGCCGGCTCCCGCTGCGTAGCCGAGATCGTCCGATGAACCTTCATGCCCACGGCTCCAGGAGTGTCCCCCGGTGACCGCCATACCCATCCGTCCCTCGTATCGAGCCCTCCTCCCCCTTTCCGCCATCATGCTGGTGATCCTCGGCGCCTGCGGAGGTGGATCCGGGCCGGAGCCGCCCGCTCCCCCCGAGAACCCCATGCTCCCCCTCGCGGCGAATGCGCAGCTCTACTATGACGACCGGGGTGGGATCACCGACTCGGTGCGAACCGTCGTCCTCGACGACGAAGGTTGGGCGGAGGAATGGGAACAGGCCACCGCCCGGCGAGCCGAGCCACCACCCCGCCCCGAAGTGGACTTCGAGCGCTACATGGTCCTCATCGCTGCGGCTGGACGGATGGACCCGGGGGACCGGATCCAGGTGGACAGTGCCGGCGTCCGCACCGAGCGGACCACCGAGGACGAGGAGGAGGTCTTCGAGGTAATCATCCGCACGGTCCGTGGGTGCGGGACCCTTCGGGCAGACATCCATCCCCTCACCATCGTTCGTCTCCCCCGCTTCGACGGGCGCGTCGGCTTCGTGGAACGCTCGGAAGCGGCCACCTGCAGCGAGGACCGATGAGTCCGGACGGCTCTGGAGCTCCCGGTGGTGACCGGGACCGCATCGGCTCGACCCTGGCCGGTCGCTACCGGATCCTCTCCCTCCTGGGGGAGGGGGCCATGGGTGCGGTCTACCTGGGCGAGCACCTCAAGATCGGGCGTCGGGACGCCATCAAGGTGCTCCGCCCCGCCCTCGTGCGCGACGAAGAGGCCATCGCCCGCTTCACCCGTGGCGCCCGGAACGCCTCGGGGATCCGGCACCCCAATGTCTGCGCCATCTACGACTTCGGAACCACCGAAGACGGAGCGCACTTCCTCGCCATGGAGTATGTCCAGGGCGGGAATCTCACCGATGTCCTGGACGAGGAGGGGCGGCTGGATCTCGGGCGTGCCATCACCCTCCTGGACCAGGCGGCGGGCGCCCTCCAGGCGGCCCACGACCGGGGGATCATCCACCGCGACCTGAAGCCCGACAACATCATGCTGGCCCGGGAGCCGGATCGGCCCGAGACGGTGAAGGTGGTGGACTTCGACATCTCCCTCGGTCCCCCCGAGGGGGAGGGGGCGCGGGTCACCCGCCATGGCTACGTGGTGGGGACCCCCGAGTACATGAGCCCGGAGCAGCTCACCGGGGACCCGCTGGAGGCCACCAGCGATGTCTACTCCCTCGCCCTGGTCTTCTTCCGGATGCTCACCGGACGACTCCCCTTCGACGGGGGCACGGCCCAGGAGGTCATGGTCCGGCGGCTCACCATCGATCCCCTCACCCTTCGCGACGCCCTCCCCGGGGTGGACTTCCCCTCGGGGCTCGAAGCCGTCTTCCGTCGGGCGCTGGAGCGAAAGGCGTCGGACCGGTACCCCTCGGCCGCGGCCTTCGCCCAGGCCGTGCGGGAGGCCGCCGGTGACGCCTCCCCCCCCGCCTCTGGAGGAGGGGGAGGACGCGTGGGCGCCGGAGTGGGCTCCCAATCCGCAGGCGCAACTCCCGGGGGCCGCGCCGACGAGGCGATCCCCGCCACCCGGGTCTCCTCGTCGGGGGACTCGGGACCAGGCGGCCCGGAGACGCCACCGGAGGGGATCCGAAGCCGACGAAACCTGATGCTGGCCGCCGGGGGCGCCGTCTTCGGAATCGTGCTCCTGGCAGGTCTCGCCCTCTTCATTCTGAATGGCGCAGACTCCACCGAAACGGTGGCCTCGGACGAGCCCACCGAGACCCGGGTGACCGGAACCGATCCGGCCGAGGACCTGGCCGGGGCCGACGCCCCGCTCCAGGAGGACCCACCGGAGACTCCGCCGGCCACCGATCCGCCCACCACCACCGAAGAGACCACCGAGGCAGACGATCCGCCTGTCGAGGCCCCACCTCCCTCCGATCCGGTGGAGGAGCTTCCGTCGCCGGAACCGGAGCCCACAGGCGCACCCAGCTACGGGTATCCGACGATCCAGGTGGAGCTGGGTGGCGAATCCCCGTCGGACTTCATCACCCGGCAGATGCTCCGGACTTCGGAGGAGGGCACCCCGATCCCGGTCTACGAGGCATCGCGAGACAGCACCTACGCCACCTGGGCGAATGTGGGGATGAGTCGGGCAGACAGTTCGTATACCGCGTATGTACTGGGAACCCTGCTCCTTCCCCTGGGGGACACCGCAGAGGCGAGGGAGTGGTTCGAGGAGGCGCTCCGACTCAACCCCGACTGTCGGGCATGCGTCACGGAACTGGACCGACTCGGTGGAGGAAACGGCTCATGAGCATTCCCGAACTCGACGGACGCCCCGTTGAGGTCACCATGTGGGCCCGTACCGACACAGGGCGCACCCGGTCCGAGAACCAGGACACCTTCCTCCTCCTGGAGCTGAGGAGTAATGAGGGCGCAGCGCCTCGCACCCTGGCCCCCGACACCCCGCTGGAAGAGGTGGGACCGGAGGGATGCACCTTCGCCCTGGGCTCCCGGGGCGCCCTCCTCCTGGTGGCCGACGGCATGGGAGGCGCAGCCGGAGGCGCCACGGCGAGCCGCGAGGGGGTCCGCCGGATCCGCGATGTCTTCGCACATGGATGGGGAGAAGAACGGGAGCGGACTCCGAGCCAGTTCGCCGCGCACCTGGCCCGTGCGGTGGAGGACGCGAACCGGCACCTCCACGGCATCGCCACCGAACACCCCGAGTACCAGGGGATGGGCACGACCCTCACCGCCGCCGGACTCCTGGACGAATTCGTCTACTTCGCCCAGGTGGGAGACTCGCGAGGCTACCTCATCCGGGAGGGCCGCCCCGTGCAGCTCACCCGCGACCAGTCGGTGGTCCAGGAGCTGGTGGACACAGGAGCCCTCACCGAGGAGCAGGCCCGCCGGAGCCATCAGCGCAATGTGATCCTCCAGGCACTGGGTACCCAGGCCACCGTCGATGTGGCGCTCACCTACGAGGAGCTCCGACGGGGCGACCTGGTGCTCCTCTGCTCCGATGGCCTCTCGGGGGTCGTCGAGCCCGAGGAGATCGCCCGCTACGCCGCCGAGTACCCTTCGCCCCCGGAGCTCTGCGACGCCCTGGTCCGCCTGGCGAACGAACGAGGCGGCCCCGACAACATCACCATCGCGGTGGCCAGGCTCGCCGGCCCCGGACTTCGGCGCCCCTCCTCCGGTGAGGACGTCGTCCGACGCCCCTTCTCTCTGGAAGCCCCCTGAGGGCAACATGCCCGGCCTCTCCATCCTCCTCGAGCCAGGTACCCGCTGAATGAAGGCGTATGTCCGGATTCTCGACGGAGGCCGGGCCGGTGGTCGCTTCCCCCTGCGACCCGGGCAGCAGTCGGTGGTGGGCCGTGATCCCAGCGTGGACATCCCCCTGGACCCCACGCTCGACCTGGCGGTCTCCGCTCAGCACGCCCGCATCTCCTTTCTCGAAGGTCGATGGGAAATCCGCGACATGGGAAGCCGGAATGGCACCTATGTGAATGGGAAGAAGATCAGCCGGCCGATTCCCCTCGACGATGGCGACGAGATCCGCTTCGGGACCGATGGACCCCGCGCCCGCTTCGATACCGGCGAGTCGGGGACCGACCGAATGCTCCGGCAGAGTGCCCACCGGACCCGCCGCATCGTGACGGCGAGCCTGCTTCTGCTGGTGGTGGGCGGGACCGCCGCGCTCTTCCTGGTGCAGCGCGAGCGCTCGGAACGCGCCGCCTGGCTGGACGAACGTGCCACCCTCCACGCCACCGTCGACAGTCTCCTGGAGCGCGAGGAGGCCTTTTCCGGAGTCCTGGAAGAGCTGGACCAGGCCCTCACCGACTCCCGCGAGGAGGTAAGCCGGCTCCAGGAAGCCTTCCGGGCGGGGGAGGGGACCACCGGCACCGACGAGGCCGAGCTCGCCCGCCTCCAGGGGGAGCTCGAAGCAGCGACCCAGGCGCTCGCGCGCCAGCAACTCGCCGCAGGGCTTGATTTCGCCGCCATCGAGACCGCCAACCGACCGGCGGTGGTCCTGGTCTATGTGGAGGCCACCGACGGCCGGGTGGTGAGTGGCACCGGCTTCGCCACCCACGACGACGCCCTCATCGTCACCGCCCGGCACCTCCTGGAAGACGAGGGAGGGACCCTGGCCCCTGCGCGGATCGCGGTCCAGTTCTCCGATTCCCGCCAGGTCTGGCCCGCCGAGGTGGTGGAGGTCTCCACCACGGTGGACCTGGCTCTCCTCCGGGCCGGTCCCATCGAGGGAGGAGTCCCCCGGGTTCGGGGCCTCGCCTCCTCGGGTCCGACACAATCCGGCGTGCCCGTGGCGATCCTGGGGTTTCCCCTGGGGGGAAGTGTACAACCGCCGGGAAGTGGCCAGGAACGTCCTCCCGCACTCCCCCTCCTTTCCGCCGGGGTGGTGAGCGAGATCGGGAATCGGACCTTCGAGGTCCAGGGGTACGGGGAGCCCGGGGCCAGTGGAAGTCCCGTCCTCGATGGTGACGGGCGGGTCGTCGGGGTGGTCCAGGGGGGCACCCGCACGGAGCGAGGAGGGGTCCTCACCGTCATCTCGGTGGACGAGGTCGCCGACCTCATCCTCCGGTCCGGCGCCGAGGTCCCCTGAGCATCTCGGGGCCCCGGCGCCCGGTCCGGTTCAGGGACCGGTGAGCTGCTCCAGCGCCTCGCCGGCCTCAGTCATCTCGGGGAAATCCGAGACAATTCGCTGGTAGAGCTCGCGGGCCTGGTCGGTCTGCCCCACATCTTCGAGCATCTGCGCCCTCGAATAGAGGGTGATGGCATCGGCCGAAATGGTGCGGGCCTCGCGAGCCTCCCGCTGTTCCGCCGGAAGCGAGGGGAGTTCCTCGCCATCCATGATCTTGCCCGCCATCTCCACCAGGAGGTCGTAGAGGGCCTCGCGGTCGCCCCGCACCGACTCGGTGCGGAGGATCTCGGAGGTCTCCTGGTCCCAGATGCGGGTGTCGAGCCGGAAGTCTCCCCAGAGGTCCATGAAGGTCCCGGTGATGACGTAGCGGGCCCCCACGATCCGGCCGATCTCGGCGGCGGTGGCCGCGTCGACCCGCCCATCGGCCCCCAGGTCCTGCTCCTGCAGGATGTCACGGATCCGCTGACGCTCCACGATCCGGAGGTCGGAGTTCTGGTTGAGCTCGGTGAGGAGCATCTGCTGGAGCCCCACCTGGAGCGCCTCCACATCTTCCCGATCGGGGCCGTACGACCCGCCATTCTCCAGCGGCAGAACCGCCACCCCGGGACGCAGATCCTCTTCCGGCGCATCCTGGGCCATCAGACCATCGGGGAGCGCCAGGTTGACCGCCAGGGCAAGGGTCACCGCAGCCCCCAGGAGGACGGCCCTTCGGCCCTCCGGTCGGCTGGATTTCCGGCTTGCCACGTCCCTCTTGCGACTGCATTGGATGATCCTCATCCGTCCCTCCCGTCTGGTCGTTGCGTTGCACCCGGGCACCCGGTGTCCCGTTCCCGAGAGTAATGCGCCCGGCCCCGGTGGGCCAGTGCGAAAGAGGAGGGTGCGATCCGGGGCCGACCCCGTCCCGCCCTCAGCTCCGGAAGTTTCCGAAGTTGAGTTCGATTCCGAAATCCTGGCTCTTCAGGAAGGCCATGACCTCCTGGAGGGTGTCGCGGCTCGGGCTGCTTACCCGGAGCTCGTCCCCCTGGATCTGGATCTGGCACTTCTTGAGCTTCAGCGCCTTCACCTTCTTCACCATCTCCTTCGCTATATCCTGCGGAATCGCCTGCTTCAGACCGACAAGCTGGCGGGCGCGGCCCAGCGATCCGAGTTCCACCTCCGACGGGTCGAGGTTCTTGAGCGGGACGCCCCGGCGGGCGCACTTGGAGACGAGGACCTCGTAGAGGGCCTTGAGCCGATGCTCGTCCTCGGACTCGAGGCGGATCTCTCCCTTTTCGCGGTCGAAGAGGATCTCGGCGTGCACACCCTTGAAGTCGTACCGCTGCTGCACCTCGCGGGCGGCCTGGTTCACGGCGTTGTCGACCTCCTGGAGATCGACACCGGTGGAAACATCGAATGAGCTGTTCTTCGCCATGGCGCTTCGGGTGGTTGGGGGGTCTGGCTGCGGGGATCGGACGGGCCGGTCCCCGCGCCGCCGGGAGCCGGTCCCGATCCCGGGCCATCCCCCGCGGCTGGAGAACCCCAAGATACCTCCGCCGCACCGACGCTCCAAGCGGGCGAACTCCCGGCTATCCGGCCGGGGCTCCGCGCACGGGCCGCCACTTCCGGAGCCGGTTGGCATTGGTCACCACCGTGACCGAACTGAAGGCCATGGCGGCGCCGGCGATCATGGGAGAGAGGAGGATCCCGAAAAAGGGATAGAGGACCCCGGCCGCCACGGGGATCGCCGCCGTGTTGTAGATGAAGGCCCCGAAGAGGTTCTGCTTCATGTTCCTCACCGCGGCGCGGGAGAGGTCGATGGCATCGGCCACGGCATGCAGGGACTCGCCCATGAGGGTGATGTCGCCGGTCTCCATGGCCACATCGGTGCCCGAGCCCATGGCCATTCCCACGTCGGCCGCCGCCAGCGCCGGGGCGTCGTTCACCCCGTCCCCCACCATGGCCACCCGGGCACCCCCGGACTGGAGCTCGCGAATCACCTCCGCCTTCCCGTCGGGGAGGACCCCTGCGCGCACCTCCCGGATCCCGGTTCGCTCGGCAACGGCCCGTGCGGTGCGCTCGTTGTCGCCGGTGAGGAGCACCACCTCGAGCCCCATCTGGCGCAGGCGGGCGATGGCTTCGGCGGCATCCTCCTTCTCGGTGTCGGCCCACGCCAGAATCGCCGTGACCTCGCCGGAGATGGCCACCAGGGAGGGCGTCTGGCCCGCCTCGGCCACCGCCTCCATCCGGGCCAGGACCCCGGAGGTCACCTCGATCCCGGACTCCTCCAGGAACCTCGGGGTGCCGACCCGCACCTCCGACCCCTCCACCTCGGCGCGGACCCCTCGCCCCATGACCGCCTCGAAGTCGGTGGCCGCGGGCACCGGAACCCCGCGCTCCCGGGCCGCCTCCACCACCGACTTGCCCAGGGGATGCTCCGACCCTGCCTCCGCGCCGGCCACCAGGGCCAGGAGGGCGTCGTCGATGGGGTCCTCCGGGAGGGGCGAGGCTTCCGGGGGACCCTCCGCACCGATCCGCTCCAGCCGGGTCAGCCTGGGCTCCCCCCGGGTGACGGTGCCGGTCTTGTCCAGCACCACGGTGGTGAGCTTGCGGGCCTTCTGGAGCGCCTCGCCATTCCGGACCAGGATCCCGCTCCTCGCCGCATTCCCCACCGCGATCATCACCGAGATGGGGGTGGCAAGGCCCAGGGCGCAGGGACACGCGATGACGAGCACCGCCACCGCCACCACCACGGCATAGTTCAGGGCGGGGTCGGGCCCCACCATGAGCCAGACGGCGAAGGTGACCAGGGCGATGACGATGACCACCGGCACGAAGACCCCCGACACCCGGTCCACCAGCCGCTGGATGGGAGGCTTCGACGCCTGGGCCTCCCGGACGAGGTCGACGATCCGGGCGAGGGCGGTGTCGCTCCCCACGCGCTTCGCCTCCATCCGGAAGGAGCCGGCGCGGTTGAGGGTGCCCCCGGTCACTCCATCGCCGGTGGCCTTGTCCACCGGGATCGACTCCCCAGTGACCATCGATTCGTCCACACTGCTTCGTCCCTCCACCAGGGCGCCATCGACCGGCACCCGCTCACCGGGACGCACCACCAGTATGTCGCCCACCTGGACCCGGGCGGCTTCCACCTCCACCTCCTCGCCGTCGCGGATCACCCGGGCCACCTGGGGCCGAAGATCCAGGAGCGCCCGGAGCGATTTCGAGGTGGTCCCCCTCGCCCGGGCCTCGAGGGCCTGGCCCAGGATCACCAGGGTGATGATGACGGCAGCAGCCTCGAAGAAGGGGTGCGCGGTCCCCTCCGGGAAGAGTCCCGGTGCCCCCACCGCCATGACCGAGTAGAGGAAGGCGGCACCGGTCCCCATGGCCACCAGGGAGTCCATGTTCGGCTGCCTCCGCCGAAGGGCGGCGAAACCACGGGTGAAGAAGCGCCCGCCGACCCAGGTCATGATGGGCAGGGTCAGGAGTCCGCTCACGGCCCAGAGGCCCCGCATGGCGTCGTGGGGCAGCTGGCGTAGCCCCGGGACGAACTCGTGGTGCCCCAGCAGGACGATGGGGATGGAAAGGGCCGCACCGACCCAGAAGCGGCGGAAGAGCGCCCGGGCCTCCTCCTCTCGCTCCCGTCCTCGCCGTTCCTCTCGGGCCTCGATCCCCTCCGGCGCCTCGCCGCCCTCGGTGGGGACCACCATCCGGTAGCCGGCCTCCTCGACGATCCGCGCCAGGGTTTCGGGGCTCACCCCTTCCCCACTCCACCGGATGCGGGCTTCCTCGGTGGGAAGCGAGACCTGCACCTCGTCGACGCCCTCGGCATTTCGAAGGGCGCGCTCCACCGCCGCGGAGCAGGCGGCACAGTGCATCCCCTCCACGGGAAAGGTGGACTCGGTGGTAGATGTGGATCCGGAGGCGCTCATGGCGGGGTCCCGGGGACGGAGGTCGGAGAAGGGGGCCGAAGGGGACGGGGCTCTCCCGCCCCACACCTGGAATATATACCCCCCACCCCTATCCGATCAAGGGGTCCGTTCCGACTCCCGGTCGGTGGAGACCAGGGCCTCGAAGCCCAGGTCCCTGGGGCCGCGGGCGGCGGTCTCGGCCTCGGAGCGAGTGGTGAATCCACCCATCCGGACCCGGAAGAGTGCACTCCCCTCCACCTGCACCACCCGCACGGTGAGCCCGGCATCCCGGGCTCGGCCGGCGAGTTCCTCTGCCCGCTCGGCAGTGGAGAAGGCGCCCAACTGGACGGTATAGTCCCCCTGGAGGACCTCCCCATCCTCGACGCCCTCCTCCTCGGGATCCTCCTCCACCGGCGGGTCGGCCGGCGGCACCACGGTCTCCACCGGTTCGTCCACCGGTGGTGGCGGCGAGATCGTATCGGGGCGGAGCACCGCCTCCACCACCGAATCGGGCTCGGTCACCGGCGGCGCGTCGTCGATCACCGTGGGGGGGGCCAGCACCGCCGTATCAGCCACGGCCTCGGCGGTGGTGTCCACAGGGGTGGGGGCGGGCAGCCCCCCGGCTTCCTCGGGATCGGCGTCGGCAGGAAGGCGGGCCAGACGATCCCGGGCCTCCACCCGGTGCTCGCTCCGGGGGTAGTCGCGCACCAGGATCTCGAGGTAGCGCCGGGCCACCCCGGCCTCGCCCCGGGCCTCGGCCCCCTGGGCCAGCCGGAGGAGTGCCCCGTCGGAAAAGCTGCCCCCGGGATACTCGATGACGAGTCTCCGGTAGTCGAGCTCGGCCACCTGCGGCTCGGGGGTGAGGCGGGCCCGGAGCCAGAGGGCCTCCTGGCGCGTGGCCCGATCGGCGCCGGAGGCACGCTCCTCCCACCACTCCTGCAACGCGACACGTGCCTCGGCATACCGGGCCTCCTCGACCGCCTCCCGGACCTCCGAGAGGGCCGCGCTCTGGCCCTCGGCCGGCGAGGGCGTTCCCAATGCCAGGACGAGCCCCGCGATCCATGGAGCCAACGCGAACCATCTCGAAGTCATGCCGCCTCCTGTCGTGTGGCCAGCCCGAAAAGCCAGCTCTCGAGTAGATGAAGATCGCTTGCGCCCCCTGCCTTCAGGAGCTGATCGACCTTGAGGAGCTCGCCGAGGGCCTCATCGACCTCTGCCGCCGTCCACCGACGTGCCTGTCCCCCGAAGCGCCGCGCGAGCCAGCGCTGGCGCGGAGGGAGGGCGCCCTCGAGGGCTCCGGTGCCGCCGGTGACCGCCACCCCCAGCCGGAGGAGGTGCGTGGCGAGCCCGATGGTGAGTCCCACCCCGGACTCTCCATGGTCCAGGAGGATGCGGAGCCCCCGCACGGCCTCCCCGATCTTCCGCTCTCCCACCAGGTCGAACCACTCCCACCGGTCCTGCCGGGGGATTCGGATGCCGGCCGCTTCCACCTCGGCGAGGGAGACCGACGCTCCCTCCTCCACCATGGACGCCAGCTTCTGGAGCTCCCGGTCCAGGAGAGCCAGGTCGGTCCCTACGGCGTGGGCGAGTGCCCGGGCCGCCTCCTCCTCGAAGGTCCGCCCGTGGGCCTCCTCGGAACGCTCCAGAATCCAGCCGGGAAGGTCGTGGACCCCCACCTCCTGGAACTCCATGGAGCGGGCCCCGGAGGCCAGGTCACGATAGAAGCGGGCCTTGGACCCCGACGGCACCGTGCACGACAGGATGAGGGCGAGTCCCGACGGAGGGGACTCCACCGTCTTCAGAAGCAGGTCCCTCAGGCGGGGCGAGCCGGCGAGGGCCTGGGCCTCGGTCAGATGCACCACGCGCCACTCGGCCATCATGGGTGGAGTGCCCAGGATGGAGGCCAGGGCCTCCGGATCCAACTCGGAGCCCCGGAGCCGATCGAAGTTGAAGTCGCGGGTCGAGGGATCCAGATGCGCTTCCACCAACGCGGTCGCCGCTTCCTGCTTGCGGAATTCGTCGTCGCCGTGAAGATAGAAGACCCCTCCGGGCTCGGAACCCAGAGAGGCCTTGAGCGGCTTCGGTATCATTGCCTTTCCCGATGGGATCAGTGAAGTCCGGTCGCCTGGATCAAGGTGCCTGCCCGTGAACGATGATACAGCGTCGAGTGCTCGTACAGAAGCTGGCCCGACTGCGCCCAGAGATCCGACTGGGAAAGAAAGGCGGGGCTCCTCGTGGCGGGCACGGTACGGTCGCCCGTTTGAATGGGCACCAGGTGGGCCTCCGAAGCCGGTGCCGAGGCGGAAATGGGAGGGAGTTCCACCGCCGGGGGCTGGAAGACCGTGGTGGCCATGGGCCCCCAGGCACCGATTCCGGCCAGCACCGCCGCGCCGGCCAGCGCCAGTGTCACGAAGGGGGAGGATCCGCTCCGCCCCTTCTTTGCCTCGGTCAGATCGGCGTGGTAGATCCGATGACGAAGGCGCTCCTGGAAGTCGGACCGCGGCCTGAGTCCCTCCAGGGAGCGGGCCACCTCGACCCCTCGGTCCACCACCTCCCGGTACCGGCGGCACGAGTCGCACTCCGCCACGTGCCCCTCGAACGCCGTCGACTCCTCGTCCGCCACCTCGCGGTCGCGGAATTCGGAGAATCGCTCCAGAAATTCGTCGCAATTCATGGTGATCCCTTCAATCGACAGGGGAAGTGGACCGGCGAGACGATCCCCATCGACCGACCGCCCGTCCATTCAGGTTTTACAGGCGCCGGCCGAAGGGGTTCCCTCGGTCCCTCGGGGTCCTTCCCGAAATGAGTTCCCCCCCGCCGGAGTAGATTCCGACGGAGGGGAGGGCCGGGCGAACCCGATGTGGGGGGTACGGGCCGCGCCGGTTTCTCAGCCTGTCCGCTCCGGTGCTCTGCTCACCGGTGCGTGTGTTCGTCGCCGATCAGTCCACCATGGGGGCGATGATCTTGGCGAAGTTGTTCCTGGCGCGGTTCAGCCGACTCTTCACGGTTCCGAGGTTCGTCTCGGTGATCTCGGCGATCTCCTCGTAGGTCCGTCCTTCGAGTTCCCGGAGCACGAACACGATTCTGTGGTGCTCGGGGAGCTGGCGGACCGCCTCGTCCACCTTCTCCTTCAGGTGACGCTTCCGAAAGAGGTCGTCGGGCTTGTACGCTTCGTCCTCCCATTCGAGGGGACGATGGTCCGCATCCCAGTTCTTCTTGATGGCCTGGAAGAGGACGAGAGGGTTCCGGGAACGATTTCGGAGCTCGTTCTTCGCCAGGTTTCCGGCGATGGTGTAGATCCAGGTGGAGAACTTTTTCGACTGGTCGAATCGGTGGAGGTGCCGGTAGACCCGAACGAAGGTCTCCTGGACGAGATCCTGTGCCCGCTCCCGGTCGCCCACGGTGCGATAGACGAAGTTCAGGAGGCGCTGGTCGTACCGCCGCACGAGCTCTCCGAAGGCCCGCTCCTCGCCGTCCAGGAAGGTCTGGACCACTTCGCTGTCGTTCAGAGAAGCGAGTTCCTTGCGGGTATCTCCGGCGGGGGCGACTCCGAATGCGTGGTTCTGGCTCTTCTTTTCGGCAAACATGGCTGATCACCTTTCTGGTTCCGAAGGCCTCGCCCTTCGTGGTGCGGAAATCCTCATTGGATCTCTGCTCAAGGATATGTGCACGAAGCGTACCACCCCGGGAACCCCCTGATTTCGCGGGATCTCCTGCCGATCAGGCAGAGATTGTCCTCCTGAGGTGACAGTGTGTGTGTCACCATGGAGGACACCTCGGACACCCTACCGTGCGGAGCCGGGTGGCTCCGGCGCCCTGCGGCCCTCGGCCCGGGCCTGGGGAAGGAAGGTGTGGGCCAGGAGGATCCCCGAAACCGTCTTGCCATCGACGATGCGTCCGGTGCGGATCCCCTCCAGGACCTTGGAGAGGGGCTCGGCCACCACCTCGAGGTACTCGTCATGGTCCCGGTCCATGCTCCCCTCCTCCAGGCCGGTGGCGGCGAAGAGATGGATCACCTCGTTGGTGAAGCCCGGCGTGGTGTAGATCCGGGAGAGGTAGTGGAGGGTGCCGGCACGGTAGCCACTTTCCTCCTCGAGTTCCCGGTGGGCACATGCCTCCCAGCTCTCGTCCTCCGGATCGATGATCCCTGCGGGGATCTCGTAGATGGTGCCTCCCGCAGCGTATCGGTGCTGGCGCAGGAGGACGATCCGGGGGTCCGGGTCCTCGGGGGGATCGAGAAAGGGCACGACGGCGGCGGCCCCCCGGTGCCGGATGAACTCCAGCTCACCGGTGGCCCCATCCGGAAAGCGGACTCGGTCGAGGCTGAGCCGGACGACGCGTCCCTCGTGGATGGGCGTCCGCTCGATGAGGCCTGTGGGCTCCTCGTGCCATCCTCCGCCCCCTCCACCGTCCGGGGTACTCATTCCCGCACCTCCACAGTGCCGAGTCCCAGCGCCTCCAGGCCGGGCACGACGGCATCGGCATCGGCAGTGAGCACGATGGGGGCGGTCGCCGGCGTGAGGTGGGTGCCCACCGCGGTGGCCACCATCTCGGGTGTGACCCCCCGGATTCGTTCCCGATAGCTCTGGTACTCGTCGTCGGGAAGATCGTAGATGAGGATCTCGGCGGTGCGTGCGGCGAGCTGTGCCGTCGTCTCCATGCGGAGGGGGAAGATCCCGGCCAGGTAGTCGCGGGCCCGGGCGACCTCCTCGGCCGTGGGGCCCTTCGCCACGAAGTCGTTGAAGACGTGCATGGCCTCGCCCACGGCATCCACCGTGACCTCGGTCCCCACCGCCGTCGAGATGGTGAAGACCCCCCCCGGCCGTCGGGTGACGAAGCGCGAATGCACCCCGTAGGTGAAGCCGTGGTCCTCCCGGAGACTCAGATTGAGCCGACTGGTGAAGGAGCCCCCCAGGATCGAGTTCCCCACCTGCAGGGCCAGGTGGTCCTCGTGCGCCCGCGGCGGGCTCGGCTGGAGGATCCGGAGCTCCGACTGGACTGCACCGGGCCGGTGCACCACGACGATGGGTCGGGGCTCCGGCGGTGAGACGGGGGGGAGCCCGTGCCGCTCGGGAGGCCCCCCGTCCCACGCCTCGAAGCCGGCGGCGACGAAGTCGTCCGCTTCGGCGGGATCCAGATCACCCACCAGGACGAGGCCCGCCCCTCCGGGGCGGTACCGGGCGGCCACCCATCCCCTGGCATGATCACCTCCCAGTTCGGGAACGGTCTCCCGCATCCCCCCCAGGGGTCGATGGTACGGGTGATCGGTGGGAAAGAGGATCCGGTCGGCCTCGTCATCGGCGCGATCGCCGGGATCCTTTCCCCGCTGCTCGATGGCGGCGAGTCGCTGACGACGCACCCGCTCCACCTCGTCCTGGGGAAAGGCGGGGCGCAGCACCACCTCGGCCAAAAGCTCCAGGGTGGACTCGAGCCGCTCGGCGGCACAGGTGAAGGCGAGGGTGGTGGCATCCCATCCGGCGGAGACCGAGAGGCTGGTCCCCAGCTCCTCCAGCGCCTCGGAGAGGGCCGCGCCGTCCCGTACCTCGGTCCCACCCAGGAGCGCGTCTCCGGTGAAGACCGCGAGCCCGGCATTCTTCCCCGGGACCGCCGTCTCCCCCGAGTCCAGGACGAGGCACCCGCTCACCAGGGGCACCCGCCCCTGCGGAAGGACCCGGATCTCCAGTCCCGAGTCCAGTCGAGTGGCGGCGGGGGCCGGAAGGTGGAAGGGACGGAGGTCTCCGGCGGCGGGCGGGACGCTCCGGTCCGGGCTCGTGTGCGGTGCACTGTGTGAATCGCTCACTCCGTCTCCTCGGGCAGGTAGGTCAGGATCGCCCGGTTGTCCGGGCCGAGATGGGTGCGTGCAAAGTCCCGGATCCGCTGGGGGGTCACCGCCCGAAGGCGCTCGAGCTCGTGGTTCATCCGCGAGGCGTCGCCGAAGTGGAGCTGGTTCATGGAGAGGAGGTCGGCCCGGGATCCCAGCCGCTCCACCTGGCGGAGGATCTGGGTCTCGGCGAGGGCGATGGCCCGCTCCACCTCCGGGGCCGTGACACTCTCCAGGGCCTCCATCTCCCGCACGAGCCCCGTTTCCAGCGCCTCGGGGTCGGAGTCGGGGTACCCGGTGATCCAGGAGAGCATGAAGGTCCGCCCATGCACCAGGGGGAAGGCGAAGGAGACCACATCCCGCGCCAGCCCCTCGTCGCGCACGAGCCGCCGATAGAGCCGGGACGCCCGCCCATCGGCCAGCACCGACGAGGCCAGGTCGGCCACATAGAAGTCCGGATGGGCGAAGGAGGGAACCCGACCCGCCACGTAGACCCGCGGAAGGGGCACATCGGCGTGGACCCGGTCGCGCACCGTCGCGCCGATGACCGGACCGGGATCCTCGATCCCCGGGGGGGGTGGGGGCGGATCTCCGGCAGGGATCTCTCCGAACCACCGCTCCACCAGCTCGATCCCCCTCAGGGGCTCCACATCGCCGGCCAGGGTGAGGACCGCATTGTTGGGGCGGTACCAGGTCCGGAAGAAGTCTTCCACATCGTCGAGGGTCGCCGCCCCGATGTCCTCCATGGACCCGATGACGGTGTGGTGGTAGGGATGGTCGGGGGGGAAGACCATCGCCTGGAGCCGCTCGTCCCAGTCCCCGTAGGGCTGGTTGTCGTAGCGCTGCCGCCGTTCGTTCTGGACCACCTGGATCTGGTTGTCGAGGGTCGCCTGGTCCAGGGCCTCGAGAAAGAAGCCCATCCGGTCCGACTCGAGCCAGAGGGCGAGCTCGATCTCGTGGGCAGGGAGGGTCTCGAAGTAGTTGGTTCGGTCGAACCATGTGGTGGCATTCACCGACCCACCGGCACGCTCCACCCGCTCGAAGTGCTCGCTCTTGGCCACATTGGCCGATCCCTGGAACATCATGTGCTCGAAGAGGTGGGCGAATCCCGTGCGCCCGGGGCGTTCATGCTTCGAGCCCACCCCGTACCAGAGATTCACCGCCACCACCGGGACCGAGGCGTCGGGGGCGAGGACCAGGGTCAGTCCATTCTCGAGTTCATGGGTCCGTGTATGTATTGAAAGCACGAAGGGGTCCGGGGTTGGAGATGCGAAGGCGGGCGTGGAGGTGCCTGAGGGCGGAAGCAGCGGGCCGGTGCTCAGGGCCGCTGCATCAGCCGCTCCCGGAAGGAGGAGGGCCCGAGGGAGCTCCGGAGCATGAGGAGTGCGCTCCTGCTTCCGGTCTCCAGGTGCTCCTCGACCTCGTGGACGATCTTCTCGTCGACTCCCTCGGCGTGAAGTCGCGCCCGTTCGAGCATTTCGAGGGCCTGGTCGTTCCGACCGGTGGCGCCATGGAGGAGCGCCGCCAGGAGCTGCGCCTCAAGATCGTCGGGGCGGAGCCGGGCCCCCTCGTCCAGGACCGCGATGGCGTCCTCCAGGTCCCCCGTCTCCACCCGGGTGAGCCCCAGGAGCACCAGGGTCCAGCCATCTTCCGGATCGAAGTCCAACGCCCGCGAGAAGGCGGACTCGGCGTCTTCCATCCGGTCCAGGAGAGCGAAGGCCACCCCCCGTTCCGCATGGACCACCGGGTCCTCCGGCGTCAGCTTCAGCGCCGCCTCGAGTTCGACGAGACCTTCCTCGATCATCCCCTCGCGGACCAGGTAGGCCCCGTACATCCAGCGCGCCTGGGCGAGGTCCTTGCCCAGGAGCGCCGCCGTGCGGAGGGCGAGCCCCGCCGCGGGGTCGTCGAAGGCCGCCAGGGCGTTGCCCGCCGTGGCGAGGAGCACCGGATCCCGGGGATTCTGGTCCAGGCTCCGCCGGAAGCGCTCCACCGCAATGCCATCCATGTCGATCTCCCGCTCCGCCATCCCCAGCCAGCAGAGGATGTACGGGTCGTCCGGATAGGTCTCGAGGGCCTCGCGGAGGGTCTCCGCCACCTCGTCCCAGCGCCCTTCCTCGGCCACCCCCAGCGCCTCCTCCAGGAGTCCTGCCACCTCGGGGAGCGGGGCCTCGAGCCCCTCGTTCCTCCGGTCCGCTTCCTCCATGGGATCTCCCTCGTCGATTCTGTGTGTCATGCGCCGAATTTCTCCAGTCGCCCGGCGTGGGCCAGGGCGAGACTCATGATGTGTCGGGCCTCCACCGTCCCCAGGGCCCCCGTTCTGCACGCCCGCTCGTGGAATGCGGCGCCGGTGGGGCGTGCCCACCGTGACTGGAGGAGGAGCGGCACCGGATGCCACGAGTGGACCCGCATGGCCGCCGGGGTCGAGTGGTCTCCGGTGACGATGAGTACATCGGGGTTCAGGGCCCGGAGCCGGGGGATCCAGGTGTCCGCCACCTCGATGGCCGCCACCTTCCCGTCGAAGTCGCCGTCCTCGCCTCTCGAGTCGGGGGCCTTGTAGTGAAGGAAGTGGAAGTCATGTGCCTCGAAGTGCTCCTCCAGGAGCTCGACGGCCCCCTCGTCCGAATCCGGTGCCCCCGAGATCTCCATGCCGACGAGTCGCGCCACCCCCCGGTACATGGGGTAGCGGGCGTGCGCCATCCCCCGGAGCCCGAAACGCCCCTCGATGGAGGGGAAGCCCTCGTAGCGGGCAAACCCCCGAGCCAGCAATCCGTTCATCACCGGCTCCTCGGCCAGGAGGGCCCGGGCCTGCTCCAGGAAGTCGCGAAAGATCGCCGCCGTGGTCTCGGAGGCCGGATCGGGGTCGGGGCGAAGGGCCCGGGCCTCGAGGGGCGGCACCCCCACCTCCTGGGGATCGGTCTCGCGCACCTTGTCGCCGAGGCGCACCCCCCGGAAGATCAGGACCACCCGATGCTCCTTCTCGGGAAAGAGGAAGAATTTCACCCGCTCGTTCCGGAGCCGGATCCCCTCCCGGAGCCGATCCACCACAGCGCCCGCCTCGGCATCGGAGGGTCGTCCGGCCCGCCGGTCCACGACCTGCCCCTCCCCGTCGAGGGTGGCCAGATTCAGTCGGAGGGCGAGATCGCCCGGCCGCAGCTCGAACCCGACTCCCAGGGCGCTGAGCGCTCCCCGCCCCACCTGGAATCCCACCGGGTCGTAGCCGAAGAGCGCCAGGTGCGCCGGCCCGCTCCCCGGTGTCACCCCGGGCGCCACCGGATTGTGAAGCCCCAGCGACGACTCCTCCGCCAGTGCGTCCAGATTCGGTGTTCGTGCCGCCTCCAGCTCCGTCCGTCCGTCGGAGGCCCGGGGCAGACCTCCAAGCCCATCGAGGACGAAGAGGAGGATGCGGCCGCCGGGACCATGGTGGACGAGATCGTCAGGTACGGTGAGGTGGGTCATCGGGACAGTACGGTCCTTTCATGGGTCGGAGACAGGGCCGGAATATACCCACGACCCGGTGGAGAGGTGAACCGGGCGCCTTGCCGCCTCCCAGCCACCCCCCTACCATCGCCCGGGTATCCCTTCGACTGCGTCCCGCCCAGGCGGCCCCCCCGCCTGCCGTACCTCTCGACGATCCTCCACCCAGGGAGTGCCCATGACCCCGCCCCGCCCCCACCCCTTCCAGCCCTTCGAGATGGAGCGCTGGCAATCCACCTGGGAACACCGGGTCGAGATCAACCTCTCGGAGAGTGGGGTCCACCCCCTCACCACCCGCGAACTCCTGGCCCTCGGCGATGAAAGCGCCCCCGACGAGGCCCGGAGACTCCGGGAGACCCTTCTCGACCTGGAGCTCGGATACGGCCAGTCCAATGGCTCCGACCGGCTCCGACGGCGGATCGCCGCCCTCTACCCCGGGGCCGACCCCGACGGAGTCGTGGCCACACAGGGCGGAGCCGAGGCGAATCTCATCGCCCTCTGGCGGCTCCTGGAGGAATCGGAGGCGTGGGCGACCCTCCTTCCCACCTACATGCAGGTCCCCGGTCTCGTCCGGAACCTGGGGGGGACACTCCGCCCGATCCACCTCCATGAAGAGGAGGGATGGCAGCCCGACCCCGACGAGGTGGAGGCCGCCTTCCGGGCCGGTGCCCGGGTCCTCCTGGTGACGAATCCAAACAACCCCTCCGGTGCCACACTCGAAGCGGAGCGTCTCGACGCCATCGTGGCGTCGGCCCGCCGGCATGACGCCTGGATCGTCGCCGACGAAGTCTATGCGGGAGCCGAGGTGGAGGGCGATCCGACCCCCACCCTCTTCGGTCGCCACCGGAAGGTGATCTGCACCCACTCCCTCTCGAAGGCGTACGGGCTTCCCGGACTCCGCCTGGGGTGGGCCATGACCGATCCCGAGATGGCCGAGGAGCTCTGGGCCCGCACCGACTACACCACCATCGCCCCGGCCACCCTCTCCGACGCCCTGGCCACCCTCGCCCTGGAGCCGACCACCCGCAGCCGGATCCTCGCCCGGACCCGCTCCATCCTCCGCAGGAACCGCGACCTCTTCCATGAGTGGGTCGAGGCGTCGGGAGACCTCTTCTCCTACCGTCCCCCCGAGGCGGGCGCCATCGCCTTCCTCCGCTACCACGCCCCGGTTCCGAGCCTCGAGTTCGCCGAGCGACTCCGGGTGGAGCACTCGGTCCTGGTGGTTCCCGGAAGTCACTTCGGCCTCGAGGGGACCCTTCGCATCGGCTTCGGTAACCCACCCGATGAGCTCCGCGAGGGCCTCGCCCGCATCACCGACCTCTTCCACTCCATCGGAGACCCGCAATGACCATGCAGGAGCCCCCCATCGAGCTCGACCAGGCCCTCGACACACTCCGCGAAATGATCGGAGAGGCCGACACCGCCGACACCGCGGAGGCGAGCCGCGACATCACGGGCCAGGCCACCGAGGGGATCGTGGGAATTCTCGAGGGCTTCGGGGCGGGCGAGATCGCCGGCTTCCTTCATACCTTCCTGAACTTCCCGGTCTTCTCCCTCGGTGAGACCGACGTGACCCCGATGCTCGTCCTTATCGTCGGCGTCCTGATCCTCTTCACCTGGTGGTCCTCGAACCTCCTGCAGCGGTGGGTCGAGCGGGCTTTCCACTCCCGTGGGGTCACCGACCAGGGAACGACGGCGGTGGTCAAGCGACTCCTCCACTACCTGGTCATGGCCATCGGGCTCGGAATCGCCCTCGACACCATGGGGGTGAGCCTGGGCGCGCTCTTTGCCGCCGGTGCCATCTTCGCCGTGGGTATCGGTTTCGCGATGCAGAATATCGCGCAGAACTTCGTATCCGGGTTGATCCTCCTGGTGGAACGTGCCATCAAGCCCGGCGATGTGGTCGAGGTGGAGGGTCGGGTGGTCCGGGTCCTCAAGATGGGGATCCGCACCACCGTGGCGAGAACGCGTGACGAAGAGGAGATCATCATTCCCAATGCCATGCTGGTGCAGACCGCCGTGAAGAACTTCACCCTGGACGACCCCCTCTTCCGCCTCCGCGTCGATGTGGGTGTGGCGTACGAGTCCGACATGCGTGAGGTTCGAAACGCTCTTCTGGCGGCCACCGAGGATCTGGATTGGCGAGTTGTCGAACGGGATCCCATCATCGTCCTCTCGGACTTCGGGGATTCGGCGGTGGAGTGGCAGATCTCGCTCTGGACCAACAATGCATGGATCGCCCCCCGGCAGGCCGCCGAGCTTCGCGAGGCGATCTGGTGGTCCCTGGCGGACCATGGCATCACCATCGCCTTCCCGCAGATCGATGTGCACTTCGACCCTCCGGTCACGGAGGGCCTTTCCGAACTCCGACCCACAGGCTGACCCGACTCGCCATGGCACTCAACGACTCGCTTCGCGACGCAGAGCTCCTCATCCGCTCCCGCCATCCCCTCCTCCTGGTGGAGGGCGACGACCTTCGCCGCTCCCGCGACCTGATCCGACTCGTCGCCGACCGGATGGAGCAACCCCTCTTCCGATGGTCCCGTGCCCGGGGACTCGTCCGCGTGGACCAGGAGGGCTCGGTCTACGAGACGCGCGAACTGGAGAAGGCACTCCGCCACATCGCCACTTCGGATCTCTCGGCACTCTACCTCCTGGAGGGGCTCGACGCCGAGCTCCCCGGAAGCTCTCTCCTCCAGTCGAAGTTCATGGAGGCCCTGGATCGCCTCGAATCGGTACGGGGCGCCATCTTCCATGCCGGGACCACTCCCGAGCTCCCCGGAGGGCTCCGGTCCCGGGCGACGGCCCTCCAGCTTCCCGGGCCCACCCCGGAGGAACTCCGCGACCTCATCTCCCACATCTACCGTGACCTCTCCAGCCGGAAGTCGGTGGAGATCTCCCTCTCCCGCTCCGAAATGGACCAGTTGGTGAACCACCTCACCGGGCTCACCATGGTGGAGGCGGAGAAGGTCCTGACCCACGCCATCCTGGAAGATGGGAAGCTCCACGCCGGCGATCTCGCCCGGGTGGGCGACGCCAAGCGGCGGATTGTCGAACGGGAAGGCCTCCTGGAGTACTACCCGGTGGAGGAGTGCTTCACCCGGGTGGCCGACCTGGCCGGCCTGAAGGAGTGGCTCCGAAAGCGCACCGCCATCGTTCGCGACCCCGACGGGGCCCGGGACTTCGGCCTCACCTTCCCCCGGGGGATCCTCCTGGCAGGGGTGCCCGGCTGCGGAAAGAGCCTCTGTGCCCGGGCCGTGGCCACCGAGTGGCGGCTCCCCCTCCTGAAGCTCGATCCCGCCTCTCTCTACAACCGGTACATCGGCGAGACCGAGAGCAACTTCCGGAGAGCGATGCAGCTGGCCGAACGGATGGCCCCGGTGGTGCTCTGGGTCGACGAGATCGAGAAGGCCTTCACTTCGGGAGAGAGCGAAGACGGCGGCGTCTCCACCCGGGTCCTGGGCACCTTCCTCACCTGGATGCAGGAGCGGAAGGCCGACATCTTCGTGATCGCCACCGCCAACGACGTCCACCGCCTCCCCGCCGAACTCACCCGCAAGGGTCGCTTCGACGAACTCTTCTTCGTGGACCTCCCCGACGCCGAGAGTCGGGCGGAGATCGTCCGGATCCACCTTCGAAATCGCAATCGCGACCCGTCGGAAGTCGATGCCGAGCAAGTCGCCGAAAAGACCGATGGTTTCTCCGGGGCCGAGCTCGAGCAGCTTGTCGTCTCCGCCCTCTATGCCGCCTTCTCCGACGGCGAGTCCATCGACACCCTCCTCCTCCTGAGGGAAGCGGCGGCGACCCGACCCCTCAGCGTCACCGCGAGGGAGCGGATCGACCGGCTCAGGGAGTGGGCCCGGGAGCGGACGGTTTCGGCGAACTGACCTCGTCCTCTGCCGCGGACGGGTCCCTCTTCCCCTGCCATGTGTCGGCGCCCAGCGATACCTCCGAGACGGCGGCCCAGGGCAGGATCCGGGAACCGAGCCCCCGGCCCTCCTCGATCATCGCCTCCACCTCGTCGACGACCCCCTTCTCCACGAGCGAGAGGAAGGCATCGACGATCTCCGGGTCGAAATGGGTCCCCGAAGAGCTGCGGATCTCCTCGATGGCTTCGGCGCGGGCCATGGCCTCCTTGTAGGGTCGGATGTGGGTGAGGGAGTCGAAGACATCGGCCACCGCCACCAGCCGTCCCTCGATGGGGATCTCCTCTCCTGCGAGTCCCAGGTACCCGGAGCCGTCCCACTTCTCGTGGTGATAGCGGGCAATGGTGCCGGCCACACGGAGGATGGGGAAGCGGCTTCCCGAGAGGATCCGTTCTCCGATCTCCACATGGGTCTTCATGAGTTCGTACTCCTTCTCCGTCAGGCCACCCGGCTTCATGAGGATTGCATCGGGGACCCCGATCTTCCCCACGTCGTGCAGGGTCGCCGCCCACCGGAGCACCTTCACCTCGGTCTCGGGACGGCCCAGCTCCTCTGCCAGGAGGGCCGTAAGAACCCCCACCCGATCGGCATGGCGCCCGGTGACGTCGTCACGGTACTCGGCGGCGAGGGCCAGGCGGTTCAGGATCTCGCCCTGGGCCTCGGCCAACGCCCGGGTCCGCTCCCGCACCCGCATTTCGAGGGTGTGGTTGTAGTCGCGGAGCTCCAGGTGGAGGAGGCGGGTCTGCACGAGGTTGCGAATGCGGAGGAGCACCTCGGTGACGTCGAAGGGCTTGGTGATGAAGTCCCGGGCCCCGGCGCGCAGCGCCTTCTCGCGCACATCGGGCGCCAGGTCTCCGGTGAGGACCAGGACGGGAAGGTAGTCGTGGTCCGGGATCGCATCCCCGAGGAGGTCGAGGAGCTCGAAGCCGTCCAGGTGGGGCATCCGCAGGTCCAGGAGGATGAGGTCGGGCCGGAAGGAGTGGAACGCTTCCATCACCTCCCGGGGATCGGTCAGCCCCTTGGTGTGCTCGTATCCGACGCGCTCCAGGATCTTCAGGAGGGCTCGGACATTCGGTGCCTCGTCATCGACGACGAGGATCCGACAGGATTCGGGACTTCGGGTTTCCATCGACACGTCTCCTGAGGGTCAGGACGAGGCAGACGGTTTCAGGGAGCGAGTGGCGGCGTGGGGCGACGCTCAAGCTATCCCATCGCCGGCCGACTGGAAAGCATCCCCACGACGGGCCGGTTCCAGGGGCCCATCCTCGGGATACCGCCGGGCGGGGACGACCACGAAGAACCCGTCTTCACCCTGGAGTTGGTAGAGGGGCATGAGAATCCATCCGGTGAGGGGGGACCGAACCGGTCCGCGACGGTCGTGGGCGAGCACCTCTCCTTCGCGGATGGGAGCGAGATTCTCGTAGCCCGGCTGCATCTCGAAGCGGTCTCCGGGCCGCACCGGATGGCGATGGACCAGTTCCAGGAGGGGAGGGAGGTGTCGGCACCGCCGGAGAAGCGCCTCCTCCGCCTCCGGGACCTCGATCTCCTTCGACCCGACGATCCCCATGAGGGAGAGTGTCAGTCGCAGAATCTCCTCGGTGCGGCGGGGAGATGCCGGATCGGTATGTGCCCCCGCCTCGAGAACGAGGTTCCCGATCCCCTGGCGATCAAGCCAGCCCGAGAGGGTCCCCGAGATTCGACGGGCGAGTCCCAGAACCCGGGGAACGGGGAGGCGATCGGCGGTGATGCGCCCCCAGTCGGAGTCCCCCACCACCGTGTAGGGCGGCCCGAGTCCCGAGGTGGTATGGATGTCGAAGACCCGAACCGGCCCCCGCGCTCGGCGAAGGATGCCCGCCAGGGTGCGGGTGAGATCGCGCCGCTCACGTCCCTCCTGGAGGGTGGCGACCTGGCCCGGAGGATACCGCCAGATCCGGTTCAGGTCGCGGTCGAGAAAACGGCGACCCTGGGCGAGCGCTGCCCGGTGTCCCACAAGGGCCACCACCTCTCCCCCGACGACCCCCCCGGCGCTCTCCAGCCGCCGGGCGAGGCGCAGGGCTCCCTCCACCCCCGCAGGCTCGTTCCCGTGCATGGCGGTGACGATGACGAGGGTCGGACCCGCCTCCTCACCTCGAAAAGAGAAGAGTACCCGATCTCTCATGGAGACCGGAGTCGCTCCTCGAGGAGCTCGTATGCGATGGGCATGAAGTCCCGCTCGGTGATCAGGCCCACCAGCCGGTTGTCCTGGACCACGGGGAGGCACGCCACCTGTCTGGAGCGCATGAGGTCGATGGCCTCCAGGGTCGGGGTGTCGGGCGCCACCGTGAGGGGGGAGGTCTCCATGACCTCCTTCACCGGGATCGGGGTATCCACCGCGCCATCCCCCCGCCCCGCCAGGCTCCGGAGGAGGGACCGATAGGAGATCAGCCCCACCAGCCGCTGGTCGTGATCCTCCACCGGCACATGCCGGATCCCCTCGCGGTCCATGACAAAGGCGACGAGATCCACCAGTTCGTCCTCGTTCACGGTTACCGGACGGGTGTTCATGTACTGCTCCACCCGCAGGTAGGTATGGGTCCACCCCCCGGCCTCCTCCAGCCGCGCCAGGCTCCACTCGTGCACCGGAGTTCCCGCACGCTGGCGAGCCACACTCCCTGCCGTGAGGGCGGCAAGCTGCTCCGACCGGGTCCCCGACCCGGCCATGGCGTTGGCCGACTCCAGGAGCCAGCTCGACCCGGTCCGTCGCGCCTCGACCCGCGCCTGAACGATCCCCAGGTATCGATCGATGTCCTTCTCGTCGATCCCGGTGCGCTCCAGCCCCGTGCGCGCCAGGGGAATGATCACCTCGAGGAGGAGGCGCGACGCACTCCAGACCTCGCCATCCACCCAGTGGAGTCCGGCCCGTAGACCGTCGCGGGCGGCGGCGAGGAAGTTCCCCTTCGCCTCGTCGAAATCCATCAGTTTGGCCGGGTCTCCGAACTCCGCGGCCACGCCCAGGATCACCCCCGTCCAGAGCGCCGCCCCGGCCACCTCGTCCACGATGCTCGGGCCCGACGGAAGGGCCCGGCACTCGATGCGCAGGTGGGCCTCGCCATCGTTCACGCCGAGGCAGGGGCGATTCCACCGGTAGATCGTCGAGTTGTACGCCTGCAGCGCCTCCAGCCCGGGCATCTCACCCCGGTCGAGCATCTCGATGGGGTCCTCGGGGATCGGTCCCGCAAGCAGGACCCGAAAGCGGGAGAGGTCCTCGGAGAAGAGTTCGGTTACCGAGTTCTCGACCCACCGGTCGCCGAACCGGACCCGTGGCACCAGGTCCCGCACGTACGGTGTGGCAGCCCGGGTGTCGAGGGACTGCTGGAAGAGGGCGATCCGGGTCTCGGCCCAGAGTCTCCGCCCGAAGAGGAGGGGCGAATTCACCGAGGCGGCGAGGACCGGGGCGGTGATGAGCTGCGCCGCATTGTAGAGGAGGGGAAACTCGTCGGGACCCACCTGAAGGTGGACCTGGCACGAGGTGTTGCACGCCTCGAGCATGACCGAGTCGTGCCGGATGATGAGCTCGTCGGTGCCCTCGATCCGCAGGTGGTACTCCCCGCCCCGCATGCGGGTCATGGCTTCGTTCAGGGCACGGTAGCGGGGCTTCGGCGTGATCTGGTCCATGGTGAGGTCCGACTTGGCCAGGGTCGGCAGGGTGCCGCACAGCACCACCTCGGCGCCCTCTGCGAGCGCCGCCTCCCGCGCCTGGTCCACGTAGTGGTTCAGCCGTTCCTCGACTCTCGAGAAGGCGCCATTGATGAGCCGTTCCGGTGGGAGGTTGATCTCCAGATTGAAGAGTGCGAGTTCGGGGGTGAAAGGCCCGCCTTCGAGTCGCTTCAGGACCGCTGGAGCCACCGAGGCCGGACGCCATCCATCGCCCACCAGGAAGAGCTCCTGCTCCGCGCCGAAGTGCCTGGGGCCATCGACGATCTTCCCCTCGGCGAGGATCCGTTCCAGGGCCTGGAGATCCCGGAGCACCGCCCGGGTGAACATGCGGATCGACTCGGGTTTCAGTGCTTCGAAGGTCTCTTCACCCATTACCGGCTCCTCGACTTCGGAAGGTCGTTGGGAACGGATCCCCGGTGGGCCCGATCCACTTCAGACTGTGGAGGGATCGGGGCGCACCACCACGGATTTCCGATTCCCACCGGAGTCCCCGACCAACCTCAGGGCCTGGCGAGGCGCGCGGGCACGCCGATCCAGTTCCCTGCTTCGGAGCGGGCCTCCATGATCCGCTCCGGCGAAAGCTCAAAGTATCGGGAGAAGACCTTCACATGCACGAGGGCCATGATCTCCTCGTCGGAGAAGTCGATGGATCCCCACTGTGCCGAGGGCGTCTCGGCAAAGGCTCTCATGGCTCGCTGGAGCTCGGGCCCGGCGACATCCATGGGGATCTCCACATGGAAGCGGGACGCGGGCATGTCGAAGCGCCGGCTGACCCCGATCCAGTTCTGGCCACTCCGGCGAGAGGCGAGAAGGGCGGTGGGGGCGATGCCCGTTTCACGGGCGAGGAGGAGGAGCACCGGGAGTTCCTCGGTGGACATGCGCTCCTCGAGGAGGATGTGGGCCTCGGATTCCGGAACCTGGAAGTGTGCGGCCACCGTCCGGACATAGGCGTCGGCCTCGGCTCCCTGTGCCGCGACTTCAGACGGGCCATGGCCCCAGAGGAGCCCCAGGGACACCAGTCCCGCAAGTAGGGCGTTTCGAAGGATCGACATGGCCAACCTCCCGTGTATGGGTTCCGGTTCACCATACGTGGTACCGTCCATTCCGGCGAGGGGGTCCGTCTCCACTCTCCCGACGCAAACGGCCGCCCCACCCCCGAGAGGGTGAAGCGGCCGTTGCTGCGAGCCACCGTGGACGGGCCCGAAAGACCGTGCGTCGGAGCTTACATCCGGACGCCGTGGCTCCCGTCATCGGAGACGATGAAGGGGAGGATCATCCCGTTGGCGGCATGACCGGTCACATAGCAGATGAGCGCGTACTCACCGGCGGTCTCGGCCACGAAGGTGATGGTCTCGCTCTCACCCGGCATGGTCGAATCGGTCATCGAGGTGGGGTTCGAGCTCATTCCGCCCTCGAAGACCGGGGTCGGCGAGGTGTAGCTGGCCGGATAGGTGGCCTGGGCCTCGCCGATTCCCACCGAGTGCGCCATGCCGGGATCCTGGTTCGAGAAGTTGATGGTCACCGTGAATCCCTCGGGAACGGTGATCTCGCCGGCACCGCCGTGGAGACCATTGTAGTTCCAGTGGTTGTTCGCGCTGGTGGAGCCGGCGATCAGTTCGATGGTGACCGTCTGGGCATCCTCATCCACCTGGAACCAATCCACATCGGCAGCCTCGGCCGGAGCCTGCTCGACAGGATCCTGGGTGGCGGGCGGCTGGTCGGCCGGCTGGTCGCCGCCACAAGCGGCGATTCCGAAGAGAAGGGCCGCAGAGAGAGCCTTGATACGCATATTTCTCAAATCCTTTCCTGGTGGGTTGCGGATTCCGCCGGCAGGGCTTGGAGACACCGAACTCCCGTCGGGAGGCCGTCACCTCAGGTCTGATCCCTGCCGTCCCGGACGGCACGAAGTCGCGGTCCAGGTTACTACAGCTTAGAAAAATAAGAGAATCCGCCCCCGTACGGAAGGGCATGGCGCCCCCAGCCATCCCCGGGATCCCCCTGGAAGGCAATGAAAGCAGGGCGGGGATCCCCGGACCCGATGCCCGGGAGGCCACCGGAGTCAGGAAGAGGCGTATGCCGTGTTCTCCTCGATGTATCCCTCGGTGAGATCGCACCCGATGGCCCGCCCCTCTCCCTCGCCCACGTCGAGCGAGACCTGGATCTCCACCTCGTCGCGCCCGAGGAGCTCCCGGACCCGGGACTCGTCGAAGTCGACCCGCACCCCCTCCCGGATGACCTCCACACCCTGGACCTGGGCCCGAACCCGCTCCGGCACCACCCGGCACTCGACGCACTTGCCCACCGCCATGAGGATCCGACCCACATTGGGATCCCGGCCATACGCCATCGTCTTCACCAGGGGGCTCTCGGCGATGGCCCGGGCGATGCGTCGGGCCTCGACGGCATCGGCGGCACCGGCGACCTCGATCCGCAGGAGCTTGGTCGCCCCCTCGCCGTCGCGTCCCACCGCCTCGGCCATCTGGAGGGAGAGGCTCCGGAAGGCCTCCTCAAGTGCCCCATGCTCCACCGGCCCCGCCCGCCCCGAAGCCAGGGCCACCACCATGTCGGAGGTGGAGGTGTCGGTATCGACGGAGAGAAGCTGGAAGCTCTCCTCGGCGGAGCGGCGGAGGATCCCGTCGAGTGACTTCGGGTCGACCTCGGCATCGGTGAAGAAGTAGACGAGCATGGTGGCCAGGTTCGGGGCGATCATGCCGGCCCCCTTCCCCACCACCGTCACCCGGCTCTCCCCCACCACCATGGAGAAGGCCTTGGGGACCCGATCGGTCGTCATGATCCCCCTCGCCCCCTCCAGGGGATCGTCGCCGAGCCGCTCGGGGAGCTTCCGGATGCCCGCCTCGACCCGGTCCATGGGCAGGGGTCGGCCGATGACCCCGGTGGACCCAACCAGCATCAGCTCGGGATCGATCTCCACCGCCCTTGCCGCCACCTCCCGCATGGTGCGTGCATCGGCGAGCCCTCGACTCCCGGTGGCCACATTGGAGATCCCGGCATTCACGATCACCCCCTGCAGCCGTCCGGACACCATCTGTTCACGACCCTGCACGATGGGAGCACCGGGAAAGTGGTTGCGGGTGAAGAGTCCGGCTGCGCTCCCCGGCCGGTCGGCCAGGAAGAGGGCCAGGTCCGGATCCTTCGGCTTCAGTCCGCAATGAACCGATGCGCAACGGAATCCGGAAGGGAGGCGGGGGGGGCGATCGAAGGAAGCAGTCATCGAGATGGGCCTCTGGCGGGAAAACGATCGGGGGGAGCAGTCATCGAGATGAGCCCCGGGCGAGACGGGAAATCGAGGTCGTGCCAAGCCGGGGGCGAGGTGGCGTGGCACGGATTCGGAACGGCCTTCCAGGGGTAGGAAGTGGCGTGCTCACGGTGCGGAGTGGCGTTCCAGAGTCCGGCGGACCCGCGCCAGCCGGCTGAGCATCTCGAGCACCTCGTCGTGGGTGAGGCTCTCGAAGAGTCCGTCCTCGGCCTCGGCGAAGAGGGGATCTACCACGTCGAGGATCTGTCGGCCGTGCTCCGTGATGCGGGCCACCACCCGCCGCCGGTCCTCGGTGTCACGCCTCCGTTCGATGAAGCCCTCGCGGTCGAGGCGGTCCAGAAGCCGAGTCACCCCTGGAGAGCGCTCCACCATCCGCTCCGCCACCGTGAGGGTGGGAAGGCCCTCCGGTCCCGCCCCCCTCAGGATCCGGAGAACATTGAAGGTCTTGAGGCTGATCCCATGCGCTGCCACCACACCGTCGAGGACCCGACCGATCTCGTCGGAGGTACGGATGAGCGAGAGGACGAGGGCCTGTTGCGGCGACCGGAAGGGGGCGCCCCGGCCGAACTCCTCCTGAAGTGCTTCCATATCTGGCATGGTGGAGGGTAACCCGGAGAAACTCGACGCGTCAAGTATTTCTCTACCAACCCCGCCGTGCCACCTCCGCCTCGGCGGCGACATATCCGAATGCGGGCCACTGCTCCGGGCGCTCCAGGATCTCCTGGAAGCGGGCCCGGGCCTCCACCTCGTCTCCCTCCAGGAGGTGGTGCGCCGCGACCCCGTAGAGGGTCGTCACGGCAGCGAGCCCCTCCTCGGGATCGCCCAGGAGGGTCTCGTCGTCCAGTTCTCCCCGAAAGAAGAGGATGAGGTCGCGGTAGCTCGCGTTCTCGATGACCTCGGTGTCGGAGTCGATGGCTGCGATGGCCTCCAGGGCCTCGGCGTCCCGCCCGAGCTGCCGGAGGGTCAGATGGAGCCAGTACCGGGTGGCAACCTGGAGATCGGGATTGTCCGAGACCTCCAGGGTGGACCGCCATGACGCGAGGGCCGTCTCGAAGTCACCCTTCAGGTACTCGGCGAGGGCCCGATGGTACCAGAGGTTGAAGCCCAGGGTGGTGAGGGGGATGCCCAGTGGGTTGGGGAGGCCATCCGGCTCGATCTCGCCCATTGCCTCTCCGGCCTCGTCGATCCCCCGTGCCAGATCGGCGATGGCGCCGTCGAAGTCCCGGAGGGTGAGGTGCCGGTGGCCCCGGTGGCGAAGGAAACGGGCATCGCCGGAGAAACGCTCCCACCCCTGGCTGAAGGTCTCGACGGCGTCACGATACTCCCCCAGGTACGCCTGGTGACGTCCCACCCAGATCCATCCCTCGGGCTCGTCGGGGTCGGCGTCGCGCTCGGCGATGGCCTCCTCGAGATTCGCCTCGCGCTCGGCCCTGAGGTCGGGGTCCAGGGGCGGGGGGAACAGGACATCCCCAAGGAGCGAACGGGCCTGGGCACCCTCGGGAAGAGGGGCGGCGTCGGCTCGGGCCGCTCCGACCTCCACCGGGGCCTGGCCGCGGGGATCCAGGGAGGGATCCGGGGGCGAGTCGT
>SLSF01000274.1 GCA_007130605.1 Gemmatimonadota bacterium | reverse complement strand
TCGTAGAGGACGACCCGGGGCGCCGCCCGGTCGTCCCGCCCCGTGGACTTCCCCGCCGAGTCCGAGCGGCCCCAGACATTGGTCATCTCGGAGCCCGAAAAGGTGGTGGGGAGGGCGGCGACGGGGAGCCCGGTCTCCAGCGCCACCACCTTGGCCAGCCCCAGGGCCGCACCTCCCCCCAGGGCGATGAGGGAATCGGGCTCGAGCCTCGCGGTCGCCTCCAGCGCCGCCTCCACTCCTTCGGGGGGCACGTGGGGTCGGGCCTCGGCCACGATCCCTACCAGGGGGACGGTTCCACTCCCGGCGGCATGGGACTGGAGCGCGGCCGGGAGGCGACGGACTCCCCCCGGGGTCGTGAGGAGAAGGGGGCGCGCCCATCCCTCCGACTCGAGGATCCGGGGGAGCTCATCCAGGGCTCCGGATCCGTGGAAGACCCTACTCGCCCGGGTCCGGACCTCGCTTACCACGACTCAGGTGTCCGAACCGGAGTCACCGCCCCCGGCCCGCTCCGAGGGAGGGGGAACGGCTTCATCCAGGAGCCTGCGCGCCCCCTGGATCTCATCCCGGTTCACCAGGTGCCCCATACCGGGATAGATCCGCTCGGTGACCTGAGCCCCCATCTCTCCCAGCACCCGGGTCGTCTCGTGGACCCGCTCCACCGGGATGTGCGCATCGACGTCGCTGCACCCCAGGAAGACCGGTGTGCCCGACAGATCACCCTCGGTGGACCAGGTGGTTCCCGGAGGCCCGATGAGCCCTCCGCTGAAGAGGACCAGCCCTCCGTAGCGTCCGGGATTGCGGTACACGAACTCGGAGCTCAGGCACGCCCCCTGGGAAAACCCCAGGAGGACCGTTCGCTCCAGGGGAATTCCCTTTTCCTGCACCTGGTCCACGAGACTGGCCAGGAGCTCCAGCGCCGAGGAGAGGTGGGGCTCGTTCTTCTCTCGCTCCGCCATGAAGCTGTGGTTGTACCAGGTCCGGTTCGCCGCCGCCGGGGCCATCCAGGCCAGATCGGGGCGATCCAGGACGCCGGCCAGCTCGAGGATGTTCTCAGGGGTCGCGCCCCGGCCATGGACCAGGATCACCGCCCCCCGAGCCTCCTCGAGGGGGGTGCCGGCGCGCTTCAGGGGTTCTCCCGTATGCACCTTCATCGGACGTTCTCCAGCGATACGGGGGTGAGCTTCCGCTCGATGCTCGGACGGTTCGATTCCTCCCAACCGGGAAGCTTCAGGTGGGTCCCCAGGTCGGCCACCGACTCGTCCTGGGTGAATCCGGGGCCCCGGGTGGCGACCTCGTACAGGATGCCGCCGGGCCCCCGAAAGTAGATGGAGGTGAAGTACTGACGGTCCTTCACCTGGGTGACCTGGACCCCTTCCGCCACCAGCGTCGAACGTACCGCCCGCTGCGCCTCTCCGTCGTCCACCTCCAGAGCCACATGGTGCACCGTGCCCAGCCCATTCACACCGGCGGGGGCCTCGGGGGCCACCTCCATCTCCAGGAGGGCGCCTGGACGGCCGTCACCGGCCAGAACCCGGATCCGATCCCCATCCCGTTCCCCTTCCTCCATGCCCAGGAGCCCGGTCAGGAAGGCCAGCGAAGGACCGGCCCGGTGAAGTGTGAGGGTCACGCTGTGGAGCCCACGCACGGCGGCGGCCGGGGGAATCCCCGACGCCACCCAGGGGTCCCGTGGATCCCCGGGAGCCTCCCGGAGTTCGATCCGCAGACCGGAGGGGTCACGGAACTCCAGCAGTCCCTCTCCGAATCGGACCCCCTCCCGCTCCACCGGGACCTTCCGATCCGCGAGCCGGCCTCGCCAGAAGTCCAGTGCACCGGGGGGTACGGAGAACGAGGTGACGCTGATCTGGCCCGCTCCGATCCGGCCCTGCGGCACCCCTTCCCCGCCATACGGGAAGGTGGTCATGAGCGATCCCGGACGCCCCTCCTCGTCGCCGTAGTAGAAGTGATAGACCCCTGTGTGGTCGAAGTTGACGGTCTGCTTCACGAGTCGGAGACCGAGAAGCCCTGCGTAGAAGTCCAGATCCGGCTGGGCCTCGTTCACCGTCGCCGTGACGTGATGGAGGCCCCGGATGGGCGTGGTCATAGTACACCTCATGATTGTTATTCAAGTCTCAAACATAAGCGCGTAATTTAATGGTGGGAGCAGATGGAGTCCAGCGCCGTGGCGGGGGCCGGGGAGCTCCCAGTCCCGAAGCTCGCCCGTTTAGAAGGCTGTTGAAGAAGGGCAGGGCGCCACCGTTGGCGGCCCCAGGGGCCCCAATCGTAGGCGGTTCGTCGAAGGCATAGCCTTGCGCTACGTCGAGGCGAACCAACGACCGAGGGGGCCCCCTGCGGCCCCAACCCGAAGGGGGACGGGGGATTGCCGGCCCTGGATCTTCGTTGGGCCGCTTCACCGATGCCGACCCGGCTTCGCCGGGTGCCCGATCGCTTTCAGCGACCCTCCTCGACCAGAACACGCAAGACCCCGTCCCGGTGGTCCCTGCCCTTCTTCAACAGCCTTTTAGTGTGGTGAGTCAGAGATTCGGCGAAGGACCGAGGGGCTCGGCGCGCCGGGGTGGCAAGGCGCGATGGTGAGCGATAGCAACGCTATCGCGATCCGGAGCAACGTAGCCACCTCGGATGCGCCGGGTCACGAATGCCGGCGAATCGCTGACTCACCACACTAGAGCTCCCGCTGAGTCGCCGTCATGGGTCGGGGCCCGCGAGGGGCTTCGAGTCCCGACCGTCCGTTACCGTGGCGTTACCAGATCGACCCGGACTCCGTGACCTTGCCCGAATAGAATCAGCGACAGAGGGATCGAAGAAGCGTCGCCGGTCCGGACCTCCCTCCTGAATTTCGGACTGTCCTCTGGCCCCCTTTCCCCACCCAGGCCATGCCATGAGCTCGAACAACGATTCGGGACCGTCCTCGCGGGTTCTGGTTGTCGAAGACGAACCGGATATCGCCGCCCTCATTGCGTATCAGCTCACCCGGGCGGGTTTTCGCGTGGAGACAGCCTCCAACGGGTCCGAAGCCATGACGGCCATCGACCGGGCCATTCCCGACCTCATGGTCCTGGACCGGATGGTGCCCGAGGTCTCAGGCGACGAGGTCCTGCGGCGGGTCCGGAAGGAACCGGCAACCCGTACCGTGCCCGTCCTCATGCTCACGGCCAAGCGAGAACAGGAGGATCGCATCGAAGGGTTGGAGATGGGGGCCGACGACTACCTGACGAAGCCCTTCAGCCCCCGTGAACTGGTGCTCCGGGTCCAGGCCATTCTGCGTCGGGCCGAGCAGGCCTCCACGGAGACGGGGGGCAAGATCCTCCGGGCGGGGCCCCTGATGCTGGACCTCACCGCCCATCTGGCCATCCTGGATGAAGAGGAGCTTCAGTTGACCCCCACGGAGTTCCGTCTCCTCCAGACCCTCATGGAGCGCAGGGGCCGGACTCAGAGCCGCAAGCAGCTCCTGGAACGGGCCTGGGACGTCGACGCCAACGTGGCGGAGCGCATCCAGACCCGCACGGTGGACATGCACGTCCGCCGTCTCAGGGGGAAGCTGGGCAGCTGTGGAGACTGGGTGGAGACGGTGCGCGGATTCGGCTACCGGCTCCGCGTCCCCGACGAGGACGACCCAGGGGACGAGTAGGAGCCGGCGCGCTGAAGGGCGTCTCCGGTTACCTCAGCACCACCTCACCGTCCAGGTCGTCGGGGGTGGGAATCCCCAGTAGATCGGCGATGGTGGGGGCCAGATCGACCACGGACACCGGGTTGGAGGTCGAGCCTCCGGGGATTCCAGGACCCAGCAGCATGAAGGGGACGTGACGGTCGAAGTGATAGGGAGAGCCGTGCCCCGTGCCCTGGGGGTACCGACCTGAGTAGGCCCCCTCCACCGTCCTCATCCCCACCCCCAGGTGCCCCAGCGGCCCCAGCGCGCGTTCCGGGTGCCAGGACCGGACGAAGAGAGCCTGGAGGGTGTCGGCCGGCGCTCCGG
>SLSF01000019.1 GCA_007130605.1 Gemmatimonadota bacterium | reverse complement strand
TCGGCACGAGCCACACACTCAGCGCGCGACTCCTGGACGTGGAGACCGGAGAGGCGGTCAGCGGTCGCCAGGTGCTCTGCGAGGAGTGCCGGGCCCAGGATTTCTTCGATGTGGTGCACCTCCTCGGCACTACGATCGCCCGCTAGCGGGCCCCGCTCCCCGAAGGCGAAAGGCACGGAGGGGACATGGAGCATGCCGACCTCGAGATCCGCCTGCTAGGGCCACTTGAACTGGTCGCCGCAGAGGAGCGCCTGGAGCTTCCCCCCTCCCGTAAGACCCGAGCCCTCCTGGCCTATCTGGTGACCACGAGTCGACCGCACTCCAGGACCGCTCTCTGCGATCTCTTCTGGCAGGATGTGAATGACCCCAGGGCCGGGCTTCGTTGGGCTCTCTCCAAGCTTCGGGCGGTGGTGAACGATGGGGCGAAGGAGCGAATCGAGACGTCAGGGGATCTCGTGGAGTTTGCGACGACCGATGCGAGGGTGGATCTGCACCGTGTCCAGGCCGCAGTCGGCCGGGATCCCTCCAGCGCAGCCATCGAATCCCTGTTGGACGCATCCCGGGCCTTTCGAGGACCGTTCCTCGAGGGGCTCGATCTCTCGGGGTGCCACCGATTCCAGGCATGGAGCCTCGGCACGCGTGAGCGACTCCGGAGCCTCCACGTATCGGTCCTGTCGACCCTGGTCCGACGGCTGGAAGATGATCCGCAGCAGGCGCTCCCCCACGCCCTGGACCGTCTGGCCATCGATGCGTTTTCCGAAGAGCCCTATCTTCAGGCCATGGAGGTGCTGGGAGCGCTGGGCCGCTTCGATCAGGCGCTGGCACTGCACGACCGCTGCTCCCGGATGCTTTCGGAACATCTGGGCGCACCCCCTTCCGGGAGGCTGAAACAGATCCGGCTCAGGTTGAGGCGCCGGGTGATCACGGGGAAGCCCGAGTGGGACCAGGGTGATGAGGCGGGAGCGGAATCGACGGAGGGCGCGCTATCCCCCGGAGAGCCCCTGGCCGCCCTCGCCGCGACCGGCGTCAGCGACCCACCGCTCATTGGTCGCGACGGGGTGCTCGACCAGGCGTTGGATCTCATCCGGTCGTCCCCGCAACCGGGCGCGCCGTCGGCCATCCTCCTCACCGGTGAGCCAGGCATCGGCAAGACCCGGATGCTCCGGGAGCTGGTGAGGGAGACCCGAACGGCCGGCGGCTGGGTCCTGGTGGGCCGCGTCTTCGAAACTGAGGAGATTCGTCCGTACGGTCCCTGGATCGACATGCTTCGGCAGATTCCGCATGCCATGATCGACGAGAACTCTGCCCGAGGACTCGCCGGCCTCGTGGGGATCCCGAGGGGCGTGAGGGAGTCGGGTGGGCCGGCCGAGCGCTCGCAGCTCTTCGATGCCGCCGCCGGCCTTCTCCGGCGCATGGCTCTGGCGGATCCCATCGGTCTGATCGTACTGGACGACGTCCAGTGGATGGACGCCGCTTCGGCCGGTCTCCTTCACTTTCTCGCCCGGAGCCTCTCCACCTTTCCGGTCACCATGGCGCTGGCCGCTCGCAAGAAGGAGATCGAGGAAGGCTCGATCATGGCCCGCGTTCTCAGGTCCCTGGACGAGGAGGGGCATCTCTTCCATCTCCCCTTGAGGAGGTTGGACGGAGCGGAGACAGAGACCCTGATCCGTGCCGTGGACAGCCCTGCCGACGCGCGATCGGTCTACATCACCAGCGAGGGGAATCCCCTGTTTGCCCTGGCCCTCGCCGAATCGTGGAGGGGGGAGGATCAGCGGCTCCCTTCCACCATCGAGGAGGAACTCCAGGACCGTCTCGGGCGCCTGGGGGACAGCGCTCGATCGCTCCTCCCATGGGCGGCGGCCCTGGGCCGTGTCTTCGATGTGAACACCCTTGTACAGGTGCTGGAGCGGCCCACCCACGACATCATCGAGAACATGGATTGGTTGGCCCGACGCGGGATCCTCCGAGCCAGCGGAGCGGATCGCTATGACTTCAGCCATTCTCTCCTTCGGCAGGCCGCGTACCGCCGGCCTTCGGCACCGGCTCGCCGCGCCATCCACCGGCGGATCGCCGAGGTGCTGGACGCACTGGACCAGGAGGCGAGCAGGCTTCCCGGAGCCGTAGCCCATCACGCCGAGCTCGGAGGGCTTCCGGAGTTGGCGGTCCGCGCCTATGTCAAGGCTGCGGAGGCCTCGCTCTGGGTGTTCGCCTTCGACGAGGTGGCCGAACTCGTGGAACGAGGGTTTTCTCAGGTGGAGGCTCTCCCCGAAGAGGTGCGCGTCCCCCTGGAGATGGATCTGCTCCGGGTCTACTCCTTCCGCAGCATGAAGGCCCTCAGGCCGGCCGACGTGGAGGCACGGGTGCGACAAGTCACCGACGAGGCGCGTAGAGGTGGGATGTCGAGTATCGTGGCCACCGGACATGCCCTCCTCATGGAGTTGGAGTATCAGAGGGGAGCATTCGAGGCGGCCGGGCGCAGTTCGGTCCGTTCGGCGGAAGCCGGCAGGGCTGGGGAGCCCGACATTGCCGCCCGGGCTCTGGCCGAGACGGCGGCCTGCCTGTTGATCCTGGATCAGTCCCCTCGCGAGGCTCGTCGTCTGGCCCTGGAGGCCGTCGCGTTGTCCCGGGAGCATGAGCTGCACCTGGATGTGGTCGCGTTGGCCTGGGCGCTCCTCCATCATTGGGACGGCAAGTTCGGGCAGGCGATCGAAGCCTTCGATGAGGTCGTGCGAAGAGGACGCCGGGCGAAGGATCGTTGGTGGGAGTCCCAGGCCATGACACGGATCAGCATGGTGGAGTTGGATCGGGATGAGGTGAAGGCGGCCCTGCGCCGAGCCCGGGAGGCCGGGGAACTCGCCGAGCGGGCCCACGACGCACCTGAAGCGGCCTTCTCTCGCGGACTCGCGGCAGTGGCCATGGGGCGGGACGCGGGAGAGGGGCACGATGCTGAAGCGGGTATGGTGGACCCACTCTCGCAGTTGGACCGAGCTCTCCAGGATCTGCGAGATCTCGACGGCCTCTGGAAGATCGCCCACCTCCAGGCCTATGGAGCCGAGTTGGAGTTGAGAAGGGGAGAGCCCCACATCGCCCGCGAGCGAGCCCAGGAGCTGAGGAGGGCGGCCTGCACCCTGGAGCGCCCCAGCCTCCTGGCGCTGAGTTGCGGCCTCCTCGCCTCCAGTGCAGCCATGTGCGGTGACTTTGACGAGTGGGCCCGGATTCTCGAGTCCCCTGACGTCCACCTGCCCCAGCATCGACTGTCGTACCGGGCTCGACAGGCTGTCGAACGGGCCCAGTCCATGGCTGGATGAAAGCCCGGTCCCGTTCCAACGCCCGGTACATCGCCAGCTTCAACGGCGGACGCCTAAGCTCGGTTCCGTAGCCTGCGGCTTGGCTCTCGCCCGGATGCCGGCGAACCTCTGACTCACCACACTAGACGAGGGAGATGGATCATGGCACACGTCATCCTGGAGCGTTCGTTTGAGCCCCCCTTGACCGAGGAGCACTTTCAGACGCTGGCAGGGCGCCTCGCGCCGTGCCTGGACCGGAACGGAATTCGGTGGATCCGGAGTCATTTCTCCCGCGACCGCCGACGACTCCTGTGCCTCTTCGAGGCATCCGACGCCGGGGTGCTGCGTGGGGCCCTTCTCCAGGCTCGGCTCGAATACGAGCGGGTGTGGTCCGGGGAGATCCTGGAGCCCTGATCCTTGTCAGCGGCCGATCTGGCCGCAGGGAAGCGGATGTAGCGAGGGTGAGGTCGCCGGACGGATCCGTCCGGCGACTCCGCAAGCGCCCTCCTCTTGAATCCAGAACCTGAACGTCCGAGGGGACCCATGCGAGAACCCACCGATGCCCTGTCCCAGCTCCAGAGATTTCCACTCATGCAGGCGCTCTTCGGCCGTCGGGCCCGCCGCTTCGGGTTCGGAATGGAGATCCCTTCCGGCCCCCTGGCCTTTCGATCCCGCTTCGAGCCCCATCCCCTCTCGGAGCTGGAGCAGGCCGTGCTACTGGCGGCCGGGACCGGCGTGTCGGGGTGGAATTT
>SLSF01000026.1 GCA_007130605.1 Gemmatimonadota bacterium | reverse complement strand
GACGAGATCATGGCCGAGATGCGCGAGCGGGGGACCTACCTGGTGCCCACCATCATGGCCTTCGAGTACGTCTACCAGGCCGCCGAGGACGGCACCCTCGCCCCCTGGTCCGCGGTGAAGGCCCGCGAGATCACACCCATCGCCCGGGACTCGCACCGACGCGCCATCGAGTTCGGGGTGCCCATCGCCTTCGGGACCGACGCCGGCGTCTTCCCCCATGGGACCAATGCCGACGAGTTCCGGCTCCTGGTGGAGGCCGGAATGAGCCCGGCCGGGGCCCTCCTGGCCGCCACCCGGAATGCCGCCGACCTCCTGGGTCAGCTCGATGAACTCGGCACCATCGAGGTGGGGAAGTGGGCCGACATCGTGGCCGTGCGCGGCGACCCTCTCGACGACGTGGAACACCTCAAGCAGATGGGCTTTGTCATGCGGGAAGGGGTCGTCTACAAGGAGGACGGGGTCCCGACCCCCCACGCCTGGTAGGTTGGACATCGCCCTCGAGTCCCGTTGCCACCGGTACCTCGACCGGCTCCACCGGGGCGGGGCCGGGAGACTTGTGATCCGGCGCCAGCCGGGGCTCACCGCCACCACCGTAGGGGTGAGAGGCGCGCGAACTCTGGTCGAAGACGGGTCCCCCCACGAGGTCGGGGCGAGACTCTGCACCCTTCTCCTCCTCGAGGCCCGTGACCTGAACGATGCCATCCGGGTGGTGGCGCAGATGCCCTCGGCGCGCTACGGTGCAGTGGAGATCCGTCCGATCCGTGAGGAATGGACGGTTTCTCCCACCGAATTCCATCGCGCTCCCTCGCACCCCCAGCTCCGACTCCACTCATGAAATACCTCTGTCTCGTCTATGGCGAAGAAGCGAAGATGGCCACCATCCCCGACGCCGAGTGCGCGGCATGGGGAGAGGCCCTCGACGCCTCCGGTCGCTACATCGCCGCCGAAGCCCTCCAGCCCGTGGAGACGGCGGTGACCGTTCGGGTCCGCGGCGGCGACATCTCGGTCACCGACGGCCCCTTCGCCGAGACCAGGGAGCAGCTCGCCGGCTTCTACCTGGTGGAGGCGGAGGACCTGGACGAAGCCCTCTCCATCGCATCGCGCATCCCCCCGGCCCGCATCGGGAGCATCGAGGTCCGGCCCATCCGGGACCTGGCACCCTGAGCCACGCCTCCTGACCCGAAGACCGCCTTCGCACGAGCCATGTCCACCACCCCCCCACCCGAGGAGTCGACCCCGCACGGATCGAGCCCCGGCGAGGTCCGCCGCGCCGTCGAGACCATCTATCGCGAGGAGTCCCGCCGGGTCCTGGCGACCCTGATCCGGATCCTCGGGGACTTCGAACTGGCCGAGGACGCGCTCCAGGAGGCCTTCGCCTCGGCGGTGGAGAAGTGGCCCGAGAAGGGCATCCCCGACAACCCCCGGGCGTGGCTCGTCTCCGCCGGTCGTTTCCGGGCCATCGACCGGATCCGCCGTCGGAACCGCTACGACGAGAAGCTCACCGAGCTGAAGGCGGACGACCGTGCGCACGGCGGAGGTCCTGCCCACACCCCGGCGCTGGACGGGTGGGAGGGAGTCGACCCCGCCGAGGACCAGCTCCGCCTCATCTTCACCTGCTGCCACCCGGCCCTGCCCCTGAATGCCCGGGTCGCCCTCACCCTGCGGGAGGTCTGCGGGCTCACCACCGAGGAGATCGCCCGCGCCTTCCTCGTCTCTTCCGGCACTCTCGCCCAGCGCATCGTGCGTGCCAAGCGGAAGATCCGGGACGCAGGGATCCCCTACGAGGTCCCTCCCCAGTCCCAGCTTGCCGAGCGCCTGGACGGCGTCCTCCAGGTCATCTACCTCGTCTTCAACGAGGGCTACTCCGCCACCTTCGGCGAGAGCCACATCCGGTCGGATCTCACCGGCGAGGCGATCCGCCTGGGGGAGCTTCTCCACGACCTCCTTCCCGACCCGGAGGTGAAGGGGCTCGTTTCGCTCATGCTCCTGAACGAGTCACGCCTCGAAGCACGGACCACCCCCGAGGGCGACATCGTCCTCCTCGAGGACCAGGACCGCTCCCTCTGGAAGGAGGAGCTCATCACCCGGGGGATCGCCCTGGTGGAGGAGGCCCTCGGATCGGGGCGGATCGGGGCGTACACCCTTCAGGCGGCCATCTCGGCAGTGCACGCCGAGGCTCCCAGCGCCGACGCCACCGACTGGCCCCAGATCGTCGCCCTGTACGACCTCCTCCTGCGGCTCAACGCCTCGCCGGTGGTGCGCCTCAATCGCGCGGTGGCGGTGGCCATGCGCGACGGTCCCGAGGAGGGGATCCGTCTCATCGACGAGCTTTTCGGAGAGGGGGAGCTCGCCGACTATCACCTGGCGCACGCGGCCCGCGCGGAACTCTGCCGGCGCCTGGAGCGGCTCGCCGAGGCTCGCGATTCCTTCGGGCGGGCGCTGGAGCTCGCAGAGCAGGAGCCGGAACGGCGCTTCCTGGAGCGGCGGTTGCGGGAGCTCGAGGGGCGGACGGGTTGAGCTGCGGGATCCGTCGAGCGCCCCGCCGCCGTCCCCGGGACTGCGGACGGAAGGGGCAGGGGCCCACGCCGGATGTCTCATTTCGACCCACCCATTCGTCGAAAGATGAGAGAGGAGGTCGATGGCCTCCATGCACCCGGCCGGAATGTCACTCAATCGTGCGGAGGAGGTTCCCGGTGAAGGAACGGATCGTCATGGGTCTCTGCGGGCTGGCGGTCACCGCGGCGCTGGGCGGATGCGGAACGGGCCCGGCCCACGAGGGCGAGGTCGTCCTCGAGGGAGTCCGAGCCGCGCCCCCTGGCGCCACACCCGGAGCCCAACGGGTGCCCGGAGGCCCCCCCGGGCAACCGCCCGAGGGACGCACCTCCGGCGAACCCGAGCGCTTTGCCCCCGGCGTCATCTCCGACCACCGGGAGCAGTACCGGATCACCTTCACCCCCTCGGGCGACACCGCCTACTTCGGCGCCGCCGACGGCTTCTTCCCGCAGACCCGCCAGGCGAGCATCAACCGCTCGGTGCGGGTGGACGGGGCGTGGCAGACCCCCGAAGTCGCCCCCTTCTCGGGGGAACACCCCGACATCGATCCCTTCATCACCCCGGACGGCGAATGGCTCTACTTCTCGTCGATCCGTCCGTCGGAGGCAGGGGTTCCGGATGTGGTGGACCTCTGGCGGGTCCCACGGGAGGCGGAGGGATGGGGGCCGCCCGAGCGGGTTTCGGCGAGCACCCCCCGCGACGACCTCTATCCGAGTCTCGATCTCGAGGGCCGGCTCT
Source organism: Gemmatimonadota bacterium (assembly GCA_007130605.1). Lineage (GTDB taxonomy): Bacteria > Gemmatimonadota > Gemmatimonadetes > Longimicrobiales > Gaopeijiaceae > SLBA01. Next base: position 36,067 of record SLSF01000026.1, on the reverse strand, counting down.
ACTTCGGGAACCCCATCGAAGCCGTAGAGGGACCCGGCCACTGGCGGGTGGTGGTCGCGCAACCGGCCGGCGATGGATACGATGGATGGTACGAGGAACCGGTGCCCATCCCCGGCGGGGTGAACACCGAGACGCACTGGGCATTCAATCCGGCCGTCTCTCCGGATGGGCGCCGGCTCCTCTTCACCCGCCTGAACCCCACCGACCCCCAGGCCACCGGCTTCGGCGAGCTGTACACCGCCCACCTCGACGGAGAGGGCACCGAGGCCCGCTGGAGCGATCCGGTCAACCTCGGCCCCCCGGTGAACACCCCCCAGGACGAATTCCACCCTGCCCTCTCTCCCGACGGCCGCTGGCTCTACTTCATCCGCCGCGACCCCTTCGCCGACGACCCGAAGGGCGACCTCTACCGGATCGAGGTGGACGCCGTCGCCGCCCTTGCCGGCCGCTGAGCCGGGGGCGGTCCCCGGTGTGCCAAAGGGCACCATGACCCCGAGACCGATGGACCGGCTCGCCTGGTACGACGGCTCCTCCTGCCCTGACACCGCAAGACCCCGTTTCGGTGGTCCCTGTACTTCTTCAACATCCTTCTAACCCAGGGGGAGCGCCAGGCTCTCCTTGGCGGTGGTGAGGACGATGGTCGTCTTGGTGGAGGCCACATTGGGGATCGTCTGCACCCGCTCATCAAGGAGTTCCGCCAGCGCCTGGGGGTCGCGCACCCGCACCTTCACGAAGAAGCAGTCCTCCCCCACCACCCGGTGGACCTCCTGCACCTCGGGGAGGGCGGCCAGCGCCCGGGTGATCTCCGACGCCTTCGCCCCCTCACCGGTCTGGACCCGGATGAAGGAGGCAAGCTTCACATCGAGGGCCACAGGATCGAGGCGCGCGGCGTAGCCCCGGATTACCCCGGCCTCTTCCATCTTCCGGATCCGGTGATGGATCGCCGACGCAGTGAGCCCGATCCTCCGGGCGATCTCGGCATTGGAGGTCCGCGCGTTCTCCTGCAGCTGGGCCAGGATCTCGCGGTCGGTTTCGTCGAGCTCGGCGACCCTGGTCATGGTGCCATTCTCCTGCGCAGTCGTGTGCATCGTCGGTTCCGGTTCCCGGTGGTGGGTGGAGGGGCGTCGCCACCCCATCCCTCAAAAGTGTCAGGGAGGACACCCCGGGCGCCACCCCCGGGCCCTCCCGGGCCACCCCCCAACTTCTTCAACGGCCCTCCACCTTTCGCTACGTTCCGAGATCTCCCTCTTGCGCCGGGAGAGCCACAGCCACCCGATCCGGAGCGCCCGCCATGACCACGGACCGCCGCAGCTTTCTCCGCCTCTCGGCCCTCGCAGGGGGCGCACTGGCCCTCTCGGGGAGGCCCTTTCCGCTCTCCGCCGCCGCACCGGAATCCCGCCCTCGGCACGTCGCTCCGGCGCCCCGCTCCCTGGACCTCCTCATCCTGGGCGGTACCGGCTTCATCGGTCCCTGGCAGGTGGAGTACGCCGTGGCCCGGGGCCACCGGGTCACCGTCTTCAACCGGGGACGGAGCGACACCGAGCTCCCCGCGGGGGTCGAGGCGCTGGTGGGCGATCGGAACGAAGGCGACCTCTCCGCCCTGGAGGGACGGGAGTGGGATGCGGTCATCGACAACCCCACGACCCTCCCTTTCTGGGTCCGGGACGCGGGCCGGATGCTGGAGAACGCCACCGGGCACTACCTCTTCATCTCGACGATCTCGGCGTACGATGTGGCGGGGGCCACCGTCATCGACGAAGAGGAGACCCCGCGCCTCCGTCATGACGGGGACCCCCTCGAGGTGGGACCGGCGGAGTACACCGGTGCCCTCTACGGGGCCATGAAGGCCGAATCGGAGCGGGAGGCCGAGCGGTGGTTCGGCGAGCGGACCACCGTCATCCGCCCCGGCCTCATCGTGGGTCCCGGTGACCCCACCGACCGCTTCACCTGGTGGCCGGTGCGGATCGCCCGGGGGGGCGACATCCTGGCGCCGGGCGATGGCACCGATCCGGTGCAGGTCATCGATGCCCGCGATCTTTCCGAGTGGTGCGTGCGCCTGGTCGAGGAGGGCACTACCGGGACCTTCAATGCCACCGGTCCCCGGGCTCCCCTCACCATGGCGGAGCAGCTCCACGGGATCCGGGCGGCGCTTCCGGGCGACCTTCCTCTTCGCTTCCACTGGGCGCCGATGGAGCATCTCCAGGCCCACGACATCCGCCCCTGGTCCGAGATGACGACCTGGTTCGGACCCGACTCGGTCATGGCGCGGGCGTCCATCGAGCGTGCGGTGGCGGCCGGACTCACCTTCCGGCCCCTGGCCGAGACCGCAGCCGAGACCCTGGCGTGGTGGAGCCGGCTCCCCGAGGAGCGTCGCGCCTCCATGAACGCGGGCCTGGACCCCGAGAAGGAGGGGGCGGCCCTGGCCGCCCTCCTGGACCGCCAGCCGGAGATGGGCGGCGCCTGACCCCCGTCCGATGAGTGAGCCGCAGGGGACGTCTTCAGCTCCGGCGGGCAGTGCCTGCGGGGGTCGGTCGATGGGCCGGTCCAGCGGGCTGGGCAGGGTTGGTGGACAGGGAGTGGGTCGGGGACCCAGATTGTGCGGACCGCAACAGTCCGTACACGAAGGAGAGGGAGCACCGGGAGAAGGGGCCCGGGCCGGTGCCCGGAATCGAAGGGGCCAGGATCGGGAGGATCGGTGGCGGTTTCGGCGGAGACACATTTCAACCAGCTGCGCACCCGGATCGGAGCGGGGACGGAGGCCTTTCGTTCGCTCGTGGAGGGGCTGGGCGACGATGCGCTCCTCTGGCGCCCCGGGCCGGACCGGTGGGGCATTGCAGACTGTCTCGAACACCTCATCGCCACGGGAGACGCCTACCATGGCACCATCCGCCACGCCATGGCCGAGGCGCGGGCCGGTGCAGGATGGACGCGAGTCTACCGTCCGCGGCTCTTCGGCCGCCTCTTCCTCTGGGTTTCGTCGCCCCGGGGGCGCCTTCGGGTGAAGACGATGGGCCCCTTCGTCCCTCCCCCGGCGTCGCTGGACGCCTTCGAGCGCTTCGAAGGGGTCCAGGAGGACCTCCTCAGGCTTCTGGACGAGGCCGAGGGGTACGACCTCCAGCAGGTGCGGGTGCAGTCGCCGGCCAGTCGGTTCATCCGGCTGACCCTGGGCGAGGTGCTCGAGCTCCTGGTGAGCCATGTGGAGCGACACCTGGCTCAGGCGCGGCGGGTGCGCGACGCCGACGGGTTTCCGGGGTGAGGGGCCCATGGGCGCGCTGAACCATATCCCCCATCCCTCCCCCGAGGAGGACCGTCGGAGCACCCGCACCTCCATCGGCGGGCTCATGGGCGGGAATGCCCTCCTCCTGGCCTTCTTCGCCCTTGGCTGGCTCGAGGTGGCCGAACTCATCTGGTCCTTCTGGGCCCACAGTGTCACCATCGGGTTCTTCAACTACCGGCGCATGATGAGCCTCGAGGACTTCTCCACCGAGGGCCTCACCTCCAATGGGCGACCGGTGCCCGAGACGGAGAAGGGGAAGCGGAGTACCGCGAACTTCTTCCTCCTGCACTACGGGGGCTTTCACGCGGGATACCTGGCGTTCATGGTCTCCTCCGGGTTGCCCGACGGGGGCACCTGGCTCCTCATCGCCATGGGTGCGGTGGGGTTCGGGATCGGGGAGCATGCCATCTTCCGGCGCCATCTCGAGACCGATCGGGGATGGCGTCCCAACATCGGCACCCTCTTCTTCCAGCCCTACCTCCGGGTCATTCCCATGCACACGGCGGGGCTGGCGGCGCTGGCGGGGACGGCGGGCGCGGCGTGGTTCTTCATCCCCCTCAAGCTCCTCACCGATGTGGGGATGTACCTCATCGACGAGCACATGGATGCCAGGCGGGCGAAGTCGTCGGAGCCCGCGGCGGAAGGCCAGGGCGGGGCATTGTAGCGCATACGCCACAGCCATCGCGCAGCGTCGATCCCGATGGGTCGCAGGCTGAGGCAGGGAGCGAGAATGTGTAGCGTTTACGCTACAGCCTGCCACTCCCGCCCTCGGCCTTCGACCTGCGGAATCGACGTTCGATACCGGGGGGCTGTTAACGATCGGGCACTCCGCGACGTCTCCCATTCACAGTTGCCCTCGCTGGAGCCGGGGGAGTGCCTTGGACCGTATGCCCCAAGAGGCGAAATGGACGATCGTGGTGTGGAGATCTCTGCCCAGGCGGCCCCGGTGACCCCGGTGACCCCGGTGGAGCGACGCCTATGGAGGATCGCCCCCGTCCAGGCGCTCCTTGCCAGCGCGTCCTTCTGCGTGGTCCTGGCTCTCGCGGTGGCGCCCGCTTCCCTCCTGGCTCAGGCCACCAATGGCGCATCCGGAACCGACCCGGTGGTGGTGGGGGCCTCCAATGGTGCGGACCCTGCACCGGCCTCCTACCGGATTGCCCTCCAGGCAGGCCATTGGCAATCGTACGAAGCCCCCGATGAACTCGCCCGGCTCCGATCCAACGGCACCCGCGGCGGGGGCATGGAGGAGTGGGAAGTGACCCTCCGGATCGCGCGCCTGGCGGCCGAGCGCCTCGAGGCCCTGGGGTACGAGGTGGAAGTCCTCCCCGCCACGGTGCCCCCGGGCTACCGCGCCGACCTCTTCATCGCCATTCATGCCGATGGTTTCCACAGCCCGGCTGCCTCGGGATTCTCCATCAGTCCACCCCGTCGCGACGCTACCGGACAGGGCGCGGCCTTCGCCGAGGTTCTCGCCGGAGAGTACCGGGAAGTCACGGGGCTTCGGCACCGGCAGGCCACCCGGCGGATGGCCGGCTACTATGCCTTCAACAACCGGCGGTACCGTCACACAATCGATCCGTCGACCCCGGCGGTGATCCTCGAGGCCGGCTTCCTGACCAGTCCCAGCGATCAGGACCTTCTCATCCGCGACCCCGACCGTGCCGCCCGGGGGATCTCGCAGGCGGTCGTTCGGTTCCTCCCTCTCGCTGTCCTGGCCGACCGCGACGATCTGTAAGCCACCCGGAAAGTTCTTCCATCCCGTCTCTTCCGGCGGGTAGCTCTTTCCTGCTCGGAGAGCGGTGGGCCCCGGGCCCCGGGGGCCCGTCTTCGGCCTGGCTCCGGGGGCCTTCTCTTTCGACACGGGGCTTTTCCGGTCTTCCCCGGCGCCACAGGGGAGGGGAAGGGAAGCTGGTCCGTCCTTTGCGCCCTCCAATCCTGTCCGGGCATCCGTCCTCGTACCTCCGGCGCCGGGATACCCCCATCGGTACGAGTCACCCCCCCACCAAAGCGATGGAATCCACCATGACCACGAGCCTCACCCCTCGACGTGCACGTCCGGCGACGCCCGCACACCGCCGTCCGACCTCCTCCCATGGACCGAACCTGACCGCCGGAGCGAGGGAAGGAGTGGCCCCCCTCGCCCTCCCGGTCCGGACAGGTCTCGGTTTCGCCCTGCTCACCCTTCTCCTTTTCCTCCTTGCGGGGTGCGGAGACGATCCCGTCTCACCCAACGATGGTTCGGTGGAGGTCGTTTTCCAGGTGGCCGGAAGTGGCTCGACGGCGCAGGACGCGTCGGGGCTCGCCGGCGGGGTGGTGACCGGCACGAACGGGGTCCTTTCCCTGGACCGGATCCACATCGTGGTCGATGACTTCGCGGTGCGGGGCGATGTGGATGGCGGGCTCGGGCTCCGGAGTGCAGAGCTGGCGGTCGAACTCCCCCTGGCGGAAGGGGTCGAGACCACCGCCTTCAGTGGGCCGGTGCCTCCCGGGTCATACGACCGGGTGACCCTCCAGGTGGAGCCGGTGCTTGCGGGGCATTCGCTCCGGCCGGGGCTGGTGGATGCACTCGGCGTGTGGCCCACCGGGGCAACCTTCGCCGTCAGCGGGACCTTCACCCGCACCGGGGAGGCTCCGGCGTCGTTCCTGGTCTTCATCGGTGGGAGCTCGGAATGGGGTGCCGAGCTGGATCCCCGTCTCGAGATCGAGGGTGGAAGCTCCACCGGGACCATCGTCATCTCCGTGGATCCATCGGCCTGGTTCCTTCGCGGTGATGGGGCGGTCGTGGAGCTTCCAATTCATCACTGTGATCCTGCCCAGGACCAATGTCCGGTCATTCGTCCGGGGGTGGAGCTCGAGGGCAGCGTGGGCGCCGGCCTTTCCATCGAGGGGCTGCGGTAGATCCCGAGGGCTCGACCCGGTCGCCCACGGGGTGTGGGTGCTACCGACATCGAAGGGTCGCGCGCCTGGGCCCGTAGTCAGGACGATGGATCCAACTTAAGATCAGGAGGGATACCATGATACGACGTTCCACTGCGCTGCTCGCCGTTCTTCTCGCGATCGGCACCCTCTGGGCGCTACCGGCCCTCGCGCAGGACGATGCCGAGATCACCGAGCGGGGCCAGGCCCTGACCACCGCCTTCTACGCCGGTGAACTGGACGAGATCGTCGAGGGTTTCGACGACCAGATGCGGGAGATGATTCCCGATGTCGCCGCCCTCGAAGGCTTCCGCGACCAGATCCTGGGTACCTTCGGTGACGAATCGGAGGTTCTCGGCGAGGAGGTCCACGACATCCCCGGCCACCGGATCTACCGGCGAACGGTCCGCTTCGAGAACACCCCGGAGAACCCCATGGATGTCATCTGGGGCTTCGATGAAGAGGGGCGGATCTCGGGATTCAGTGTCCAGCCGGTCCAGGGAACGGACACCGAATAGAAGCCGAAACACCTCGGGGTCACGGGGGTACGGCCCCTCCATGACCCGATCCCTGCCCATCGTGCGCGGCCGCGGCGCCGGCCTCGACCTCCCGAATCGCTTCGAGCGCCTCCACCTGGAGCTCGCCCCCGGCGAGGCGGCGCAGGCACCCCACGCCCGGAAGACCGAGTACCTGAAGGACCCGGCACGGACGGTTCTCACCCGGAACCGGAGCCCCGACGTGGGCTTCGACTGGAGTGTGAACCCGTACCGGGGGTGCGAACACGGATGTGTCTACTGCTATGCGCGCCCCACCCACGAGTACCTGGGAATGTCGGCCGGCCTCGATTTCGAGAGCCGGATCCTGGTGAAGGAGGACGCACCGACCCTCCTCCGGCAGGGGATCGCGAAGCCGGGCTGGGCACCCGTTCCCCTGGTGATGAGTGGGGTGACCGATCCCTACCAGCCGGTGGAGCGCAGGCTTCGGGTGACCCGGCGCTGTCTCGAGGTCCTCGCCCGGGCCCGCCACCCGGTGGCCCTCATCACCAAGTCCCGGCTGGTGGAGCGTGATGTGGACCTGCTGGCGGAGCTGGCCCGGTTCGAGGCGGCCCACGTGACCCTCTCCATCACCACCCTCGACCGGAGGTTGCAGCGGGCCCTGGAGCCCCGGGCCTCTCCCCCCGAGCACCGGCTCCAGGCGGTGCGCACAATCGCCGACGCCGGGGTCCCGGTGGCCGTGAATGTGGCGCCGGTGATCCCCGGGCTCACCGACCACGAGATCCCGGGCATCCTGCAGGCGGCCGCCGACGCCGGTGCGGTGGCGGCCAGCTACGTCATGCTCCGCCTTCCCGGGGCGGTGCGGCCCCTCTTCCTGGAGTGGCTCCAGACCCACTGTCCCGACCGTGCAGGAAAGGTCCGTTCCCGGCTGGAGAGCCTGCGTGGCGGGGACCTCTACGATGCCACCTTCGGCACGCGCATGCGGGGCGAGGGCCCGTTCGCCGAGCAGGTTCGGGACCTCTTCCGAATCGGATGCGCCCGGACCGGACTCGGCAGGCGTGAACTCACCCTCTCGGCGGAGCACTTCGTGCGGCCGGGCCGGGACCCGGACCAGCTCGCACTCTTCTGAACTCCCTCCCCTCGTCCCCCCGGGCCAGGCGGCACGCGATGAAATGCATCGAGGTGTCGGGCTCCTGCTCGCGGCGGACGCCATTTCGTCCATCGGAGTCGAGGCAGTAGGTCGCGGCGAGTCACACTTTGCGTCAGGCAGGAGGGTGCTGCATTATGACTCCATGGCCAGCGACACCCCCTCCGACCGCGATGTCGTCACAACCTCCACCGGGTGGAAGATCGTGGGGCGACGGACGGCCCGGCTGCTCCGGGAGCATGGAGAGGGGGAGGGAGGATGGAGCGGAGGGACCCGGGGGTTCCGGCCGGGGCCTCCGGAGCACGCCCTCTTCGGAGCGAGCTTCACCCTTCGGCCCAGGGCGGGCTCCGGGCAGCCGGGCACCCAGGTCCTCGAGGCCCTCACCACGGCGATCCGTGCCGGCTGGCCCGAGGCTCCGCACCTTCGGCGTGACGAGCCGGTGGACCGTCCCGCCACCCGCTTCACCGGGCTCGTCTGGGATGGCGTGCGGGACTCCGAGGGATGGACCGGCGAACTCCTCTGGCGGGTGCCCCATCCCACCGCACGGGGAACGGCGTGCACGACCCATCTCATTCTCGAAGAGCGGAAGCGGTGGACCCGACTCTCCCTTCGGGTGACCGCAGACGACGGATTCGAGCGGATCCGGGGCATGGTCGGTGCCGGACAGGCACGGCCCACCTTTCTCGCGCCCCTTCGCCGGACGCTCCGCTTCACCTTCCGGGGCGCGGAGGTACAGCCGCGAACCCTGGGCCCGCTGGACATTCCGGACTTCGTGGAGAACCGGCTCCTCTCACCGAGTCGGGAAGTCCCCATCGTCGTTCTCTCTCCCGCCGAGGAAGGGGGCTACGCCATTGATCCCGAGGCGCTCCTGGACGAGCTGCTCGGGGTCGCCCACCTCTTCGTCATCGATGAACACCGAACCACCTTCAAACTCAGCGATGCCCTGGGGGATCGGCGCCTCTCCTGCTACTGGGGCGCCATGCGGGGGTATCTCCCGGGCCTGAGCCGAGACGACGACCCCCTCGACCATCCGCTGCTCACCTCGGACCGGCTCCTGGACCCGGTGATGCGGGCGGGGGCCATCATGGGGCCCTTCGGGCATCGGGCCGGTCAGTCTCTCGAGATGCCGCCGGGGGTACGTGCCCGGCGGGGGACCGAAGCTGGCGACGAGGGCCACTCGGCACGGGGCCGGGATGCCGGCGCGGAATCGACCGAGGAGGAGTGCGGACCCCCGGAGGTGGCCTCCACCCTTTCAGCCACATCCGAGGAGGAGCAAACGGCCGAGCCTCTCTCGGCTTCGGGATCTCCTTCCACCACGACCGGGGCAGCGACAGACCGCGTGATCGAACTGCTGGAGACCCTGGACCGGGGCATGAGGGGGCTCGCCCACTCCCATGCGGAGCTCCTGGACGAGGTGGAGCAGCTTCGCACGGTGAGCTCGCTCCGCTCCGCCCGCACGGCTGCCCTGGAACGTCGGATCGCTCGACTGGAAGGGGCACTGGAGCGGTGGATGGAGGTGGCCGAGGGGAGAGGGTCCGGGGAGGACGATGGGGACCGGGAACCTTCGGTGCCCGACGAAGCCCTCCCCGAAGGGCACAGCGACGAAGATCACCGCCCCAGCCTTCCGGAGGTGGTTCGACGCGCGGCGGAGGTCCACCAGGAGCACCTCTTCGTGCTGGATTCCGCCATCGACGCGGCCCGCGAGAGCCCGTACGAGGATCCCGAGCAGGTGGCCGTGGTCCTCGATGCCATGGCCCGCGTGGCCCGAAAGCGTGGGGACGGGAGCCTGGGCACCGGTCTGGCCGATGCTTTTCGGGAGCTGGGGATCGATTACCGGGGAGGGATCTCGCGGTCGACGTCGAGGCGTCTTCGGGAACAGTACCTTTTCTATGACTCCAAGGGTTCGGAGTATGACTGCGTCGAGCACATCGCCATGGGATCGAGCTATGATCCGCGGTTCTGCCTGCGCATCTACTTTACTTCGCGGGTTCCTGTGGAGAGTCGCTTCGTCATCGGGCACGTGGGCCGACACTTCGAGGTACAGACGACGAATTGACGGCGTGGAGTCGCACGATGGCCAGAGAATCCGCATAGAGGAGTGCGGGCACGGCAGACCGGCCCCTCGTCATGGAGGGAGGTCGCACGCCCATTCCATACCTCTTCCTGTGAACGTGCCATGTCCGATAACACCGGGGTCGCGGAGCTGCTCGTCGAGGTCCGACGGGGTCATGAGCCGTCGTTCAACGAGCTGTGCGAGATCCTATACGGTGAGCTTCGGGTCCTGGCCAGTCGACACCGGCGCTCCTGGGGTGGCGACTTCACCCTCCAGACGACCGCGCTGGTCCATGAGGCCTTCCTGAAACTCGCCGGCGCCGCCGAGCCCGACTGGAAGGACCGTGCGCACTTCTTTGCGGTGGCGTCGCGGGCGATGCGCCAGATCCTGGTGAACTATGCGGAGCGCCGCCGGGCGCAGAAGCGAGGGGGTGGGGCACCCCACCTTTCCCTGGACGAGGCGAATCCGGTGAGTCCCAGTGCCGTGGAGGAGATACTCGTACTCCATGAAGCTCTCGACCGACTGGAGGCGGTCCACCAGCGGCAGGCTCGGGTGGTGGAGCATCGCTTCTTCTCGGGACTCCGGATGCATGAGACCGCCGAGGTCCTCGGTGTGTCGGTCCGGACGGTGGAGCGGGACTGGGCGGCAGCGAGCGCCTGGTTGAAGCGTGAGATCCGGGAGACGCTCGGACCCGGGGGGGGACGGGGGAGGGAAGATCCTACCTTGGACGGAGTGGATCCACCATGAGCGATCCCCATGATGTGCGGGTCGAGGAGGCGTTCCACGCGGCACGCTGGCTCCCGGCCACAGACCGCGAGGCATTTCTGGAGAGGCGGTTTCCGGAGGAGCCCGACTTTGTCCGAAGAGTGCTCGACCTCCTGGAATCGGCCGACAGCGCCGAATCCTACTTCCAGGACCTGGCAAAGAGGGTTGGCGCGCCTCGGCCGTCGGAGGCCGTGAATACCGCGCCGAACCGGAAGCTGGGAGCCTATCGGCTCCTCGAGGTCATCGGGCAGGGGGGGATGGGCACCGTCTATCGAGCCCATCGTGATGATGCACTCTTCGAGAAGGAAGTTGCCATCAAGGTTCTGCCTCCCGGTCTCGGGACGCCTGAACTGAGGGGGCGTTTCCATGCCGAGCGACAGATCCTGGCAGGGTTGGAGCACCCCGGGATCAGTCGGTTGATCGATGGGGGAGTGACCGAGGACGGAGTCCCGTACCTGGTGATGGAACTCGTTCAGGGGCTCCCCATCGATCAGTACTGTGTGGAGCATGGGCTCGGGCTCGACGCCAGGATCGATCTCTTCCTGGAGGTGTGCGAGGCGGTGGAGTACGCGCACCGCAATCTCGTGGTGCATCGCGACCTGAAGCCGGACAACATCCTGGTGGACGAGGAGGGTCGGGTCCGATTGCTGGATTTCGGGATTGCGAAGGTGATGTCACCGGACCATCCCGGGTCCCCACTGGCTGACCTCACCCGGCCCGGTGCACGATTGATGACGCCGGCCTTTGGAAGCCCGGAGCAGATGCTGGGCCGGCCGGTGACCACCACCTCCGACGTCTATTCGCTCGGGCTCCTACTCTACCTTCTGCTCACGGACCGACGCGCCTACACCGTGACAGGTCTCACCGCGGCGGAGCGCGAGGAGGTGGTCTGCCGGCGTGATCCGCCGCCGCCAAGCCGAGTGATGGCGGAGGCCGGCGAGACCCGGCGAGCGAGGAAGGTGGAGGGGGATCTCGACGCCATAACCCTCACCGCCCTCGCCAAGACGCCCGAGCTCAGGTACCGGGAGGTGAGCGCCCTGACGGCGGACCTCCGGTGGGCGCGGGCAGGACACCCCATCGCCGCACGGCCACATACCACCCTCTACCGAGCCAGTCGATTTATCAGGAGGAATCGGACGCTCGTGGGGGCGGTGTCGGCCGTCGCGACCCTCCTGGTGGTTCTCACCGGGGTGGCGGTCCAGTCGGCTCGAACCACGGCGGCCCAGGCCCAGCTACTCGAGGTGGAGCGGGACCGGGCCCAGGCCGAGGCCACCAGGGCCGAGCAGGTGGCCACCTTCCTGGTTCACGCCTTCGAGCAGGCGAACCCGGCGTTGACCGACGGGATCGAGGCGACGGCACGGGACATTCTGGCGGCGGGTGCCGAGCGGGCAAATGCCGATCTGGCGGGGCAGCCGGTCTTGAGGGCCGAGATGCTCGCGACCCTGGCGGACATCTACCGCCGACTGGGGGTCCAGAGCCAGGGTCTGCCATTGGCCGAGGAGGTGGTGGCGATCCGGGAGTCCCTCCCCGAGACCACCCGCCAGGAGTATTTCGACGCCCGCTTCCTCAGGGCACAACTCACCCTCGGAAACGCGGGGGTCGAGTTGCTTCGGGAACTCCTCCCGGAGATCGAGGAGCGCTTTGTCGACGATCGACGCGGACTCGCTGCGTTCCTGACGACCTATGCCGGACGCCTATACTGGAGCTCTGATCCGGAAGAGAAGCTCGAGACCTTCGAACGAGCCATCGTGCTCTTGAGGGAGGAGGAGCCGGATGACCGATCCCGTCTCGCCCTCGCCCATGCCCTCGTCAACTCGACCTACGGGAGCGCGAATTTCATGCCCTACGAGGAGTCGGTGGCACGGGGATACGAGGCGCTCGAACTCCGTCGTCAGGTCCATGGGCCGGAGCACCCGACCGTTGCCGGTACCCTGAGCGACCTGGCGCTCTACAAGGAGGGCGTCGATCCGGTGGCTGCCGATACCCTCATGCGGCAGGCATACGAGATCCATCGTGCCACGGCAGGGGAGTCGCACACCACGACGATCACGATCCTCAACAACCTGGCGGGGATCAAGCGCGACCGAGGGGATCTGGTGGAGGCGGAGCCCCTCTTCCGCGAAGCGTTGCGACTCCGGCAGACCTACCAGCCCGACGAGCGCATTCCCCTGGCGTATTCGGAGTTCGGGCTCGGGGTGGTCCTTCTTGGCCTCGGGCGGCCGGATGAGGCGATCCCCTACCTGGAAGCGGTGGCCGAGACCTTTTCCGAGACCGATCCGCGGGGACGGGTGACGCGGGAGCGGCTCGCCGAGGCTCGGGCGGCGGTGGTGGCGCGGGCGGACGAAGGCGGCTGACCTCGGGCGCGGTCCCACTCCGCATCGCCCTCGTCGCTCTCTGACTCAGGACACCATGCTACTCCCGCTCCCAGAAGAAGGGAGGCTCCACGCCCAACGCCCGCAGGTACACGAAACCCTGGGCGCGGTGGTGCACCTCGTTCTCGAGGGCGTAGAGGAAGTGTTCCCGGATGACGCCCTCGTACTCTCCGAACGCGGTCATCCGCTCATGGAAGCGGGAGGCGGGGATCTCCTTCCAGAGCGCGTCGATGGCCTCGGTGGACGCGTCCCAGGCCGCAAGGATCCCGGTGCGGGTCTCGGGGAGGCCTTTCGGGGCGTCCCATTGGCCGGTGGCAACCTGCTGGACCATGGGGAGAGCGATCCGGAGGAGCTCGTGGGTCATCTCGCCGAAGGTCCGCATCGGTCCCTCGACGTAGCGGAAGAGCTCCTCTTCGGGAAAGCGCTCGATGGTGCGACGGGTGAGTGCCCGGTGTCCCTGCCAGTGCGCCAGGAACTGGCTCGTGGACAGGAAGAGGGGTGCGGGCTCTCGGTCCTTCGGAGGATGGTCGTCCGGGCGTTCGACGGTCATGGGGTCTCCTGGGTTGGAGGTTCGGCTTTTATTCGGTCTTCGGCCTCTGAGAGTACCATCGGTCGGTGGTGGGCACAAGTCTCGGAGGAGCGCCGGCCCGGTTCGGCGTTCGGGGTCACGTTGCCCATCTGTCGGATCCGTCCTACCGTGCACCGAGGGACCTGAAGGGATGCTGAAGAACGGGAGTGGCCAGCGCTGGGAGCTTCAGGGACCCCACGGACACCCGCCAAGACGGGTGAGTCGCTCGGCCACATCCCTCAACCTGGCGGGGCCGACGCCATGTTTCGGATCGGTGGGCTTCTCCCGACACCGACGCTCGCAGGGCTGGTGATCCTGATCCAGCTCGTGGCCCCCGTACGCGGGTTGGGGCAGGAGCGGTTGAGTCTCCTCGTGGGCCCGGAGCGCGGGCTCCAGTCGCCACCGGTGTGGGCCATCGCCCAGGACAGCACGGGTTTTCTCTGGATCGGCGCCGAGGGGGGGCTCTTCCGCTTTGATGGTGACGAGGTGGAGCGATGGGCCGCCGAGGCGGTGGCGGGGGCGGTCCCGGCCCTCGCGGTGTCTCCTTCGGGAGATGTGGTGGCCCTCGATCTCCGGGGCAGCCTCCATCGAATCACACCCGACGGGGTCGAGACCCTGCCTCCTCCCCCGGCCGGTCCGGGGCCCGGCTTCGAGTCCTCGATCGCCTTCGATGGCTCCGGGACCCTCTGGCGGGTCGATTCCGGTACGCTCCTGATGTGGGATCCCGACGCGGGATGGCAGACTCTCTCATCTCGCCACTTCGGTTCCGAGGTTCCCCGCAGGCTTCATCCCACCCGTTGGGGCGCCCTCGATCTGGCCACCTCTGGTGGGGTGTGGCGGATCGACCCGGGGGAAACACCCGGGAACGGGGCCCCTCTCCGGCGCCTCTTCGCCGGACCGTCGGTGGCCGCGATCCATGCCCCGGACCCGCATCGCACACTCCTTCTCGCCGGAGAGGGCGACGACACCGCCTGGCGACTGCTGGAGCTCGACGAGCCCGGTCCGGAAGGGACGATTCGGCTGCGTTCATCGGAGGTGCCTCCGGGTCGTCCGATCCAGCTGGTGGAGCGGGCGGGCACGCTCTGGTTGTCGATGGATCGCTACCTGGTGGCCGTCGGGGCGGACGGGGGAATCGAGATCCTGGACCGGGACGATGGCATCGACTCCGGTGGTCCCCTCTTCGTCGATGGTGAGGGGAGCCTCTGGCTCGGGACCTTCGTGGGCCTGCGGCACTTCCCCGAGCCGGACACCCGCATCTGGACCGAGCGACAGGGGCTTGCGTCTCGGCACGTCCGGACGGTGGTGGGAACCGAGGGGGTGATCTGGGTGGGGAGCTGGGATGGGCCCCGGGCGCTCCATCGACCCGAGGGGGAGGGATGGCAGGTGATGGCACCCTCCTGGGATTCGCGCACGCCGGTCTGCATGGATGAATCGGGAGGGGCGTGGACCGGAACCCTGACTCCCGCCCGACTCGTGGAACTCCGGGGGACGACCTCCCTCCTTCACGGCGTTGTACCGGGGGAAGGATTCGAGCAGGCGGGCTCCCCGATGTCTCACCGACCCGCCGCACTCACCCGTGCCCCTGCCCCGGGTACCGAGATCATGATGACCGGATGCGCGCCCGCACCCGACGGAGGGCTGTGGGTCGGTACCACGGCGGGCCTCCACTACATGGAGCCGGGGAGTCGCCAGGTGCATCCGGTGCAGTCTCCTCCGGTTCCGCAAGACAAGACTGGAGTGGCGGCGAGCCCCCCACAGGCAGGAGAAGTTCGGCCAGGTCTCCACGACCGAAGGGACCGGATCTGGGTCACCACCCGCGACGCCATCTGCCGGGCTCCGGCGGCCCGCATCCTCGACGGGGACGCGACGGCGTGGCGCTGCGACGAGGTGCCCCGGATCGAGTCCATCACCTCGATGGTGGAGACCGCCGGCGGAGTCATCTGGGCCTCTTCGCACAGGGTGGGGGTCTTCGCGCACCTCGGGGATCGCTGGGAGCCCCTCCCCCTGGACCACCTCCCGAGCCGATCGATCTTCCGGCTGGTCCCCTCACCGAGGGGGGGGATCTGGGTGATGGGATCGGGAATCCTGGAGCGAGTGGCCGAGAACCCCGAGGACCCCGCCGGTGGATGGGAGGTGCTCGAGCGGCTCGAACGCTGGCATGGCCTCCCTTCGCCCGGTGCCGGAGATCTCTTCGAGGAGGTCGATGGCACACTCTGGCTCGCCACCAGCCGGGGGCTCGTTCGCGTGCCCGGTGCGGTGCGGTTCAGGGAGCCGTCGGTGCCCGGTGCGGCCCTGGTGAGTGCCGGAGTCGACGGCGAGACTCTCGACGCTGCGGGTCCGATCCTCCTTCCGTGGAAACAGAACCGACTGGAGGCGCGCTTCTCCGCCCTCTCCTTTCGGGATCCCGCGCAGGTGCGGCACCAGGTCCGGCTCGGCCCCGAGGCACCATGGGTCGAATCGAGGGGGCCACCGATCTTCCGCTGGATGGATCTGGCGCCGGGGCCGTACAGGATCGAGTACCGGGCCTCCCTCGATGGGGAGCGCTGGAGTGCCCGGCCCGCCACCTTCGCCTTCGAGGTCCGTCCGCCCTGGTACCGGTCCGGGTGGTTCCTCGCCACCCTGGCCATGGTGGCCGTCCTCCTGGCCTGGAGTGCGCACCACGCTCGCACCCGCTACCTCCTCGGCCTGGAGCGCCAGCGGACCCGGATCGCCATGGATCTGCACGACGAGGTGGGATCGGGGCTCGCCAGCGTCGGGATCCTTTCCGGGCTGCTCGCCGCGGGCAGCCTCGACGAGGAGGAACGCCGGTCCACCGCAAGGGCCATCGCCACCACCGCCGAAGAGCTGGGACACACCCTCTCGGACATCGTCTGGTCCCTCGATCCCCGTGCGTCCACTCTCGAGGAACTCGCCGCCCGCCTGGTGGAGCATGGCGAACGGCTCTGTGCCGGAAGAGAGCTTCGGTTCATGGCGTCGTTGGCCGGGCACTGGCCCGGGGAGGCCCCACCGGTGGCAGTTCGGCGGAATGTTCTCCGGATCGGCCTCGAAGCGCTCCACAACGCCGTACGCCATTGCGGTGGCGAGACCGTGACCCTCAGCCTCGGAGCTGTGACCCCGACACGCTGGCGATTGCAGGTGGAGGACGACGGGATCGGGATGAGGCCCGAAGTGGCGCGGGGTGCAGGAGGACGGGGGCTCCGCATCATGCGGCGGCGGGCCGACGAGATCGCCGCCTCCCTGCAGGTGGACTCGAAGCCGGGAATGGGAACGACGGTGACCCTCGACTTCCGGCCCGGTGTGCGATGGGTCCGGTCACGGTCTTCCCGGGCGAACGACTTCGAGATCTCGGAGGGGCCACGGTGAACGGGGTACGGGAGGGGTTGGCGCCTGTTCGGGTGGTCACGGTCGAAGATGACCCACGGTACCGGGAGAGCGTGGCCGTGCTCCTGCGAGTGGCGCCGGACTTCCAGGTGGTTGCCGCCTTCGAGTCGGGGGAGGATGCCCTTGCCGCCGAGCCTGCGGAACGGTGCAGGTGGGACCTGGTCCTCATGGATCTGGACCTTCCGGGAATGACGGGGGTCGAGTGCACCCGAGCCCTCAAGGCGGAAGTCCCGGCGCTCCAGGTGGTGGTCCTCACGGTGTTCGAGGAGCGAGCCCGGATCCTCGAAGCCATCTGCGCGGGAGCGGACGGCTATCTCCTGAAGCGGAGCTCGGGCGAGGCGCTCATGACGCAGCTCCGGGCGGTCCTCGCCGGAGGCTCGCCACTCTCCGCCGGTGTGGCGCGAACCGTTCTGGACCTGGTGCGCGAACTCGACGGAGAGCCTGTCCGGACGCCGGCAACGCGGCGTGGCCGGATCGGTCTCACCCCTCGCGAGGGAGAGGTCCTCGGCTGCCTGGTACGGGGAATGAGCTACAAGGCCACGGCGACATCGCTGGGGATCAGTATCGATACGGTGCGTACCCATATTCGAAGTGTCTACCGGAAGCTGCAGGTCCACAGCGTGGCCGAGGCCGTGGGACGGGCGCTCCGGGAAGGGCTGGTGTGACATGGAAACCTCGAATGTCGAGTCCTTCGCCAGGGGCTTCCTGGCGCTGGGCCCGCCGTTGCTTCTCCTGGCCGGGACCGGGGCCACCGTCCTGGTGGCGCTGATGGCCACCGGGGAACGCCGGTGGTTCACCCTCTTCCTGGGCCCTCTCGTCACGTTGGGAGTGGCGGTGATGGCCACCGTCTTCGTGCTCGGCGTGCTCCGGCCGGCCGAGGGCTCCGGATTCCTCCTCGGGGGCGCGGCTCTTGCGCTCTATTTCATGGCCATGGGACCGTACTACCTGGTCCTGATGGTGGTCCGGGCCCGGAGCGGATCCGGAGACGCCGTCATCGGGAGGGGCCCCGGGGGCAGGGAGGGCCCCCGGGGCGCTTGACGCATTGCAGTGCCCGGCGTGGTCCTTTGCCCGGGGACCTGATCCTCGAGGGTTTCGGGCCTGCTTCAAGCCACGTAGGGTCTCTTCGTCCGGGCCTCGCGAAGACCGAGTCCCCACCAGACGAGCTGGTCCAGCAGGGCGTCGGCGGCCTTTGCCATTCCCTCTTCGTCCCGAGGTCGTCCTTCTTCGTCGAACTCGTTCCAGGCATTGTGGATGCTCACCGCGTCCCGAACGGTGGTGGCGTGGAGTTCTGCGAAGACCTGACGGAGCTGCTCCACGGCCCGGATTCCCCCCGAGCGCCCCCCGTACGAGACGAATCCCACCGGCCTGGTCTGCCACTCCCGCTTGAACCAGTCGATGGCCACCTTGAGCGGGGCCGGGTAGCCGTGGTTGTACTCGGGGGTGACCACCACGAAGGCGTCGGCCTCGGACAGCCGAGCCTGGAGGGTGCGAACCTGAGGGGGGACGACCCGGGTGAGGGTGGCCGGGAGGTCGGCCTCCGCCAGGTCGATGCGGTCGACCTCGAGGTCGTCGCGCCGGGCCACCTGGCGGGCGAACCATCCCTCGACCACCGGTCCGAATCGATTCTCACGGGTGCTTCCCGTGATGATGGCGAGCTTGATCGGCGATGCATCCATGATTCCAGTCCTTTCTCGGGGGAAGAGTGTGCAGGAGGAAGAAACCTACAAGTTCAAGTAAGCTTGAAGTCAAGGGCTCCGACGGTTAGACTCGAATGCATGAGCGATCTATTGAGCATCGGGGCCGTGTCCCGGAGGAGTGGAGTGGCCACCTCGGCCCTCCGGTACTACGAGGAGCTGGGGTTGATCTCGGCCGAACGGGCCCCCTCGGGCCACCGGCGATTCAACCGGTCGGTGCTTCGTCGGATCGCCTTCATCGCCTTCGCCCAACGAATCGGACTGACCCTGGACGAGATCGGAGCGGAGCTGAGCAGGCTTCCTCCCGGGCGCGTGCCCGTGGGGGAGGACTGGGGGCGTCTGTCTCGTACCTGGCACACGCGGATCCGGGAACGGATCGCCGAACTCCAACGGCTTCAGGAGGGGCTCACCGAGTGCATCGGGTGCGGCTGTCTCTCGCTGGATCAGTGTGCCCTCGTGAACCCCGACGACTGCGAAGCGGAGCGGGGCCCCGGTCCCACGCGGTGGGTACGGCAGCGGGGACCCGCTCCCGGTGAGACGCGGGGGTGATCCGGTGGAAGACTCGAAGGGCTGTCGGTCGATCGACTACCGGCCGTCGGACTCCCGCCAGCGAAATCCCTCGAGGGCCACCCTGTAGGCCGCCTCGTCCGGCAGGTAGCGGATCACATAGCGGGTGGCGTAGTACCCGCTCTCATGGACGGCGGCCGGCTGGGGGATCGGAGCCGAGAAGTCCGGCCTCCCATCGAGGAAGGCCATGGTGAACATGGGCTCCACGAAGATCGTCCGTTCCCCGATGGACCCGTAGATGAGGGTCTGGTCGAAGGTGTGGTCGTGCAGTTCCGGGGCATCCGACGACACCCAGTGCACCCCCATGGCCTCGAAAGAGAAGAGGTCGAGCTCCGGAACGGGGATGTAGCCCGCCGGCATGTAGCGAGGGTCCGGCCGGTCCTCCACGAAACCCTCGGGGATAGCCCGCCGGTCTTCGGCGGAAATGGTGTAGAAATGAGCATCCCAGTGCGCGTGAGCGTAGAGGACCTCGGGGGGATGACCCATGGGTACCCAGTCGAAGAGCACGTGCCGAAAGGGGAGGCCCTCGAGCTCTGGATAGTCGAGGCTCAACATGAAGCCCTCGTCGGTCAGGGCAGGGAAGGTGCGCTCCGGGAGGGTGACTCCCACCGCGTACGGGATCTCGCCCGAGGCGCGCTCGACCCAGCTCCGAATCACGCCTTCACCCACGACGGCGGTGTCGCCGTACAGGGTGAGCGCCGGGTCGGGGGCCTGAGCCAGCACGGCGCCGGGAAGTGCGGTACAGACGAGGAGGAGGAGCATGGCGCCCTTCCGGTCCTGCGGGGTGGTGCGTCGAGTCGTCATGGGACGGCCTCCAGATGGAAGGGGCGGCGGGCGACCGATGGGGCCTTCCCCTCGGTGGTATCTGTACGGCGTGCCCTGACGATGGCGTTCGGCCCCGGGCGCCCGCTCAGCCGCCGTCCGGCCCCCGAATGCCGAGTTCCTCGAGCGCAAGGACGAGCCGGGGCACGAAGCGGTAGGGGATCGGGGCACCCATGACCTGGTCCACCGTTCCGGACAGAATAAGATCCAGATCGGGAACATGAAAGAGCCAGGACCCGGTGACCCCGGTGTGCCCGAAGAGGGTGGGCGCCTGTCGGAAGCCGGTGAAGAAACGGGGCATCCGAAACCGGATCATCCCCAGGCCATACTCGGTGGGCCAGCCGGGTCCAACGGGTCGAAGGCTGAGGGAGAAGGCGAGGGGATTGAAGTGCTCCCGCATGATCCCGGCTGTGGCGGGGTTCTCGAAGACTTCGCCCATCACCAGCGCCGCCATGAAACGAAGGGTCTCGGGGGCGGTGCTGTAGAGGTCGCGAAAGGACCGCAGCGGTCCCTCCGCCATGTCCAGTCGGTGGTCTCCGCCCCAGAATGCGGCGGGATCCGGCGACGCTTCCACCGCCGCGGACGTGCCGGGAAGGAAGGTCCGGGAGAGCGCCAGTGGCTGGAAGATCAGCGCGTCGAAGGCCTCGTGGAGGGGACCGCCGTAGACCGCCTCGATGATGGCGATGAGGAGCTGGAAGTTCGTGTCCGAGTAGCGGATGGTGTGACGTTGACCATCGAAGGGTCGCGGGGGGAAATGGGGCCGGCCACAGTCCCGAACCAGCGAGGTGATCTCTTCGATCCCCCACCCCTCATGGAGGTCCACGCCGACGCGCTCGAAAAGGGACTTCTCCCCCTCGCGGGCCAGGACCAGGTATTCGGGGAGGCCGGTGGCGTGGCCCAGGAGGTGGCGCAAGGTGATCTCGCCTGTTCGGTCCACCCCATCCATCCGATGGAGCCCGTCGGTGAGCTTCGAAGGGAGACAGGTGTGCATGGGAGCGTCCAGTTCCAGACCTCCCCGCTCCATCAGGCAGAGGACCGCCGTGGCGATATAGAGCTTGGTGACGCTGGCCAGGAAGAATGGTGTCTGCGGGGTCATGGGAGTGCCCGCTTCGTCCGCGGTGCCCTCGGCCCCCGTCCAGATCATCTCCCCTCCACCCGTCCCGATGGCCATGATGGCGTGTCGAACGCCTCGACCCCGGGCGAGCTTTTGCAGCATGCTCCGGAGACGGGTGTCTGCCTCCTGGGAAACCGTCGTTCCTTCCGTCATCGTACCTCCATCGGGGTTGTCGAGTGTCCTGGCTGCCCGGATGGATCCGGTTCGGTGCCCCGGGCGAGAGTCCCGGGCGGCGGACTCATCGCCTCCGGATCGCCCGGCCATGTCCCGGCCCCGGCGCCGGCTCGCTCCCGGTCCACGCGAGCCGGCCATTCACCCAGACCCGACGCATGCCCTCGGCGAGCTGGTGCGGGTTCTGGAAGTCGGCCCGGTCCCGGAGGGTGGCGGGGTCGAAGACCACCAGGTCCGCGCCCCACCCTCGGGCCAGGAGGCCCCGGGGAAGCTCCACCCGGTCCGGATCATCGAGCCCGAGAATCCCTGCGGGCAGCCCGCTCATCCTGCGCACGGCCTCCTCGAGGGTGAGCCGGCCTTCCTCCATCACATGGTGGCGGATGACCCGGGGGAAGGTCCCGTAGCCCCTGGGATGGGACATGGTGGGGCTCCCGTCCGAGGCCACCGCCACCCGGGGATCCCGCAGGAAGACCGCAAGGACCGCTTCGTCCATAACGAAGTAGGCCGCCCGGGCGCCGCCGGGACCCAGCGCCACCAGGACCTCCTCGAAGGGGCGACCCACGGCGTCGGCCACCCGGGCCAGGGTGTGGCCACCCAGGGGTCCGAAGCCGTCCAGTTCACCGGAGCCGAAGAGGGTGGCCTCGGGGCCATTCCTGGAGAGGACCCGTGCGCGGAGGTGCGACGCCAGTTCGTCGCCTCGCTCCCGCACCACCCGGTCGTAGTCGTTGGGGGGACGGGCCCACTCGGGAAAGAGGATGGACACGCCGGTGAAACTCGCCGTGTAGGGATAGAGGTCGGCGGTGACCCTGAGTCCTTCGACCCTCGCCTCGTCCATGAGCCCCAGGACCCGATGCGCCAGCGTGGTGTCGCTCCCGAGCACGATCTTAAGATGGGAGGCGTGGACCGCTGCCCCGGAGCGGCGTCCCTGCTCCAGGAGTTCGGCCACCGAGGCCTCGATCCGGTCATGGTCCTCGTTGCGCATGTGGCTCATGACCACCCCATTCCGGCGGGCCACCGGCTCGGCCACGGCGGCGAGCTCGTCGGCGTCGGCCCGGTTCCCCGGTGTGTACTCCAGCCCCGTGGAGAGACCGAAGGCGCCGGCCTCCATGGCGATCTCCACCAGGGCGGCCATGCGGGTCGAGCCCTCGGCTGACGGAGGATCGAAGCCCACCCCCGATTCCCCCCGGAGGGTGTTGTGCCCCACCAGCGTCGCCACATTCACCCGGGGGCGGGCGCCGTCCACCGCATCGAACCAGGCGGAGAGCGAACCGGCCTCGGTGCTGCTTCCGTCCTGCCCCAGCGTGATGGTGGTGACCCCCATGGCGAGGAAGCTCCTGAATTCGCCGCCCTCCACCGGGTCGCCATGGGCGTGCAGGTCGATGAACCCCGGGGTGACCACCAGGCCCGTGGCATCGAATCGTTCATCCACCTCGAGGGTGTCGGGGTCGACCACCCCGACGTGCGCGATCCGATCTCCCGAAAGGAGCACGTCGGCTCGGCGCGGCGGGCCTCCCGAACCGTCCAGGACCTGGCCCCCGTGAATGAGCCAGTGGAGCGGGGCTCCCGCGGCGGGGGCCGAAGCCTCTTCGATCCCGGGATCGTTCTGAGCACCACACCCTGCGGGGGCGAGGGCAAGCAGGACGAGGCTGCCGAGGATCACTCGAGAGAGGGAATGGATTCGCATGCTGAAAGGTGGCCCGCCCGTGGAAGCAGGAACAGGGGGGCGGTGCCACCTTCGGTCTGGAGTCGAGATCGCAGGGACCACTCCACGGCGGGCGGGGCAGTAAGGGGTCCCGGGGCATGGACCCGCTCCCCGGTTTTCACCATCTTATCCGGCTGTACCGACTCTGTCGGTCCTTCGAAATTGGTGAACACCGGGGCGCCCCGGGCGCCCGAAACCCATAGATGACAACATGCATCCCTCTCTCGCTGTTCTCGCGTACGGACTGATCTTCTCCGCCCCCGGCTGGGCCATCGCCACCATGAATGTCGGGGAGCCCGCCATGTGGGCCGGTCTCGTTGCCGGCGTCATCTGCTACACTCCTTTCGTTGCCACCGCGTGCTTCCCCGACGTAGTCCGTGGAGTGCTGGCCGAGCACTGACTCGGGACATGGGAAGTCCGTTGAAGAAGGGTAGGGGCCCCACCCTCCGCCGCAGGGTGGGGCCTCACTCCGGTGTGGCCATGCCGGGGTGAGGCGGCACCCTCCCTGTCAGACCCTCCCGCGATCGTTTCTCCAGAGTCCGAGGGGCCGCTTCCGGCGACCTCGATCTCTTCCGTTGGTGGAAACGACTCCATGGAGGACTTCACATGGCCGGCTCACGCATTTCCCCCACCCGCCGTCGTAGTCGCAGGGGTCGTCGATACCTCAGCCGACTCCGGCCTCCATCGGGGGTGACCGTGGTGGCGTTCCTCCTCGTCGCAGGAGGTTGCTCCGACAGCAGCAGTTCGACGACCCCGACGGGGCCTCCCACCATCTCGGTGCTCGCCTCGGGCTCGGAGCTGCAGATCGGGCAGGCGGTGCACTTCACCGCCCAGGTGCGGAACGACCGGGGCGACCTCCTCGAGTCCGTCGCAGTGGTGTGGTCGACGAGTGACGCCTCCATCGTCATGGTGGAACCCGAAACGGGAGTGGGGAGAGCGGAGGGCGATGGGGTCGCGCAGATCACTGCCAGCAGCGGCGGCGCCTCAGGGAGCATGGAGGTCACGGTCCTTCCGCCCCCCATCGAGTCGGTCACCCTGGTGGGGCTCTTCCGCATCAAGGCAGGCGAGTCCCAGGAGTACGAGGTGATCCAGGAACTGGCCGATGGCAGGGTCGTTCACCGGCCGGTGACCTGGACCACCTCGGATCCCTCCATCGCCACAGCCTCGCAGGACGGCGTGGTGACCGCCCACCGGCCGGGCGAGTTCCAGCTCATTCTGAGCATCGACGGCGTGGACTGGGTCGCGACCCTCACGGTTTTCGACTGGGTGTCGGCGGAGGGTGACGGGTACCTCTTCACATGGATCGAGTCCCAGATTCCCGTGGAGAACCGGTTCGGGCAGGAGCGACTGCCACGGCTGGTCTTCGGTTGCGGAGTCGAGAGCGGATTCTTCTTCGTGTGGGTGGATCTGGAGGGGTTCATCACTGCGAGCGGTCTCGTGGTCTACTCCTTCGATGACGAAGAGATCGAGTCCGCCACCTGGAGCGAGGGAAGTGACTTCGATGTCCTCTTCCACCCCGGACCCACCAACCTCCATCGGAAGAACTTCGCGTCCAGGATCGCGGGAGCCCTTCGATTCGGCTTCGGATTCAGCGAGTTCAATGCCTCCGCCCGGGCCACCTTCTTCCGTGTCGCCGGGCTCCAACCCCACCTGGAGCCCCTCCTGGCGGGGTGCCCTTCGAACGCACTCATGGAGGGGACGTCGGAGGCCGAATCGCTTCGGATCCATCCCCCTGGCGGGACGGCGGCGATGGAGGCGTGGAGGGGAACTCGTGCGGCCCCGAGCGCGCCGTCCGTTCGGGCCTCGAGTGAGCTGGACGACGCCCGCGCCCGGCGGCGGGTCATCGATACGCAGGGTGAAGACGAAGTGCCGGCCCGGCTCCAGCCGATTCTTCCCCTCGAACGGAAGCTGACGCCGGCTCCCCACGTCGAGAGGCGGTCACTCGAACAGGCACTCGAACCCGGGGCCAGGTCGGGGGGACACTGATTCCCACCCCTTCATCACTCCGGTGGCATCACTTCCAGCGCCCGCCAGCAGTACCACGCCAACGCGCTTCGCCAGGGGCGATAGCCGGTTCCGATCCATCGGGTCGCTTCGGGGGTCGGGATCGCCGAAAGGCCCAGTGCACGTTCGAGTCCCTTGCGTACCCCCAGGTCTCCCACGGGCCAGACATCGGGGCGCCTCAGATCGAAGAGGAGATACATGTGTGCGGTCCAGGGGCCAATGCCGCGCACCTGGGTGAGCTGCTCGACGACCTCGGCCTCGGGGAGGTCGTCCAGTCGGTCCAGGTGGAGCGCCCGTTCCTCGACCTTCCGGGCGAGGTCCCGGATGGCCGCCGCCTTCGATCCGGAGAGCCCCACCCCCCGCAGCGCCTCGTCGGATGCAGCGAGGATCGTGGCAGGCTCCACACCGTCCGGTCCGAAGTGGTTCAGGAAGCGATCATGGATCGTCTTCGCCGCCGCCCCGGCCAGTTGCTGGTAGATGATCTGCGCCGCCAGCGATCCGAAGGCGGTGTGGCGCCGTGGTGGAAGCCGCACCGGACCGATCTCCTCCACCAGCGGACCGAAGGATGGATCGCCGCGCAGCCTTGCCGTGGCGTCGGGCCAGACCACTTCCGTGCTCGGAGGGGGCTCCTGCGGAGACTCCGTCACCCGTCCTCCAGAAGTCGCCGATCGAACTCCTCTGCCGCCCGGAGTCGCTCAACCGAGCGTTCCATCCCCTCCACATGCTGTTCCAGGAGTGCGACCCTCCGTTCCAGGATCTGCACAGCCTCCTGGCTCCCCTTCACCTCGAAGAAGCGAGCGACGGCCTCGACGGTGGGCTTGAGGGCAAGGCGCGCAGTGATCCCCGCAACCGGGATCAGAACGATGAGGGTTCCCGAGATCACCGCAACGAGTGCGACAAGATCGATGTTGTACATCGGAGGTGGCTCCAGGCGAGGGGAAGGGGGTCTCCGGAGCGGTCCTGCGCTCTCGGGCCTCGGGGGTCCGTCGAGTACCCTACGGAGTTGGAAGGGTAGAGGTTTCTCCCATCCGCCGCGCTCGCCATCCGCCCGCCGGCGCTTCAGAGGAGTCCCCAGGCCCCCCGGACCCGCGCCATGACCGGTTCGAATCGGGGATCCCGCCGAAGGGGTCCCAGAACCGCCGTATAGTAGTGGTGCATCGTGAGGGTGGGCCAGTAGTCCCACACCTCGACTGCACGAAAGGCCTCCATCGCCGCCTCCACTTCACCGAAAGCGGCGTGGAGGAGCCCGACGGCGGCGTGCTCTCCTCGCTCCCGGAATTCCTCCATCGCCCGTCGTGCCTCCGACGCATCGCCCTCGATGGCGTGAACGAGGGCCACCGTCGCCTCGGGACCGCATCCGGCCCAGGGCACGGCCTGGCCTTCCAGGAGCCGGCCCGCCTCGCCGTATCGGCCGAGGTCGAAGAGGGCGAGCGCTTCGTAGAAGATCGTGGTGCCCCACCCGGGCTGGAGTTCCCGCCCCCGCTGGGCCTCGTGGAGACCCTCCTCGGGGTGCCCGTTCATGGTGAGAGACACCGACAGATTGCTCACCGACTCCGCCGAGAGGGGATTGAGCTCCACGGCTCTCCGTGCGCTCGCGAGCGCACCCTCCGCCCGGCCCAGAAGCTGACTTGCCCAGCTCAGCCAGTTGTGGGCGTCGGCATAGCTCGGCTGGAGTTCGACGGCCCGCTCGAGGCTCCGGATCGCCTCCGGGCCCTCCCGACGCGCCTCGTGGAGGAGGCCGATGGAGGCGTGGGCACCGGCGAGGCCAGGGTCGAGTTCGATGGCATGGCGGGCGGCCGCCTCGGCCTGTGCGAGTGCGGGTGCGGCCCCCTCGTACCCGTACTCGTGGAGAAGGGTGAGGGCATCGGCGACTCCCACCTGCGCCTCGGGATACTCGGGATCGAGTTCGGCAGCGCGTTGGAAGTGTGCCAGCGCCGCCCGCATGCCGTCTTCGGTTCGCTCATCGAGCCGATACCGTCCATGGGCGTGACATCGATACGCCTCGAGGACCTCGGTGGGGGTGGAGCCGGGAGGCCCCCTCGTGAGGGGTCTGGGTCCGCGCAGCTTCGAGTGCAGGCTGTTGGCGATCCGCTCCGCCAGTTCCTCCTGGAGATCGAAGAGGTTGCGTGCGGTGAGTTCCCGGTCGTACCGCTCGGCCCAGAGGTGGGTGTCGTCGGCCACATCGATGAGCTGCACATTGAGGCGTACCCGGTCCCCGGCCTTCTGCACCGAGCCCTCCACCACGGTCCCGACTCCCAGCTCCCGGGCCAATTCTGGGATGGACCGCCCCCGCGCCCGAGAGCGAAGCACCGAGGTGCGTGAGATCACCTTGAGCTCCCCTTCGCCCGAGAGCCGGGTGAGCAGGTCGTGGTGGAGGCCGTCGGCAAAGGCGTCGTCGTCGGCTTCGGCGCCCAGTCGCTCGAAGGGAAGCACCGCGACCACCCGTCGGTCGGGTGGAGGATGCCTTTCCCTCGCAGTCGCGGGTCTCCCTTTCGGAGAGGGTGGAGCGGGCCCTTCGGAGAGATCCGGGTTCGTTCCCGTCGCGGCTGTCCCGGTCTCTCCAGCGGGTGGTGCCGGTCGCTGGATGGTGCGCACCGCTTCGGCGATCCGTGGATCGGGTTCGGTGCCGAACTCCGACTCGAGGAGTGCGGCGTGGCGCTCGGCGACCTGGAGGGCGGCGGCGCGATTCCCGGTCTCGGCAAGGGCCTCCATCAGCGCCAGGGCCACACCCGAGTCGTGGGGCGCCTCGTCGCGCAGGTGCCGCCACCAGCGGATCGCTTCCCGGGGTTCTCCCTGCGAGGCGGCCTGCCGTGCGAGGGTCTCCAGGGCTTCTCGATACTGCCGGCGAAGCTGTGCACGTTCCCGGTCCATCCACTGATCGAAGGGGGGAGATTCCGGGAGCCAGAATCCGTCGAGGAAGGGCCCCCGATAGTGGCGGATCGCCGCCTCCCACTCGTCCGAGACGAGGGCCTCCTCGAAGTCCTCGAGATCGGAGCGGACCCGCTCGGCATTCAGTCGCAGGGTGGAGCCCTCGGAAATGAGGAGGTCGGGTTCCACCTCCTGTCGGAGGCGATGGAGGCAGGTGCTCAGTCGGTTCCGGGCCGCGGACTCGGCCACCTCCGGCCAGAGAAGGCCCACCAGCTTCCCTCGGCCGAGGGTTCTGCCGGTGGCGCGGGCCAGGAGGGCGAGCATGGCCAGGGAGTGACGGTGTCGGGCGGCACCCGCCATGGGAGTGCGGTCCAACTCCAGCGCCGGGGTTCCGAGAAGCCGAAGGAAGAACATCAGCCACCTTCGGAGCGGAAGGGGATCATCAGGTGGACGCGGACCGGGTGGAGCGGAATCGTGCCGGTGGGTTGCCGCATCGAGCCTCCATGTGACGCAGATGTGATGGCCCCGGGACGGCGGTGTGAGGCGCCCTGCCCTTCTTCAACATCCTTCTAATATGTTACTGCCT
Source organism: Gemmatimonadota bacterium (assembly GCA_007130605.1). Taxonomy (GTDB): domain Bacteria; phylum Gemmatimonadota; class Gemmatimonadetes; order Longimicrobiales; family Gaopeijiaceae; genus SLBA01. The sequence goes on along the minus strand of SLSF01000026.1, from coordinate 7,566 downwards.
ATCCGCATCGGGGCAAAAGTCCCCGATCCCGACGAGACCGGATCCCGATGCTTCACCCACAAATCCGGAGGACGACGCCGATGAAGGAAGCCACCCGAGTGCCCGAAGGGATCTTTGCGACCCTCGACGACCGAACAAGGGGACCAGTCCTCATCCCCGACACCTCCGGATTCGACGAGGCCCGTCGGTGCTGGAACGCCCGCTTCGACCGATCTCCGGGAGCCATACTGCGTTGCCGAGGGAATGCCGATGTGATGGAGGCGGTACGGTTCGTCCGGGAGCACGGTCTCTTCCTGGCGGTCCGCGGAGGTGGCCACGACTTCGCCGGGCACTCCACCACGGACGGCGGCCTCCTTGTGGACCTTTCCCTCATGCAGGGGATCCGGATCGACCCGGCCGCGAGGCGGGCGTGGCTCCAGCCCGGGGTCCTGGTGGGCGCCTTCGACCACGAATCGCAGGCCTTCGGGCTCGCCAGCACCGGGGGCACCGTTTCGGGGGTGGGGGTGGCCGGATACACCCTCGGGGGTGGGACCGGGTACCTGGCGCGCCGGCACGGCCTTGCCGTGGACACGTTCACCAGTGCCGACGTGGTCACCGCTTCCGGTGAGCTCGTCCGGGCCGACCCCTCGAACCATCCGGATCTCTTCTGGGCCCTTCGCGGTGGTGGGGGGAACTTCGGGATCGTCACTTCCTTCGAGCGGACCCTTCATCCGGTGGGGCCCGAGATCATGGCAGGGCAGGTCATATTTCCCTTCGACCAGGCTCGGGAGGGCCTGCACTTCTATCGGGAATTCATGGCCGGGGCCTCCGACGATCTCACCGTCTACCCCTTCTTCCTGCGGCTCCCGCCCCTCGATGTGATTCCCTCCGGGCACCATGGCGAGCCCGGCTTTCTCCTGGTGGCGGCCCATGTGGGGAGCCTCGAGGCGGCGCGAGAGGAGATGGCGCCCCTCCTGGAGTTCGGGGATCCCTTCTTCCGGGCCGTCGACGTCATGTCCTATCTTGGCGCGCAGCAGATGTTCGACGCAGGAATGCCCGCCGGGCAGCGGCGCTACTCGAAGGCCCAGTACTTCGATGAGCTTTCCGACGGCGCCATCGACACCCTCCTGGAATGGACGGGTGCAATGGAGGGGCCCTTCAGCGCGGCGTACTTCGAGCCCATGGGGGGTGCCATCAACCGGGTCCCCGCGCACGCCACCGCCTTTCCCCATCGGGACCATGCCTACTCCTTCCACCTGGTGGCCGACTGGACCGACCCCGCCGAGGACGACCCGATGCGGGAATGGGCCGGCGCCTTTCATGACGCCATGGCCGAACATGCGGCCGGCGGGGTCTATGTGAATCTTCTGAGCGAGGACGAGGGGCACCGCCACCCCGAAGCGTGGATGGCGAACCACGGAAGGCTCGGAGAGATCAAGGCACGGTACGATCCCGATAACCTCTTCCGGGGGAATCAGAACATCGAGCCGAGCGGATAGCCGGCCCGGAAACGTGGGGCACCAGGACGCTTCGGGATTCCTCCGTGTTCCGGTTCTGACGCCAACCGCCTCCCTTCCACCACACCCTCGTTCTGGCGGGTGACAGGGGATTCCTGCGCTAGAACCAATGTCGAGTTCCGGGATCTGCCGCCCGGCGAGGGCGAGGCGTGGCCCTCGCGTGTCCAGGGCCAGCCGTGGTCGTGTTGAACCACCGAGGTGGAGTTCCGGGTTCCCGGCGTTGGTCGTTCGGTCCTTCAATCCGGGAGTGCGCACCGATGTTCCAGACCCCCCCTCTCCTCGAATGGCGCGCCTTCGGAGGCGTGTGGCCGCGATCCGAAGGGCGTGGTCCCCCCCGTCCCCCCCGTCCCCCCCGTCATCCCCGTCATCCCCGTCACACCCGAGGATTCCTGGCGTTCCTCGCATGCATGGCGCTGGTGGTCCATCCGGCGTGCTCCGATTCCTCGGACCCCACAGGCACGCCGCCGGACTCCGATGGGAATGGAGGCCCGCCCCCGCCTCCGCCCCCTCCCGAGGTCGCCTCGGTCTCGCTGGAGCCCGGTGAGGCCTCGGTGCAGGGGATCGGGATCACTCTCACCTTCACCGCCGAGGCGGTGGAGGAGGACGGCTCGGTGATCACCGACGATCCCGCAGATTTCGAGTGGTCGTCGTCGGACCCCGAGGTGGCGGTGGTGAGTGCCCAGGGGGTGGCGACCACCACCGGAGAGGGGACCGTGGTGATCCGCGCCGAGATCGACGAGGTCGAGGGAGCCGCGACCCTCGAGGTGCAGGTAACCCAGCCGGGAGACATTCCCGACAATGCCCTGGCGAATGCGGTGCGAGACGCCCTGGGCACCGGGTTCGGCCAGCCCATCGATCCCGATGAACTCGCCGGCCTCACCGAGCTCGAGGCGACCAACCTGGGGGTGCAGAGTCTCGAAGGCCTCCAGTTCGCCACCAGTCTCGAGGTCCTGAATCTGAGGCAGAACCCCGCTGACCTGAGCCTGAACCCACTGGTCGGACTCGAGAACCTGCGGGAGCTTGATCTCTCGGTGACCGGGGTCACCGATCTCGGCCCACTGGCGCAGGTCCATTCCCTTGCGAACCTCCGGATCAATTCGGCGCCCGTGGAGGACCTCTCTCCCCTGACCGGGCATCCGGGGCTGGAGCTCATCTCCGTCATCGGAATCCCCGGCCGCGACTTCACCCCCCTGTCCACCGCGCCGAACCTCTTCAGTTTCAGTGCGGCGGCCACCGGCCTCGAGGGGCCGGAACTCGAGGGACTGGTGGGAGCGCCCAGCCTCCGCTGGCTCTTCCTGGCGAACAACGAGATCAGCGACCTGTCGGCGCTGGCCGGCTTCCCCGAGATCGAGGTGATCCAGCTCCAGGGAAATCCCTTCAGCGACCTGACTCCCCTCGCCGAACTCACCCGGATCGAGTCGCTGAACATCGGCCAGTCGGAGGTGGAGGACCTGACCCCCCTGGCCGGACTCACGACCCTGGAGACCCTCAACGCCAATGGCGGATCGGTTTCGGATGTCTCACCCCTGACGGGGCTGGAGAACCTCAGGGACCTCTTCCTGGTGAGCCAGGAGATCGAGGATCTGGGCCCCCTGGCCGGGAGCGATGTGCCACGGAGCGGAGGAAGGCTGGCCCTTCAGGACAATCCGCTGAGCCAGACCTCGCGCTGTCAGCATGTGCCCGCCATCGAGGCCCGGGGTGTGCAGGTCTTCGTCTCGGAGGGGTGCTGACCACAAAAGGGAAGAGGGCCGACCCCCCGACCCGAGCCGGGCAGGGAATCGACCCCCTTCGTAGCGTATACGCTACAATGCCGTCCAGATTGTAGCGTATACGCTACTGCTAACCGTTCGTGCCGTTCCGGATCCCCGGGTCAATCGGAGTCGACACAGGTGGCCGAAACCAGGGTGTAGACGACCCCGCTCGCCGTCTCGCCCGCCTCAACCGAAATGGACCCCGGCGCCACATCGGCCTCCCAGACCAGCTCCCACCCGTCCAGGACCAGAGACTGGCGATACCCCAGCTCGTAGATGTCGGCATCGAGCACCTCGATTTCAAAGGTGCCGTCCCAGGCGGTGGATCCGGCGAAGGTGAAGGGGTCGTTCTCGTCGTCCACCAGAGCGGTGGAGGTGGCCAGGGGCACGAAGTCGTCGAGTCCGGGCTCATGTCCGCCACATGCGGGAAGGTCGGCCAGATCCCCCATCTGGACCTCGCCGACGATCCACCCGGCGTTCGGGGGCGTCGGATCGATGGGGTCGACCATCACTCCCTGAATGACCGGGTGCATGACCCACCGTCCCGACTGACCGGCCTGGCGGCCGAAGCTCTGCGAGACATCGAAGTCGACCAGGGCGGCGTTCTGACCCTCCTCGATGACGAGTCCGCCGGCGAAGTTCACCTTGAGGCCCGACTGGGCACAGCTCGGGCAGTGAAGTTCCCCGGTGGTCGCCATGCCAAAGGGGTGTTCCGCGCCCCCGAGGGCGTACACATCGCCGCCCACCGTCTCGAGGACGGCGGCATCGATGACGAACCGGAGTTGCGAGTAGGTGCCCGGCTCCACCTCGTGGTCCTGTACGATGAGGAGTTCGGTGTCCTGGAGCTCAAGGAGGCTGATGAGTTCCGTCCGTTCATCCAGAAGGGATCGGGGCTGGCCCTGGCCCACCAGACGGATATCGGCGATCTCGACCCAGACATCGGCCACCTCGCCGGGGTTGTCGGTGAGGTAGACCGAGAAGGTCGTCGCATCCGGGGTGTCTCCATTCGGGTCGGTGCTCGACGACGAGGAGTCACAGCCCGCCAGAAGGAACATCGCGGCCAGCGGGAGCGTCAGGAGTCGTCCGGCACGTAGAGAACGGCTCGATGGGATTCGTAGCTTCATGGTGTGGCACTCCTTCCTTCAGAGTCGATGTCGCAACGGAAGAGTCGATGTCGCATATGGAAGCAGGGCGCCCGCGCAGTGAGGCACGTTCCGCACTGCAGGATTGCGAGAGTCATGCCATGATCAGCCGTGCCCGAGTTCCACCGGTGTTCTGACCGGGTACCGGGCCGAAATCCCGGTTCGCACGGGGCGAGTCGCGACCGGGACCGGGGGAGGGATCCGCGGGAACGATGCCGGGATCCGGAAAGGCCTCCCCGGTTCCCGGAAAAATTTTCCGTCCCCCCCGGCCCGTCAGTCCCGGGGCTCCAGCCGCACCACCGGGGTGGCCCGCCCCTGCCTGCGGTCGTCGATGACGATGTAGATGAAGCCGTCCGGGCTCTCCCGGATGTCCCGGATCCGCCCGAAGCCGTAGAGGAGGGGCGGACGTTCCATCCGGCCCACCTGGAGCCCCTCGTCTCCCTCCACGATGGGGAGTCGCGCCATCTGCTGTCCGTCGAGACCACCCACGAAGAGGTGCCCCTGCCAGTCGGGGAACCGGTCCCCCCGGTAGAGCATGAGGCCCGATGTGGCGATGGAGGGAGTCCAGAACTGGACCGGCTGCTCCATCCCGTCGCGGTGCGTCCCCTCATGGATGGGGGTGCCCCCGTACTGTACCCCATAGCCGATGACCGGCCACCCGTAGTTTCGCCCCGGTTCGATGAGGTTCAGCTCGTCGCCCCCCTGCGGACCATGCTCGGTGGACCAGACCCGTCCGGTCTCGGGATCGGTCACCAGCCCCTGCGGATTCCGATGGCCATAGCTCCAGACCTCGGGGAGTGCGTCGGGGTCGCCCACGAAGGGGTTGTCGTCGGGGACCCGGCCGTCGTCATGAATCCGGACGATGGTGCCGATATGGTTCGAGGGATCCTGCGCCGGGTGCTCCCCCCGGGGGCCGGACAGGGGGTTCGCACCCCGATCTCCGATGGACACGAATAGGTACCCGTCCCGGTCGAAGGCGAGTTTGCCCCCGTAGTGGCTTCCTGCGCCCCGCCAGGCGTCGGCGACGAAGACCTCCTCGACCTCCGAGAGACGCTCGCCATCGAAGGTGCCGCGCACGACGGCGGTGGTCCCCTCGGAGCCATCCTCGTTCATTTTCGAGAAGCTGAGATAGAGGAGCCGGTTGGATTCGAAGTCCGGGTGGAGCATCACCTCGAGAAGGCCCCCCTGGCCCGCATAGCGCACCTCGGGGGTGCCGGGGACGGGGTCCGGCTCGAGGGCGCCGTCGCGGACGATGCGGAGGCGTCCGGGTTTCTCGGTAATGAGGAGGTCGCCACTGGGGAGGAAGGCCACCGACCAGGGGTCCTCGAGGCCCTCGGCCACCGCGACGATCCGGAAGTCGTGGAACTGCGACTCGAAGGTCCAGGGCTGGGGTTGCGTCCATCCCTCCTGGGCATGGCCCGCTCCGGGGAGGGTCAGGAGGAGGAGGGTGCCGAGGGCGAGGAGGCAGGGGGCGAGTCCGGCCGCCCTCGGTGGCCCTTCCCGGACGAGGGTCCCCGGATTTCGGAGGGCTTCGGGGCGGTGGGCATCGGGCCGGGGGGTCTCGGGGAGGTCGATTCCAGGCTGTTCCATCGTCGGGGGCAACTCTGTCTTCGGGGATCGGATGGGACTGGAGGGCCCGTGTGGTACGCTGGCACGCTGGAGCCCTCCCGTGCCTCTGCGCCCTTCTCGACCCCCGAATGGGTCGGGGGATCCACTCCCGCTCGTCCCGCAGGATGACCGCTGGTCCGGCGAACGACCCGCTCGGCAAACGATTCATTGGGGTGGACGTGCGAACCGGTGAAATTGAATGTGCCGAGCCGCCGCTCGGGTGTAACGGTCCGACAGGAGCCCCGATGCCCCCGCCCTACGCCATACTACTCGCCCTCCTCCTCCACTTCGCCCTCCCCTCGATCCTGGGGTCGCGCACGCCACCCGGCCCGGAGGCGGGGACCCTCGCACACCTTGCGCACAGCCTGCCCCTTGCGGAGGATGAGGTGTGGGAGGCCCCCTCTCTGGAGGCCCTGTCCGAGGGCCCGGTGACGATCTGGCACGAGGGAAGCGACTTCATCGCCACAGGCCGAGGTTCCGAGGAGGCGTACCGCCTCCGGATCGAATCGGCGGAGGAGGTCCAGAGATTGTGGGTGCGGGTGGCCCCGCCCCGGATCCTCCTCAAGGTCGATCCTCCCTCCCACCCCACCGAGTCCCCGACATCGGAGACCCCGCGATGAGCCTCTACTGGAAGTGCCAGATCGGCGGCTGGACCGCCCTCTTCTTCTGGCAGATCGGGATGACCGTCGCCTACCAGGGGTTCGGCGGGCTCTCGCCCTGGGCGTTCGTGGCGGTGATGGTGGTGACGGTGATGGGACTCCTTCTGACCCATCTCTTCCGCCATGTGATCCACCGGGAGGGGTGGAAGGAGATGTCTCCCATCCAGCTTGCCCCCCGGGTCCTGGCGGCGACGGTCGCCCTGGGTTTCCTGATGGGGCTCTCCTCGCTTCCCTTCTCCTTCCATTACGCGCCTCCCGAGATCTCGGCGTGGCTCCTCCTCCTGGGCAATACCACGGGCTCGGCCTTTGCGGTGTTCGGCTGGTTCCTTCTCTACTTCTGCTACCACTTCCTCAAGCGGAGCCGGGAGGCATCGGAGAAGGAGCTGGAGCTCCGGATCTCCATGCGGGACAACGAGCTTCGGACTCTCCGCTCCCAGCTCAATCCCCACTTTCTCTTCAACAGCCTGAACAGCCTGCGGGGGCTGATCCCCGAGTCGCCCACCCGGGCCCAGGAGGCGGTGACCTCCCTCGCCGGGCTCCTCCGCCACACCCTTCGCCTGAGCCAGGAGCCGGTGGTACGGCTCAGCCGTGAACTCGAGGCGGCGCGCCACTATCTGGGGCTCGAATCCATCCGCTTCGAGGATCGGCTCGAGATCGCCCTCGACATCGATCCACGGGTGATGGACCAGGCGGTGCCTCCCATGCTCCTCCAGCTCCTCCTGGAGAACGCCCTCAAGCATGGCATCGGCAGGCTCCGGGAGGGAGGCACAGTGCGTCTCGAGGTGGGTCTCGACGATGAGCGGGACCAGGTCCGGGTCGAGGTGACGAATCCGGGGCGGATCGTCGAGAGCGATGGGGAAGGGGGACTTGGACTCCTGAACATCCGGCGCCAGCTCGCCCTTCTCTTCGG
>SLSF01000046.1 GCA_007130605.1 Gemmatimonadota bacterium | reverse complement strand
CGAGAATGCCCCCCCCCTCCCCTCCGAAGGGGCGCAGCGTCTCCGGCTCCGCACCCTCCTCTGGGAGAAGGTGGGGGTGGTCCGCCACCGAACCGACCTGGAGGAGGCCCTCTCCCGGATCGAGTCCATGGCCCGCGAACTCCCCATCTCCTCCGCCCTCCGCGATCCCCTCCTGGTGGCCCACCGGATCACCACCGGCGCACTCCGCCGGGAGGAGAGCCGGGGGAGCCACTATCGAAGCGACTATCCCAACCCGGTGGACCGATGATTCCCCTCCTCTACGAAGAAATCGTGACCCGTGCCCTCCGCGAAGACCTGGGGCGGGGGGGCGACCGAACCAGCGACGCAACGATCCCGGCGGGCACCCTGGCCGAGGGCGTCGTGGTGGCCCGCGAGCCCGGGGTCATCGCCGGACTCGACGTGGCCCTGGCCACCTTCCTCCGCCTCGACCCCCATCTCCAGGTGACGCCCCACGCCACCGATGGCGAGGTCGTGGAGGGCGACCGGATCCTGGCCCACCTGGCGGGCGATGCCCGGGCCCTTCTGGCCGCCGAGCGCACCGCGCTGAACTTCCTGGGACATCTCTCGGGGATCGCCACCACCACCCGTCTGGTCGTCGACGCCATCGAGGGGAGCGGGGCAAAGGTGGTGTGCACCCGGAAGACCACCCCCGGCCTTCGCTCGCTGGAGAAGTACGCGGTGCGGATGGGGGGCGGAGCGAACCACCGGAGCGGGCTCGACGACGGCATCCTCATCAAGGACAACCACCGCCGCATTGCCGGCGGGGTCGAACCCGCCGTGCGGGGCGCCCGGGCCCTGGCAGGTCACATGATCCGGATCGAACTCGAGGTGGACACCCTCGACGAGCTGGAGAAGGGGCTGGAAATGGGTGTCGACGCCTTCCTCCTGGACAACATGTCACCGGAGGAACTCCGCGAGGCGGTGCGCCGCACCGCGGGGCGGGCCGTCCTGGAGGCGTCGGGAGGGATCACCCCGGAGACGGCGCCTGAGATCGCCGCCACCGGCGTCGACCTCCTCTCCATGGGGTGGCTCACCCACTCGGCACCCTCCCTCGATGTGGCCCTCGACCTGAATCCCGGTGGCCACTCCACCTCCTTGAAGGGGAGCTGAGCGCTCGGGACGCACCGGTGAGGTGCGGGGGCCCGGTTACGCCTCCTCGTCGCCCTCCGCCTCGATGAAGTGCTTGGCGATGACCCGGGCGGTGGCGTCCAGGAGAGTCGACCCCAGTTCCGCGCTCATCCCCCGGGGGTCGCCCAGAATCCCGTTGGCGGTCACCGCACGGAGCCCCTTCTCGAAGACCCGGTCCACCATGGCCTGGTCCAGCTCTCCCACCAGACCCGGCTCGGCCCGACCCACCCGGACCAGCTCCGGATGGAGGTGGAGCATCTCCGACGCCTCGGCGATGTCGGCGTGTCCTCCCACCCGCGCACCCAGCCCGGTCTCCTCCTCCACCACCCACTTCCAGAGTCCCACCAGCCCCAGCAGGTCGGTGTAGGCGTCGACCCGCACCCCGGGCACCACCTCGTTCACCGCGTCGCGGAGCGAGGGGAGCATCGCCTCGAGAGGCTTGAAGTTTCCCCCGTGCGACGGCACGAAGTAGATCCGGTCGAAGCCGTGCCGTGCGAGACTCACCGCATAGTCCCGGCAGATGGCCCGCAGGGTCTCGGGGCGGATGGAGACGGTGCCGGCGAAGCCCATGTGGTGCTCGGAGCACCCCACCCGGATGGTGGGAGCCACCAGGGCGTCGCCCAGGCTTCGGGCGATCCGGATCCCCAGTGCAGTGCCGAGGTTCGCGTCGACACAGAGGGGAAGATGCGGCCCATGCTGCTCGATGGCGCCCACCGGCACGACGATGACGGTGGTGCCCCGGGTGATGGCGAGTTCGACCTCGGGCCAGGTGTGGTGTTCGAGGAGGAGGGAGTCGGGCAGATCTGGAGTCGAGGTCACGATGGGGTCCGGGCGGTTGGATCGGGAGCCGGCCGGGGAGACGAGCCCCCTGCGGCGGCGAGAATGTCCTCCCCGAAAGATACGAAGCTCCGGCCCGAATGGGACCCCGTGCCCCGAACACACCCCCGCGCCGCGCCCCCGGGTGCCCCGACCCGGGCCCCCTCCTACTCCACCTCTCCCTCGAGATAGGTGTAGCCCGCCAGCCCCGCGATGTAGTCGGCGATGAAGGTGTTGGCCTCGCTCCTGGACAGCCCCTTCGCCCGCCCCACCTTCTTCCGGAAGTTGGCGATGAGCCGGTCCGAGTCGAACTGGACGTAGCGGAGCACATCGGTGACGGTGTCGCCATGGACGATGCCCACCACCTCGTACTCCCCCTCGTCGGTGAGGCGGAGGTGGACGGCGTTGGTGTCGCCGAAGAGGTTGTGGAGGTCCCCCAGGATCTCCTGGTACGCCCCGGTGAGGAAGATCCCCAGGATGTAGGGCTCCGCCGGATCGAAGGGGTGGAGCTCCAGCGCTCGCTTTCCATCGCGCTCCCCCCCGATGAAGCGCTCGATCTTCCCGTCGGAGTCGCACGTCACGTCCTGGAGGGTGCCTCGGCGGGTGGGCTCCTCGTCGAGGCGGTGAATGGGCATGATGGGAAAGAGCTGGTCGATGGCCCAGGAGTCGGGGAGCGACTGGAAGAGGGAGAAGTTGCAGAAGTAGCGGTCGATGAGGGTCTCCTCCATTTCGGGGAGGAGGTCCTCCCACTCCTCGGGATCCCGGCGCGCCAGCTCCGCCCCGCGGGTGACGATGGCCAGGAAGAGCCGCTCGGCGAGGGCCCGTTCGGGAAGCGAAAGCACCCCGCTGTTGAAGAGCGAACGCATCCGCTCCTTCCAGTAGGTGGCGTCGTGGTGGACTTCGCGGAGGGACCGTTCGTCCATCCCATGGAGGGTCTCGGCCAGGTCGTGGACCACCGAGTGCATCTCGTCGGGGATCTCCTCGCGGTGCTCGACGATCTGGGTCTCTAGATCGATGACATTGACCAGGAGGAGGGAGTGGTGCGCCGTGAGCGCCCGGCCCGACTCGGAGATGATGTGGGGCATGGGGAGCTCCTCCTCCCGGCACGCCTCGGCCAGGCCGTAGACGATGTCGTTGGCGTACTCCTGGATCGAGTAGTTCACACTGGCTGCCGCCGTGGAGCGGGAGCCATCGTAGTCCACCCCCAGCCCGCCACCCACATCCACATGGGTCACGTCGATGCCCAGGCGTCGGAACTCCACGTAGTAGCGGGCCACCTCGGTCATGGCCTCCTTGATGTTCCGGACGTCGGGGATCTGGGAGCCCAGGTGGAAGTGGAGCATCCGGAGGATGTCGGTGCGCCCCGCCACTCGCAGCTTCTCCACCACCCGCATGAGCTCTGAAGCCGAGAGCCCGAACTTGCTCTTCTCGCCCGCGGTGTCGGACCACCGCCCCGCCCCGGCGGCCGAGAGCTTGATCCGCACCCCTGCGGTGGGCTGGACCCCCATCTCGTCGGCGAGCTTCAGGAGGAGGTCGACCTCGGAGATCTTCTCGATGACGATCATGACCTCGTGGCCGAGCTTCTGCCCCATGAGGGCCAGGTAGAGGTACTCCTCGTCCTTGTAGCCATTGCAGATGATGAGGTGGTCGGCGCGATCCCCCAGGGCGAGGACCGCCTGGAGCTCCGGCTTGCTCCCCACCTCGAGGCCGAGCCCGTGCGCCTCGCCCGCCTCCACCAGCTCCTGGAGAACCTGGCGCTGCTGGTTCACCTTGATGGGATAGACCAGGGTGTACCCCCCGTCATAGCGGTACTCCTCCATGGCGATGGCGAAGCGGGTCACCAGGGTCTCGATCCTGGACCGCAGGATGTCGGGAAAGCGAAGGAGGAGGGGGAGGCCGAGCCCCTGGGCCTCCAGGTCGGTGGCGATCTGGTGCAGGTCGAGTCCCCGTTCCTCCTCGAGGGTGGGGTGGATCGCCAGGTTCCCCGCCTCATTGATGTGGAAGTAGCCGACGCCCCACCCGTCGACATTGTAGAGATCCCGTGCGTCCTCGATGGTCCACGTCATGAACTGGCCTGGT
>SLSF01000120.1 GCA_007130605.1 Gemmatimonadota bacterium | reverse complement strand
GAGGAGGAGGAGGAGGAGGCCGGGCAGGCGTGTGGGCCGGCCCCATCCCCTTCGGAACGCCCCTCCCTTCGCGCTTCCTTCCCACCGGTGCCCCAATGTGGTCGTCGACATGGTCAATGCCCTCCGTGATCCAGCGGATACCCGAATGAGGGACGCTCCAGGGGCTCGAGCGTCCCCTCCCCCTCTACTACACGGTAGATCCGGTTCGCTTCCACCTCGCCGAACGCCTCGACGAGTCCGCTTCCGGGCCACTCGATGACGACTCCTTCCACCGAGACCGCTTCGCCGATCCCCACATGGACCCGGAAGGGATTCCCCCCGAAGGAGCTCCCGGCGCTCACCATCCGGTGCACACTCCGCTCCCCACCATCGGGAAGCCGAAGGTCCACCCGGACCCGGGCCCCGATGGCGGAACGGTTCGACTCCACCCCCTCGAGCTGGAGGGCAAGCCACCCATGATCGGTCCCGGGATTCTCGAAAAAGAGATTCTGGTAGACGTCTCCCTCGAGTGCCCCCCCCATGACCACGTGGAGATCCTGCTGCCCATTGTGGTTCAAGTCGGCGAACGACACCCCGTGGCCCTTCTGGATATTCCCGAAGCGTCCGGTGGTGGTCACTTCCTCGAAGCGCTCCCCGTTCACATTCCGAAACATCCGGTTCGGCATGAGGGTCCGGTAATCCGGATCCCCGGTGGCCAGATAGATGTCCAGGTACCCGTCATTGTCCAGGTCGCCGAAGTTCGATCCCATGGTATAGAGGACCTTCCGGAGCCCCGCCTCCTCCGTCACATCGGTGAAGGTCCCGTCGCCCTCGTTCCGGTAGAGACGGGGGTACTCCCCCCCGATGGGCATCCCCAGGTACTCGCGGGCCAGATCGCCCTCCGCGATCCGGTAGGCCGAGACGAAGAGGTCGAGGTGCCCCGAGTTGTTGTAGTCGAAGAACCAGGCGGGAAAACCGAAGTCGGGTGCCTGAACTCCGGCCTCGGCGGCCACCTCGGTGAAGCGCCAGCCCCCGTCGGGGTCGGGTCCATCGTTCCGGAAGAGAAGGTTGGGGCCCTGCATGACCGAGAGGTAGAGGTCCGGTCGCCCATTGTTGGTGTAGTCGCCCCACGCCACACCCTTCACGAATGCGGCCACCTCGACACCGACCTCGGCGGAGATCTCGGTGAAGGTCCCGTCGCCATTGTTCCTGTAGAACTCCGAGCGAAGGTCCTCGCCGGGCTGGCTCTCATTTCCGATGAAGAGGTCCAGGAGGCCATTTCCGTTGAAGTCGGCCCACCCTGCCGTCTGGGTGGGAGCCCGCCGGTCGAGTCCCGCCTCCACCGTCACATCGGTGAAGGTGCCGTCGCCATTGTTCCGGAGGAGGGAGTTGGGGTGCCGGCCGTCGGCACTCATCCAGGCACCCCGCAGCACCAGGACATCGGGGTGGCCACTGTTGTCATAGTCTGCATGGACGAGCTGCAGCCCTCCGGTGATGCCATGGATCCGGGCCTCGTCAGTGCGATCGACGAAGGTGCCGTCTCCGCGGTTCTCGAAGAAGCGGAGCTGGTCACGGAGGCCCCACGACGATGCCATCACGTCGAGGTAGCCGTTGCCGGTGAAGTCCTCGACGATGCTTCCCCCCGAGAGACCGGTCACATCGAGGCCCAGGAGGGGCGCAATCTCGAAGAAGGGCCGGATGGGGGTGTCGGGGTTCTCCCGGGGAAGCTCGATGAGCCACTGCTCGGGGACCCCGTGGGGATGCTCCCCCAGGGTCATGTACGCAATGTTCAGGAGCCAGCCGGTGTTCAGATCCCCCGGTCGGGCCTCCAGGACCTCGGTGAAGTAGTGGATGGCCTGGCGGGACCCCTCCTCGAGCTCGTGGATCCCCCCACCCTCCATGGGGAGGATGCACGACGCCGAGGTATGGTTCAGGAGGCAGTTGTCCTCCTCACCCTGGCGGAGCCAGGCGAGTCCCAGCGCCTCCTTGATCCCGATGACGGCATCGAAGCCGAAGATGAAGGGCCGGTCGCGGACGGCCTCGAGGCTCCGCTCGTATCGTTCGATGGCTTCCCGGGTGCGTCCGGCGTAGAGGAGGGCGTCGGCCAGCTCCCCCTCCAGGAAGATGTAGTCCGTCGTTCCCTCCTCGCCGGCGGACCGGAGGGAGTCCAGGCGGGCGGTGAGGACCTCCACCTGCCGGGTGTTGGCGAACTGGTTCCGGTCGGGATCGAGGCCACCGGCGAGCTGCCGGAGCTCCTCGGCCATGGCCCGGGTGGAGGCGTCCACCGGGGGCGCGGTATCGAGTTCGCACCCCGTGAGTGCCACCACCATGAGAACACCGCAGGCCCCGCGAAGCCCCCCCCTCCCCCCGGAGAGTCGTGGCACCCGGGGGGTCATGATCCCGATCCCCCGTACGCCACCGTCACCTCGGTGGCACCCTGGGGCACCGACACCACCGACTCGGTGCCGTCGGGCCAGCGCACCTGGACTTCGGTCACCGCACCCGAGGGGACCGTCACCACGGTCACCGGAGAGTCCTGCGACCAGTAGCCACTGCCCGCCGTCACTGCCCGGGCCGGGCCGGCCTCCCCCGCGCCGTCGAGAGGACGCACCACGGCGCCGATGCCCCGGGGGTTGGCCGGGGGCCCCTCGAGGCGCACCCGCACCCCCGGCGCCGCCCCCCGGTTCTCGAAGGCCCGGGTCCACGTCCCGTTCTGGCTCACCACCAGGTCGAGGCGACCGTCGCCGGTCCAGTCGGCGGCGGCGGCACCTCGCTGCTCTCCCCAGACGACGAGGCCACTCTCATGGCCCGGAACCGGCTCCAGGCCCCCGGATCCGTCTCCCGCCAGGAGGAGGGAGCGGCCCGCGTCACTCCTGGGGGTCTCCAGCTCGTAGGCAAAGAAGTTCTGGCTCAGGAAGAGGTCCAGGTGACCATCGCCGGTGAAGTCGCCCACCACCGGCGCGAAGGCCGGTGCGAACTGAGCCTTCACCGGAAGGGGACGCGCCTCGAAGTGGTCTCCGCGGTTCAGGAGGAGCATGTGCTCCATGGTGCTGGCCTCCACGTACTCGAAGGTCTCGAAGGTGGGGCCCACGATCTCGTCCAGATCCCGGACGGCGAATTCGGCGTAGGTCCGATTGCGGTTCAGGAGGTGGGGCATGGAGGCCGCCAGGATCGAGGGCCCGCGCCGGGGCACCCAGATCTCGAGCTTCGGGTCGTGGTAGCCCTCGATGAGGTCCAGGGAACCATCGCCCACCACATCGGCGAAGTAGAGTCGGGGGGGGCGATCCGTGAGGGTTCGGGTATGGAAGTTTTCGCCATGGTTCGTCACCACCAGGTCCAGACGCCCGTCGCCGGTGAAGTCACCTGCGGAGATCCCCCGCCACCACCCGGTCCAGGCATCGAGGCCCAGCGCCTCGGTGCGCTCCACCGGTCGTCCCTCGTCGAAGGCGAAGACCCGGACGGGGCCCCAATCGGTGGCCAGTGCGAGCTCCGCCCGGCCATCGCCGGTGAGATCTGCGAAGAGGGCGCCTGTGACCTGCCCCACCCCGGCCAGGGCCTCCGACGCGGCATCGTCCCGCTGGAAGCTTCCGTCCACATTCCGGTAGAGGAAGGAGGGGGTCGGCTCCGGGTACCGGCCCGGGGTGACCCGTCCACCCACGAAGAGGTCCAGCGTCCCGTCTCCCGTCCAGTCGGCCACCGCAAGGGGCCCGATGGCGGTCTCGGGAATCTCGAGGGTCTCCACGAGCTCCACCCCCGTGCCGTCGTCCCGGTAGTGGCGCACCTCGGAGGCGTCTCCGACACCGGCCGCGCCCTCGAAGCCCGAGAGTCCCACAAGGAGGTGGCGAACCCCCCCGGCCCCCTCGAAGGCGACCATCCCCGTCTGGTCCAGGGAGGCCTCCTCGTCGGTCACCGGTGAGAGCGATGCCGGTTGCAGGGTGCCCCCGCGGTTCTCGAAGAAGGCGAGGGCACCGCCCCGGCCACTCCCCACGAAGAGGTCGTCGAGCCCATTTCCGGTCCAGTCGAACCAGGCGGTGCCGGGGCCCTCCTGGCTCAGCCGCATGGGGAG
>SLSF01000189.1 GCA_007130605.1 Gemmatimonadota bacterium | reverse complement strand
GGATCCGGCACCTGATCCTGGGTAGCACGACCACCGCCATGCTTCGCCGATGCACGGTTTCAGTGATGGTGCTCCGGTAGCTCCATCTTCCAGAAGGCGATCCCGGATGCCTGCTGTCCCACCGGGACCGAGGTCACCACCTCGAGCGCCCGCAGGTCGAAGATGTCGACCTTTCCCGGCTCGCTCCCGATCCCCTCCACACTGATGAAGGCGTATCGAGAATCGGGTGAGAGGGCGATCCCGTGCACCACGCGCGTGGAGGTCGGCAGACGTGCGAGACGCGTTCCCGATCCGACCTCGAAGAACTCGACCGCGTTGCCCTGCTTGAGTGTGACCACCAGGATCCGGCCGTCGGCGGTGACATCCACATTGTAGGGGCCGCGCCCGGTGGGAATACGGCGCTGATGCGTCCAGCTCTCGAGGTGGATTTCGACGAGTTCGTCGGAGCGATTACAGGCGACCCATACGAAGTCTCCGTCCGGAGTGGGCTGAACCCAGGTGGGGGAGCACGAGGCCGTATGCCCCATGGCATGGCCCGCGTGGGGACCCTTCGGATCGTGCGGGCCCCGGTCGGAGGGATCCAGGGAGCCCTCGTCGCCCGCGGCCAGGTGGTACCGACGGCGTACCTGGAGGGTCAGGAGGTCGAGCTCCACGAGCTGATCATCCATCATGCACACCGAGTAGTGGCGACGGCCCGTCGGGTGTACGCGGCTCCCGTGCGGCATCGTGCAGGTCTCGATCCGGCCCACCTCGGTCATCCCATCGGTGCGGACCACCGAGATGTTCGATGGCTCCATCCGGCCATGCAGGTTGAAGTTGGCGACCGCCACGTATTCCCCGTCGGGCGATACGTCGAGGCTCGCGGGAAAGCGGCCCAGATCCACCGGGTCTGCCAGGAGGCGCCCGCTCCCCGCTTCCAACGCCCACAGCTTTCCGTCAGGTAGCCCGTGCCCGGTGGTCATGTAGACGATGTCCGCATCCGCATCCACCGCGACTCCGTGGGGCGCCTCGCTCTCGGAGTAGAGCTCCGGGACCGAGGACTGCCGATACAGGTGGCCCACCGAATACTCCGCCTCGACCACAGCTCCCTCCGGCCCGAAGCGGATCCGGTGAAGGAAGTCCGCGGACTCCGACCCCACGTAGACCCAGTAGGTGGCCGTGGGGTCGCTCTCGGCTCGAGCGAGCGTCGTGTCCGGCGCTGCCGCCCCGGCGGTCAGGGCAAGAGCAAAGGCGAGAATCAGGCTGGGCATGGGCCGCCTCCCCGTCAGGGAATCAACTCGCCTTCCGGAAGGAGACGCACCGACCAGAGCCCGGAGTTCGCATCCGAGAGGAAGATGTTTCCCTTGAAGGGCATGGCGCTCCAGGTGGTCGGCGCATTGGACACGTAGCCGATGGGATCATTGGGCTTGAAGACGGCGATCTCGCGGCCCTGCGTGTACAGGTTCCCGCGCAGTTCTCCGGAGACGTCGACGACGCGCAGCCCCCCCTCGTAATAGGCCTGGTAGAGGATGTCGTCTTCGACCCAGATGTTGTGCGTCCCGTACTCGGGCACGTGGTAGCGGGCCACCTTCTTCGGGTTCTCGGGGTCGGTGTAGTCCACGATGTGGATGTATCCGGCGGTATTCCGCGGCGTGCCACTGCCTGGCACATCCGGGTCGTAGGGGGCCCGGTTCATGCCCCCCTCGAGGGCGAAGCCCCGCCGTCCGATCACCTCGTCCCCGGCGAAGATGTAGAAGCGCCCGGTCTCCTCCTGGTAATAGGGGAAGACCGCGTGGGTGTTGCCCCCGGGGAGCGCGTAGGTGTTCACGACCACCGGATTTTCGGGCGATCCGCCCCATCGCCCGTTGCCCACATCGACCTGCACGATCCCGGTCCGCCACTCCGCCGAGTAGGCGATCCCGTCGTGGACCCACACATCGTGAATTCGCGAACCGGGGATGTCGACCTCGCCCACCGTTCGCGGCGCGTAGATGTCGGACATGTCCACGATGAGGTAGCGCTCCCCTCCCGACAGCACGTAGAGGTAGTCGTCCTGCGGGAAGGCATTGTGCACCCCGCCGGTAAGCCCCTCGTCGAACTCGATGGCGATTACGGGGTGAGCCGGCTCGGCCATGTCGAGGATCACCACCCCGTTACGACGATCCGACGCCCCCTCGCGGGTCAGGGTCGCATAGCGCCCGTCGGGCGAGACCTTCACGTCATTCACCGTACGAGCGTCCACCTGGATCGAATCGGTCAGGATCGGGTTCCCGGGATCGGTGACATCCCAGAAATACGAGAAGCCGTCGGATCCCCAGGTCCCCGTCACCGAGTAGTCCCGTCCGTCGACCCCCTCGAACACCCAGAAGTCCGAGGTCCGACGGTGCGAGACCCGGCCCTGGCCCAGCACCTCGATCCGCCGCACCACCTGCCGGCTCTCGATCTCGATGGAGCGAAAGGCCGTGAGGTGCCCGGCCTGCGCCCAGACCGTGTAGGTGCCGGGGAACTGGGCCACGAACTCCCCGTCTTCGACCTGGGCTGCTGCCCCCGGAGTCCCGATGGAGTCGTGCGGGGTGTAGGTGTAGCTCCAGCGGATCGGGAGCTCATCGGCCGTCGGACTCGCTCCCTCGGAGACCAGGCGCGGCTCGAAGAAGACCACGTCCCCCGTGTACGCTCTCTCCTGGCCGGAATCGAGTTCGAGCGAGCCTTCGGGCAGAGCCGTCACCGTCTGCGCGTAGCGGCCCCCGGTGCCGTCGACCTCGGCGATGATCTCGACGGGGCCCTCACCGGTCACGACCACCATCCCATGACGATCGACCCGGGCTACGGCCGGATCGGAGCTCCTCCACTCGATGGAGGGGTAGGCCCGCTCCGTGCCGTCGGCGTGCAGACCCACCGCCGTGAACCGGACGTGGGTGCCGGTGAAGAGGCGGCCCTCCCGGGGCTCCACGCGGACTTCGGCGATGGGGGGCCAGACGACCTCGACCGAGACCGTGGCCACGGGCGGATCCATGTCACTTCCCTCTGGAGGGATGACGGCGACTCTCACTTCGTACTTACCGACCCCGATCCCCAGGAGTTCACCGTCGATGCCCTCGACTCCGTTGCGGACCCCCTGGATGACGATCGGGGGGTTCAGGTCGTTGCCATCGGCGTCCAGCGCTCTCACCGAGAGGGGCACCCGCTCGCCGACCGCCACCTCCACGTGCTGCGGCTCCACCACCAGGCGGGTCACCTCGAGCGCGTCCTCGGGGCGGACCTCCTGTCCGGAAAGGGAGGCCGCCGGAGTCACGAGGGGGGCGATCAGGAGCAGTCCCGCGATTCCATGGAGCGTGAACGCGCCGAATCCAGACCAGGGTCGACCTCGAGGGGAGCGGGATGACATGCGGGGCACTCCGTGCAATGGATGATGCAGGCCAGGTGAGACTCGAATCTCAATTGACCACTCGCCCCGGCGCGACGCAAGTCCGCGAACGGGGCGCAGCCGCAGTCGGGGCAGGACAGGCAAGACTCCGTTCCGCCGGTCTCCGCCCTTCTTCCACGGCCTTCTATCCTTTCGCCTTCCTGCCCCGATGGAGGACCCACCCGTAGATGACGAGGTTCACCACCACGACCCCGATGCCCAGAGCGAGCCACCCCCGTTCCGAGATCCCCCGGGGGTAGATGACGGAGATGAGGTACGCCTCGATGAAGCTCCCGGTGTACCCGGCCTGCCCGCCCAGCCGTCGGAAGTGGTTTTCCAGGGGCGTGAGGGGACAGGTCCATCCGACGAGGGTGATGAGGGCACCCCAGAGGGCGGTGGGGATGTGGATCCACGCCACCCAGCGCCTCCGGGCCACCAGCAGGCCTCCCAGGGCCACGAAGAGGATGAACGCGAAGTGTGCGACCAGGGTGATGTCGGCCAGGATACGGTAAATCATCGTGCTCCCGGGTCCGGGGATCCAGGTAAGAGCAAGAAGGCCGTTGAAGAAGGGCAGGGCGCCACCGTTGGGAGCCCCAGGGGCCTCAATCGTAGGCGGTTCGTCGAAGACATAGCCTTGCGCTACGTCGAGGCGAACCAACGACCGAGTGGGGC